>CAZDGN010000005.1:0-57500 GCA_964505265.1 uncultured Rickettsia sp.
AAAATAATGCCCAAAAATGGATTGTGGAGCCTGCAAATAATATTGCTCATCGCCATCAAAATAATATTATGAATTGGGTAGCTTCTAACAACACTCAAACTCAATTAAAATATGAATTTAATAACAAAGAAGATGCCGTTAAATTTTTAGAAAAAAACCAATTTGATTTTGAAATAATCCTGCCAAATGAAAGCAAAATTAAGCCAAAATCATATTCCGAGAATTTTACTAACTAATCATGATTCAATTATCAAATATTACCGATATAATTATTGCCAAAAATCATGATTTAAAAAATTATTTTGACGAAAAATTTCGTAACCACCCTGCCCTAATTTATAATTCTGTCGACATCCGCCATAATTCTCATAAAATCGCCCCAGTCGATACCAATTGCTATCCAGCTGGCTTTAATAATTTGTCAAATATTGGTCAAAAAAACTGCCAACAACAATTCGAAATTTTTTTACAAAATTATTTTCAATCAAAAAAAATTGAAACAAATTCATCAAGTATAAAAAATATTTTTATTATACCCGAAAATCACACTCGTAATCAAAAATATCTAGAAAATTTATCAGCTTTACAAAAAATTTTAGGCAAAAATTATCAAATTTTTATCACCACTTATAATCCAGAAATTCTAAAAGAAATCTCCTTAGACCTTGAAAATTCAAGTAAAATCAAGTTATATCCATTACAAAAAATTTCAGGCAAATTAGCAATTGCTGAAAATAACCAAAAAATCTATGCCGATTTTGCAATTTTAAACAATGATTTAACCAACGGCATTCCAGAAATTTTGCAAAACATCACAACTCCAATTAATCCATCGATTAATTTAGGGTGGTTTCAGCGCACAAAAACCAATCATTTCAATATTTACAATCAAATTGCCCAAGAAATTGGAGAAATTTTAAAGATTGATCATTGGCTTATTTCTTCACTTCACGATAGTTGCGACAATCTTGATTTTAAGGAAAATATTGGACTTGAATGCTTAGTCAAACAAATCGATAAAATCCTCAACCAAATTCAAGAAAAATATCGCCAACATCATATAAAATTAACCCCTTATTGCTTTCTAAAAGCTAATAATGGAACATACGGAATGGCGGTTTGGGCAGTAAATAATTCTCAAGAAATTATTGAGATAAATAAAAAAGAGCGCAATAAAATGAATATGGTTAAAGGCTCAACTCAGACTCATAGTGTAATTATTCAAGAAGGAATTTTTACCGAAGATAAAATTAATGATGGTGCCAGCGAGCCTTTATTATACATAGCTAACGGCAATTTAATCGAAACCATTTATCGTACTAATCCACAAAAGGATGATCACGGAAATTTAAATTCTATGGGAGCAATTTTTTATAATTCGCAAAATATCAGCCAACAAAATCACAATTTAAAAATTTCCAATTTTAACAATCTTTATCAATTAATTGCCAACATGACCGCATTGGCATCGGCAATTGAACTAACTAAATATAACTAATATGACATTATTAAATCCTATAATTGGCGTTTTGCCAGATTTTCAGAATGGTGCAGAAAATACTTATTCCAAGAAAGATTTCTATGCGATTCGAAAAAATTATATTGATGGCATTTCGGATGCTGGTGGATTACCAATTATTATGACCTATGATTATGAAAAAATCGATGATTATTTGGCTATAATCGACGGATTAATGGTAGTTGGAGGTTATATGGATATTCACCCAAAACGCTACAACGAAGAATATATTCACCCTACGGTTAAGTTAAATTTAACACGCGAGAATTTTGAATATGAATTTGTTAAGCGGGCTTTAAAAACTAATTTGCCAATCTTTGGAATATGCAATGGTATGCAATTAATCAGTGTTTTACATGGTGGTAAAATTATTCAACACATTTTAGATGAAAAAAATTTTATGGATCATGACCAAAGTGAATATCCAGATAACTGTAAATACATTGATCATGAGCAAAGTCACTTTACGGAATTCAAAGAATACGGAACTCCATATCATGATATAAACATTGAAAAGAATTCACAATTTTATCAAATTGTTCAAAATGAAAAATTTGCCACCAACTCCTCGCATCACCAAGCTATAAAAAGCGTTGGTGATGATTTAAAAGTAGTTGCCAAGGCAGATGATGGCATCATTGAAGCCTTTGAAAAACCAAATCATCCTTTTTGCATTGGGGTACAATGGCACCCTGAATTTCAAACTTCGCCAGCCGATAAAAAACTTTTTAAGGAATTTGTAAATCAGGCAAATAATTATAAAAAAATCAAATTTAATCATGGATAATATAGAAAAAACTTTTAAAGCAAAAAATTCAAACAATCAGGATTCGAGCAAAGGAGTTCGTATTGCCAAAATAATTGCCCAAAGCGGTTTTTGTTCGCGTCGTGAAGCTGAGCAATTAATATTGGAAGGTAGAGTTCAGGTTAATGGCAAAGCCATCGACCACCCCGCCTTGTTAATCACGGATCAATCCATCAAGATTGATGGTAAATTAATTAATGCAAAACAGCCCACTAAATTATTTTTATTTTACAAACCAGTCGGCACTATTTGCACTAATAATGACCCCGAAAATCGCCAAACAATTTTTGATATTTTACCAAAAAATTTACCACGATTAATTAGTGTGGGTAGACTAGACTTTAACACCGAAGGCTTGTTATTATTAACCACTGATGGTGCTTTAGCTCGCTATATCGAGCTTCCAAAAAGCAAATGGGTACGTAAATATCGAGTTCGAGTTTTTGGCAAATTAAATCACGAACGATTGAAGGCATTGGTTAAGGGTATTACCGTTGATGGCATCAAATATGGCTCAATCAAGGTTGAAGTTGAAAGCGAAAAGGAATCTAATTCATGGCTTTCGGTTTCATTAACCGAAGGAAAAAATCGTGAAATTAGAAAAATTATGCTACATCTTGGACTTCAAGTAAGTAGATTAATTAGAGTAAGTTTTGGACCGTTTCAACTAGGCGAAATGCGGGTTGGAGAAATTCATGAAGTTTCAAAAAAAGTTTTAAAAAATTCAGTGCCAATAGAAATTCTTTAAGGATCTATCTTAATCCCAAAATTTTATGAGTCTGAAGCGATAAAATATAATTATTTTCCAAACATAATTTAATAGCTAAATCATAATTTTTACGATTCTTTTCATCGTCATATTCATCCATCGGTTGCACATAAACTGGAATATTAAATAAACTCTGACCAACTTCTCCAACATAGCTATAATCAAGGTTTTGTGCCGATATAATAAATTTAAAATTATTAATTTTTGGCAATAAATCTTCACGAATTTTATGATATTTTTTATTAGAAATTTTTGGCGAACAAACAATAAAAACCTTCTTTGGCAATTCTCGAAAAATTGTGCCATTAGTTTCGATTTGCACCTTAAAATCAAGCTTTATAAGTTCTTTACATAATTTTTCAATTGGCTGACGCATTGGTTCACCTCCAGTAATTACTACTAATTTTCGCACAATTTCATCTTTAGAATTTTTCGAACATTTTAATACCTCAATTAAAATTTCTGCCAATGACATTTTTTGAAATGATTCAAACTCGGTATCGCAAAAATTGCAAGCCAAATTACATCCGCCAAGTCGAACAAAAACCGCAGGAACACCAGCAAAATAGCCCTCCCCTTGCAGAGTTGGAAATATTTCTTGAATATCAAGTTCTTGCCCTGAATTGCTTATTGGGGCTAATATTTTATTTTTTCCAAACATTATTCTTCAATTATTTCAATTATTTTATTTCGTGACTTAAGACCATTAATTATTTTAATATATTTTTTTTGGATTTTAAAATATTTGGCAAGAAAATCAATCAAAGTTTCGTTCGCCCTGCCATCAACTGGGACTTCAGCAATTTTAATCTCAATCTCCCTCTCGCCCAATAAATTAATTTTATCACTCAAAACTGAATTAATTTTAGAATATGGTTTAATTTTTATAAAAATTTTCATTTGAACTTTACTTGAATTTTTTTAAAGCAAATTTATATTTCAAAATAATAACTTTAATAACAATTTTTTTAATATATGACCAATAAAATTAATGAAAAAAATGATATTGTAAATCACAACAGTCATTCCAACCAAAAAAAATGTCGATTTAAAAGATTTTTTTCATCCTTTAAAAATTCTTTTAAAAATATTTTTTCTTCAAGAATTTTTTTAGCGATATTTTTTTTGTTTATAGGAATTTTAACCACAAATTCTTGTCAAAAACACCAAGATTACAAAAAATCCCATTACAGTTTTTTTGATGATGATTTTTATGAAGATGATTTTTTTAGCGAATTTGACGAAATTCATGAAAAAATGCATCGAACAATGCTTCATCATCGCAAAACAATGCAAAAAGCCTTTGAAGAGCATTATAAGGAAAATTCTAAATCCGAAAATCAACGACAATTAAATAAAATTTCCGCTTCTTTAAATTTCAGTGAAGATGAAAATTTTATGAATTATGAGCTAAATTTTTCTGGAATTAACCCCGAACAAATTAATGTTTTAACCGAAAATAATTATTTAATTTTTTCAGCAAAACAAGCTAACATAAACTCAACTTCTAGCGAAAATAATTTATCTCAATCTAGCTCTTCATCAAATTTTTATTATGCAGTAAATATTGGCAATTTTGATGAAAAAACCAAAGCAGAAATCACCAAAACTAGTGATAAAATTCTAGTAAAACTTAAAAAATTAAATAAAAAAAAATCAGAAGAAAAGTCGGTCAAAAAATCACTTAAAAAAATTTAAATCTGAATTTTTAGAAATTTTGGACAAAAAAAATCGCTTACATTCGAAAAAAATTTAAAATGTAAGCGATTAAAAAATTAATTATTTTAAAACAATAATTTCGACTCTTCTATTTTTAGCCCAAGCCTCTTCGTTGCTAGCAGTATCTACTGGCTTTGATTCGCCAAAACTAACTGCAGAAATTTTGTTTTTGGCAATTCCAGATTTTTCAAGCAATTTTTTTGCTACTAAAGCTCTTTTTTTGCCAAGTTTAAAATTATATTTATTGGCTCCTCTTTCGTCGCAATGACCTTCGGCAACGATAGTGAAATTTGTGTTTTGAGAAATTTGTGCTTTTATTGCCTTGATAGCCAAAGCATTTTCTTTGTTAATTTTGTAGCTATCTGTATCAAAATAAACAACCTTTCTAAGCAATTCTTTTTCATTAACTATATTTAATTTTTTTTCAGATAAACCAATCGATTGATTTTGTTGATTTGAATTTTTTGAGCAAGAAAATATTAAAGCCGTAATTAAGGCAATAAGCAAAATTTGTTTTTTCATAGGTAGTATTATAAAGTTTAAATTGATATTTATTATATATTCTAAATTGAATTTTATAGCATTTTTAATTTTTATTCAAGGTAATTTTATTGGATAAGTTCATGAATTCTTGAAATAGTTCGAGCAAAATAATAAATCTCCGCAGTTTGTAATTCTAAGTTTTTTAATGATGATTTGCTTAAAAAATAAAATTGTTTTTTGGCTTCATAGCCTTCATCAATAAATAAAGTAAAACGACGAATTTCGTTAAGCATTGATTTATCAAGCCTTGGAATATTTTTAACGATAATAATAGCAAAATTTTTAAAAAATTCTCGATAATCATCGCTCGATAAATTTTGAGTAAAAAAATTTTTGAAATCCAAAATAACTATATCCTCATAGCTATTTTTAATTTCAATATCTCGACCCCAGACCCTAATAATTTTAGTTTTTTTTACCTTATTTTTAGTTAAATTTGCAATTATATTTTTAAAAATTTCAGAATTTTTAGCATTTTTTACAAAAAATTTTTTTTTATGGGATAAAATTTTTTTACGATAATCGGTTTGATGATTTAAAGACAAAATTTCTAAATTTTGCATCAATTCATTTTTTATAAATTGCAAAAATAATTCGCGCTGAAGACCGTTTGAATATAGCTTTAATGGGTGCAAATTAGAAGTTATTACAACAAAGATTTTTTGCTTGAAAAAATATTGAAAAATCCTCGATAGCAACATAGCATCGGCAACATCAAGAACCTGAAATTCATCAAAACATATTAGTTTTTGCTTGGAGATAATCAATTTTATGGCCTCTATCAACTCATCATCATATTTTTTCGATTCTAAACGAATTTTATGAAGATTTTTGTGAATTAAATGCATAAATTCATGAAAATGAATATAGATTTTTGGGGTATTTTTGATATTTTCATAAAAATATTTCATTAAGGCAGTTTTACCTCTGCCAACATCGCCATAAATATAAAAACCAAAATTAATGGGATTTTTTTTAGGTTTAAAAAAACTAAAAATATCTATTTTTTTATGGGTAGGATAGATTTTTTCTATAATGATAGCAAGCTGGTCAAGTTTATTTTTTATAATTAATTGTTTTTCGTCAAAATTTATCATGAAAAAATAAAAATTTGATTTGCTTAAATGGTTTTTTTAAAATAAAATGTTTATTGAAATTTATTTAAAAAATTTCTGTTTTACAAATAATTTTAAAACATAGATATTTAATAACCAATATTTAAATTAGTCCAAAGATTCCATTTTAATCATGAATATTAACGATTTCAATCCACTCACAATATTAATTTTTCTTCCACTTTTATCGGCAATTTTTTTAATGCCAATGCGCATCGAAAGCAAAAAAATTTTATATGGCTATGGTTGCTTGATTGGAATTATTAATTTTATTATTTCATGCATTTGTTTAATTAATTTTGATACTCATGATCTAAATTACCAATATCAATATAACTACAAATTATTCGAAGAATTTGACATCAAATATTTCGTTGGGGTTGATGGAATTTCAATTACTATGATTTTTTTAACCGCCCTTTTAACTCCAATTTGTTATATAATTTCATTTAATTCAATAACTAAAAGAGTTAAAGAATTTGTGATATGCTTTTTACTTATCGAATCATTTGTAATCGGGGCTTTTAGTGTTCTTGATTTAATGTTCTTTTATATCTTCTTTGAGGCAACTTTGATTCCGATGTTTTTAGTAATCGGAATTTGGGGGCAAGAAAACAGGATTTATGCCAGCTATAAATTTTTTATATATACTCTTTTTGGTTCGGTGTTTTTTTTAATTGGCATAATTGTAATTTTCCTTCACACTAAAACCACCGACATTATTCAACTTACCGCATTACTTAAAGAGGTTTTGCCCTTACAATATCAATCATGGCTTTTTGTTTTATTTTTCGCCTCTTTTGCTATTAAAGTTCCAATGTTTCCATTTCACACTTGGCTTCCAGATGCTCACGTTCAAGCTCCAACCGCAGGTTCAGTAATTTTAGCTGGCATTTTAATTAAACTTGGAGCCTATGGCTTTCTTAGATTTTCCTTACCTTTTTTTCCTCTAGCTTCAGCCTATTTTGCAGATACAATTTTTGTGTTAAGTATCATTGCCATTATCTATGGTTCATTCGTCTCCTTAATGCAAGAAGATATGAAAAAAATGATCGCCTACTCTTCTGTTGCCCATATGGGTTTTGTAACTATTGGAATTTTTAGCCTTAATCAACAAGGAATTGATGGGGCGATCACTCAAATGATTAGCCATGGAATTATTTCTGGAGCATTATTTATATGTGTTGGCTATATTTACGATCGACTTCACACCAAGAAAATCAAGGATTTAGGAGGTATAGCTCTAAAAATGCCAAACTTTGCTTTGTTAGCGATGATTTTTACTATGGGTTCAGTTGGATTACCTGGAACAAGCGGATTTATCGGGGAATTTTTGACAATAATTGGATTATTTAAAGTTAATAAATTTATGGCTTTGTTAGCAGGAACGGGAGTAATTTTTGGTGCTTGCTATATGCTGTGGCTGTATAAAAGAGTTTGGTTTAGCGAAATTCACAACGATAAAATTAAACAATTAAAAGATTTAGATTTTTCCGAAGCTGTAGTTTTAATTGGTTTAGCTATAATGGTAATTGGAATCGGAATCTTTCCGGGTTTAATCACTAATTTTTATAGCGAAAAATCTCTTGAAATCGCAAATTTTGTTTTAAAACTAACACCGCCACAATAACTAATTTTTAACAAACATGAAACTATTTCTAATTATTCCAGAATTAATATTATTTTGTGGAGCTATTTTACTTTTAACACTAGATATTTTTTTCAATAAAAAAAACCAAAAATTCCTATTTTTTTCTCATCTATTTTCCTTAATTGTCACTGGTTTAGCATTATCATTTGCTGTTAAAGGCTTTGGCGCTCCGCAAAAACATTTCAATGATATGCTTAATGCTAGTGCCCTAATTTCTCTTTTAAAATGTATAATAATTTCCATTTTAACCATAATAATTCTGGTTTCAGTTCGTTATATTTTTACCCTAGAAAAATATAGTTCAGAATATTTAGCTTTATTGCTTATTTCCACCTGTGGTGGTTTAATTATGATTAGTGCAAATGACTTTTTAGTTTTTTATTTAGGACTTGAACTGCAAGCATTATCCTTGTATTTATTGGCTTCATTTAACACTAAATCTGGGCAATCATCGGAAGCGGGTATCAAATATTTTATACTAGGAAGTTTAGCTTCGGGCATTTTATTATTTGGAATTTCATTAGTTTATGGCTTTTCTGGGTCAACAAATTTTGACAATATCCATGAATTTATTAGCAAATTAAAACCCGAGGAAATACCAGCTGGTTTAGTTTTTGGCACAATATTAGTTGCAACAGCTTTATTTTTCAAAACCTCTGCAGCTCCATTTCATATGTGGGCACCAGACGTATATCAAGGAGCCCCAACTGCGGTACTCGCTTTCTTTGGGACCGCTGTTAAATTCACCGCAGTTTCAGCATTAATTATAATTGCTAGCAAGTTTGCTTGGGTAATCTTATGCAAAATCGTAATCTTAGTAGGATTGTTATCCATCATCATCGGAAGCCTCGGTGCAATATTTCAAAAAAATCTTAAAAGGCTTTTAGCTTTCAGCTCAATTAGTCATTTAGGCTTCATCTTTATCGGGATTTCTAATTTTGATAAAAACTCAATTTCGGTTGGAATTTTTTATTTAATAATTTATGCCCTAATATCTATTGGAATTCTTAGTTTTTTAACAATAATTTCCTCAAATTCGGGTGATGAATCCGATCATCAAAATGATATAATTTTCAATATTAATTCCCTCGGCGGTCTATACAAAACCAATCCGGTTATGACAATTTCTTTAACCGCATTACTCTTCTCTTCAGCTGGCATTCCACCTCTGGCAGGCTTTTTTGCAAAATTCTTTATTTTAAAAAGTGCAGTTAGTTTTGGTTTAATCTATATCGTAATTATTGCGGTTGTTATATCTACAATTTCAGCTTTTTACTATTTAAGAATTATTAAAATTATGTATTTCGATGAACCTGTCAATAAAATACAAATCGAGGATTATGGCAACACCCGCTTAATTATATGCATTTGTGCAACCCTAAATATCGCTTTAATTATTTGGATTGAGCAAATAATTAATGTAATTAAAAGATTTATTGAGTAACTATAATGGTAAAAATCGTTCAAAAATCTAACAAACCACTCTTAGGAGAAATTGAGGTAGCCCCAGATAAATCAATATCCCATCGCTCCATAATTTTTGCATCTCTTGCCAATGGAATAACTAAAATTAATAATCTACTCGAAGGAGAAGATGTATTAAACACCATCAATGCAATGAGATTGATGGGGGTTGAAATCAACAAAAGGAACGATCATTACGAGGTTATAGGCTCAGGAATAGCTGGGCTATGCGAACCAGCAGAGATCATCGATATGGGCAATTCTGGAACCTCATCTCGCCTACTAGCAGGATTGGTTTGTCCTTATAATTTTACCAGCTTTTTTACAGGAGATAAATCTCTAAGAAAAAGACCGATGGCTAGAGTATTTGAACCAATCCATCGATTTGGAGCACAGATAATTGCCCGACAAAACAACTATATGCCATTTGCCATAATTGGCAACGAAAATGCTACTCCAATTGAATACACAATGAAGATGGCATCGGCTCAAGTCAAAAGCTGTATTCTTCTAGCTTCACTTCGAGTTCGCGGAACCACTACAATTTTTGAACCAGATAAATGTCGTGATCACACCGAAATTATGATGAGACATCTCGGCTTAAAACTATCGCTTGAATCTTGGCAAAATGGTACCAAAATTTCTTATAATGGCTTCCAAGAATTTGATGCCAAAGATTTTAAAATTCCAAATGATATTTCTTCAGCTTCTTTTTTTATTGTTGGTGCCTTACTGGTTAAAAATTCAAAAATATTATTAAAAAATGTTGGGGTCAATCCTTTAAGAACTGGGTTAGTTACCACATTACAAGAAATGGGTGGCAATATTGAATACCAAAATCTTCGTCAAGTTGGTGGTGAATTGGTTGCCGATATTGCCGTTGAATCTAGCAATTTAAATGCAGTTGAAGTACCAAGCGAGCGCTCGGCATCAATGATTGATGAATTTCCAATCTTGGCAATTGCTTGTGCTTTTGCCATTGGCACATCTAAATTAAACGGCCTAGCTGAATTAAAAGTAAAAGAAAGTAACCGCCTCAAAATGATTGCTGACAACCTAATTAATTGTGGAGTTGAAGTTAAAATTGGCGATGATTTTTTAGAAATTAATGGTGGATTTACAATGCCAAAACAGTTGGTAAATATCAATACAGCGATGGATCATCGCATTGCTATGTCCTTTTCAATAATGGGGCTTTGTCTTGAAAATGGAATTAATCTTGATGATGACCAGATTATTAATACTAGCTTCCCAGATTTTGAGAAAATCCTCTCCAAATTTTTGTAATTATTTTTTACTCAAATCAAATTGCAAAGAAACTTCTTTCCAAGAATCATATTTTTCTTTTGGTAAATTTCGAAGCGGACTGCACAATTCTAGTGCCCTCTTGACATTATCTATGATAATTTTGTAATCCTTAAAAGCAGGATTATTATATTTTTCAAAATCAATTGAGTCGTCTAAATCATTTTCGATATAACCATCAATGCTAATTTCGATTTTAATAACAATTTTAGTTTGGCTTTCAAAGCCAGATTCTTCGAGGGCTCGTTTATAACACATTTTTATTTGCGATTGAATGTTAATCGTCTCTCTAGCACTTAAAGAAGACCCGAGATCCTCATTGTTAATATTTTTAATGGCTTTTAAATTTAAAATATTTAGGGAATTTTCTTCCTTATTCTTCTCGTTAATAATAGGCTTTACAACATCTTCGGGAATCTTAGGCAAATCAACATCTTGATTATCTATAAATTTTTGTAAATCATCCTTTATTATCTCTTCTAATTTTGGCTTATCGATTTTAATCTTTTCAGGTGATTTGTTAATAGGATTTATAATATCTTTTTTGAGAATTTTTATAGCTTGATTGATTTTTTCATTTGGTTTTTTTGGCAATTTTTGCTCATCAAGTTTTTTAACAACTTCCTTAATTTCTGATTTTTTAGATACAATTTCATTAATTGGCGGAACTCCTTTGCTTGATAGAGCTTCAACACTAACCATAACCTCATTTTCTGTTTCAATTTCAATATTTTCTTTTTTTAAAAAGGTAAAGTAAATTATTAAAAATAAAACTAGGTGAATAAAAAATGAATATAGTAAGTTTTTAATCATTTAGAAATTTCAGTTACCAATACAACCTTAGAAAAACCGGCTTGGCTGATTGTTTTAACCACCTCCATAACATTTCCGTAATCTAAATTTTTATCAGCGCGAACAAAAATTTTTCTATCAAAATTATTTGCTGAAATTTCTTTTAATTTAGTTGGTAAAATCGAAAATTTAACCTGATCATCTTGTAAATAAATTGTTTTATCAGCCTTAACTGAAATGGTAATGGTTTGCATCTTGTCATTTTCCGGGTTGACCGAACCTTGAGGAAGGTTAACATCAACAGAACTAGTAAGCATTGGAGCAGCAACCATAAAAATAATTAACAAAACTAACAATACATCAACAAAAGGTGTGATATTGATATCGCTAATCACCGCTCGGCGATTTTTATGTTTTTTTGGTGTATTAAAACCCATTTTTATTTATTCGTTTTCAGAATTTTTTATAATAAATAATTTATCGGATATTTTACTTTGAAAATCAATATTTTTTAATTCAACATTTATAATTTGATCTAAATCATTTTTTACCTGCATTTTTACAAACTCAAATGGGTTGTTGTTAAAAATTAAACTAAACTCTCCTGCATCTTTACGATTTTTTTTCATTACCGAAACCTTTATGTAATCCGCGGTTTTTTCGACATTGGTTATCTCAACATCCTTACTATTAAAAGCTATGTTTGGTCGAGTTAAAAAAGAGGCCGGAGTCGTGTTGGTGCTGAGACGAGAAACTTCATCTAATTCGATATCGTGATAAGAAAGTATAGCTCCATTAACTACAATTAAAATTTTTGGATCGGCCATATATTCAATCCGCATCTTGCCAGCAGAATTTGGATTTCGAGATAAATAAAATTTCCCCTCGACAACCTCGCCATTAGAATTTTGCACAAATTTTGCGGATAGATTCGAAATTTTATTCAAAAAATTTTCAATTTTTTCTAGATCACCAGCATATTTAGTAAGATATTTTGAGTTATCAGCAAATGAATTATTGGTGAATGAAAAAAAAACTATGCACAAAATAAGTGCATAGTTTTTAAAAAGATTATTAGACATCTTTTGCATAATAAATTTTTTCATTTAACCCGCCCTCGGTTTTATCTACAATTAGGGTAATAGCACTATCGCCGGTGATGTTAATAGTGGTTCTAACCATATCCAAAATTCTATCTACCCCAAGAATTACAACAATACCTTCAACAGGGATGCCAATTGAACCAAGCACCATACTCATAAAAATGATTGATCCACTTGGAATACCAGCAGCACCAATTGAGCCCAAAGTACAAGTAAGTATTAACATCATATAATTGCTTAAGGTAAGGTCAATTCCGAAACCTTGAGCAAAAAATAATGCACATATTCCAAGATAAATTGCCGTTCCATCCATATTAATACAGACTCCAAGAGGCATCAAGAAGTTAGAGTTTGTTTTGGAAACCCCCAATCTTTCTTGAAGTTGTGTCATAGCAGTCGGCAGGGTAGCTTTCGAGCTACTGGTTGAAAATGCCAATGATTGTGTAAAAAATATTTTACGATAAAAAGGCATTGGCGAAACTCTGGCAAAGAATGCAATTAGAAATCCAAAAATAATGTATTGAACCAAGCATGCTAATAAAACTGTAAATATTAATCTGGCAAGAGAACGCAGAATTTCTGGACCTTGGTCGGCAATAGAAAATGCCATATATCCAAAAACGCCAAGAGGGGCTAATTTAATAATCACTTCAATAGTTCTAAAAAAAACTGCTGAAGCTGAATTTATAATTTCTTTAATTGGTTTAGCTTTGTCTCCAACCATATTAATAACAATTCCAAGAAAAATTGTAAAAACTATAATTTGTAAATATTTATCATCAGCCATTGCTTTAATAGGATTGGTTGGGATCAATTCAATTAAAAAATCTTTGGCAGTTTTGTTGGTTTTAGCAACAGTTAAGGTGTCTTCAAAAGCTTTTTTATTGTCAGTTTCGGATTGCTTAATTAATTCCTGCATATTTACACCTTCACCCGGTTTCATAATATGACCAGCAGAAATGCCAATTAAAACTGCAAAAACTGCCGTTAATATATAGGCACTGAATCCCTTGACACCAACACGAGTAAAATTTCCTTCGCCACTAATTGAGGTGATACCAGAAAGTAAGGCAAAAAATATGAGTGGAACAATTACCATTTTAATTAAATTCATAAAAATAGTTCCAAAAATTTTTAACTCTTTGGCAACTTCTTTTTCAAGGGTAATTCCGGCTATAACACCGAGTGCTAAACCGATCAGCACTTGCTTCCATAATTTCATATTTCAAGTAAATTTTAGGTTAATAAATATATTTTGATATTAATAAATGCTAATAACATCTTTGTCTAAAAACGATTAGACAACAACGGAAAACTTAATCAACATAAAAATTAAATATCATAAAAATTATTTTTTATAAACTTAAACTAGTTTCAAAATTCAATTTTTAAATTTTAATTAACACAAACAATATTTGATTTTTTTTTAATGTCAAAAATTTTTTTTTACACATTTAATTGGTTTTTAAATATTTAATATTAATATTTTTTAAATTTTAATTTGACTTACAATTTTTTTTTTATAAATTTTTTAAGATTGTAAAAATTCCAACTACACAAATACTTAAGTATGAAAATAATTACCAACAAAATTATTACATTATCATCTTTATTGATTACTATGTTATTCTTTTCAAATCAGGCTTTTAGCGGTACAAAATATACTAATATTGGAACTGGTGCCATCACTGGGGTTTACTATCCAGCTGGTGGAGCAATTTGTCGATTGTTAAATCGCGGTAGAAATGAACATGGCATTAGATGTTCGGTAGAATCAACTGGCGGCTCAGTATCAAATTTAAATGCAATCCGAAACTCTGGAATTGAATTTGGTATTGTTCAATCGGATTGGCAATATAATGCTTATAATGGTTCAGGTTTTTTTGCTGACCAAAGTCCTTTCAAGGATTTAAGATCGGTATTTTCTTTATACACGGAAACTTTTACCATCGCTGTTCTTGAAAAATCTGGTATCAAAACTTTAGATGATATCGTTGGAAAAAAAGTTAACTTTGGACCTCTAGGTTCTGGTATGTATGCAACGATGGAAGTTTTGATGGGTGTTAAAGGTTGGAAAAAAGATAACTTCTCATCAATTACTTATCTTCAACCCTCTGAACAACCAAGTGCTTTGTGTGAAGAAAAAATTGATGTTATGATTTATGCAGCTGGAAATCCAAATGGAGTATTACAAGAAGCAAGTCAAACTTGCAAAATTAAATTAATTACAATTGACGACAAAACCATTGATAAATTAATTGAACTAAATCCATTCTATGTTAAGGCAGTAGTTCCCGGTGGAATGTATGCTAATAATCAGCAAAATACAACTACTTTTGGAGTCAAAGCTAGCCTTGTTACTTCGGTAAAAATTTCTAATGATGTAGTTTATCAAATCACCAAAGCAGTGTTCGAAAATTTCGATAATTTCAAAACTCTACATCCAGTTTTCTCCTCCCTGAAAAAAGAGGAAATGGTTAACCAAGGCAATTCATCTCCAATTCATGATGGAGCTTTAAAATATTATAAAGAAGCAAAATTAATCAAATAAAAATGACTTTGCTCACCACCAAAATTCTTAGACTAATTACCCTAATTTTTGTTATGTCCTGCACATCATACAAACCCATCTTTGACCAAAATAATAAATTTATTTCAGTGGGCAAAGCTCAGGCTAACAATGATTTTTTAGAATGCAAAAGAAAAGCTGATATTTATCTTGAAGATTATAAGACACAAAGGGCTTGGAATGAATCCAGAAGAAGTCTGGTTAAAGGTGGGATTCTTGGTGGTTTTTTTGGCTTTTTAACTGGCAAAAATCTTAAATACACCCTATCGGGAGCATCGTTTGGAGCCTTAATGGGTGGTATTTACGGAGGATTGTCGGTTATGGGGGAAGATAAAATAAATCCAGACCAAATTAAAAAAAATTACATCGCAAATTGTCTAAACAATCAACAATATCAAATTTTAGGATGGTACTAAAATGGCAAATATAATTAAATATCGCGATACATTTCCGCAAATTGACCAATCAGTTTTCGTTGCTAACAATGCTACAATAAGTGGCGATGTAAAAATTGGAAAAAATTCTAGCATTTGGTATAATTGTGTTTTGCGCGGAGATGTAACTAAAATTACCATTGGAGAAAATTCTAATATTCAAGATAATTGTGTAATTCATGGAACGCGCCCAAATCACGCTCAAAATAAAACCGGCTCTGAAGGCGCACCAGTTTTTATCGGAGATGGGGTCACGATAGGTCATAGTGCCATAATTCATGCTTGCACCATCGAAAATTATGCTTTTGTTGGAATGGGATCAATTGTTATGGATTTGGCAAAAATTGAGACTAACGGCATGCTTGGTGCTGGCGGAGTATTAACTCCAAAAAAAATAATTAAATCAGGAGAAATTTGGGCTGGCAATCCCGCAAAATTTTTACGGATGATGACCAAAGTCGAAATAGATTATATCAAAATTTCAAGTGAAAATTATATGAAACTAGCTAATGAATATAAATAAAATTTTCAAAAAAGTTTTTTGTTGCTACGATTTTTTTATAAAAAATTCTGTTAAAATTTTTTTTACCCCTGCTTTTATTTTTTTCATTTCTATTTTTTTATCGATTGGGGTTTTAATCTATTGTGAGATATTTTATGAGTTCAGCGAAATTGCCAAAAATAGAATAGTAGATAACATTTATTTAAGCATATTTATTACCCCGCTTTTATTTTGGCTTTCCACATATATTCATCGCAAATATGCCTACAACCCATATGGGGCAGGTCTTGACAGCATCACCTTCTCCTTAAAAAAATTACAGAATAAACCAAATGATTACAAAAAAGTTTCAAATTTTATCGGAATTAAAGTTGCTATAGCCATAATTTTTAGCTCCCTAATTTCAACTTATGCAGGTGGATCTCTTGGCAGGGAGGCTCCGTCAATAGTAATTTCAGTTTGTGTAGTTTTTTCATTAGCCTATTACCTTAAAAAATATTTACTAAATTTTGAATTAGAAACATGGATTTATATGGGTTATGCAATTGGAATTAGTATTGCTTTTAATGCTCCTTTTAGCGGATTGGTTTATATCATTGAAAAAGTCATAAAAAATAAATCCAAATATTATTTTAAAGCCTTATTTTTATCTTGCATTGCCCTAATAATATTATCGGCTTTAATGATTAATCATGGACCAGTTTATTTCATAGTTAATTTTAGTTTTTTACAAAACAGCGATTTCTATCATTATTTATTAATTACCATTTATTGCGCTACCCTCGCTTATTTGTTGCTTAAAATTACTAAATATTTTTACCTAAAATTCTCGTTACTAAAAGGCATAAAATCACATTTAATTCCAATTATATTTGGCTTTATAGTTTCTATAATTGGCATAAATTTTGGCATTTATTCAATTGGCGGCGGAATTAGATCGGTTAATGAAAGTCTCCAAAGCATTAATATAATTTATGATGATCAACAATTAATAGGTAGATATTTATCCACCATTTTTACTTACACAGCTGGAAATGCTGGCGGTTTGGTTGCCCCAGCAATAGCCCTTGGAAATTTGGTTGGCTCAGTGTATAGTTTAGCTTGGGAAATTACCAATTTTAAAAATATGATGATAATTGGAATGGTTGCTTTTTTATCACCGGTTCTAGGCACGCCAATTACCTCGGCAATTGTTATTATTGAGTCAATGGAAATTGGCATTGAAAACATTTTTATGCTTATAATTATTTCAATGATATCTTTTTTAATAGTTTATATTCTTCAAAAAATAGGGTCATTTATTCGTGCAAAAATTTTTAAACCAAACACAAATTAAGCAAATTTTTAATATAATTGAAAAATGTGGCAATATTGCCAGAGATAATTTTCATAACAAAAATTTTGAAATTTTTGTTAAAGAAGACGGTTCAAAAGTCACCTCAACTGACTTAAAAATTAGCGATATAATTAGCAAAGAGCTTGCTGAAATTTTTCCACATATACCAATTATTTGTGAAGAAAAAAAATTACGCAATGCTGATAAAATATTTTTTTTAATAGACCCAATAGATGGGACATCATCTTATATTAAAAATAATAATGAATTTTGTATAAATCTTGCCCTAATCATAGATAAATCACCAGTTTTTGGCATTATTTATGCACCAATTTTTGAAAATTCTAAATTTGTTTTTAACAATGGAAATGAAGTTTTTCTTGGTAATAATTCCAATTTTGAAAATATTTTACCAATTAAATCTAAGCGCAAAATCATCACTGACTCTCTAAAAATTATTACCAGCCCAAGAACTAAAGCAGATTTAATAAATAAATTTTGTTTGGAACATTTTTCGTCATCAAAAATTCATCAAATTGAAAATCTATCCTCGGCTTTAAAATTTTTTAGAATTATTGAGGGCAATTCAAATCTCTATATTCACCCAAGACGCTCTATGGAATGGGATACAGCTTCTGGACATGCCATTGTAAAAGCTCTTGGTTATGAGGTTAAAAATTTCAAAATTTTAGAAGAAAAAATAATAATTGACTCCGATTTAAAATATCAAAAAAATAATTTTGAAAATTCAGGATTTATTATTTTTTAATATTAATTAAAATTTGAATTTGATATTTTAATTATTAAAATTATTTTTGAATATTAACAACTTAATTAAATAAACTTTCACAACCCAAAATATGCCAAAAAAATTTACACTAGCCTGCAATTCTAATGGTCAAACAACAAATGTAGATTTTTTAATTGGAAACCCAAGTGAGTCGTCTCATCCAATCGGTTTTCAAATGAAATTCTTTTCTAATAAAGGGGTTGTGGTTCCTGAAAATGTTATTAATGCTCTCAACACACTTCATAATATTGCCAAAAAAAACCATATAGAATTTGATGAATTACTTGACTATGTCAGCGACCAACTTCAAACTCCCGATTTAGTTAAGGATGCCGTATCTAAATCCACTCAATTTAACGAAAATAAATAAAATTAAAAATGAAAAGTAAAAAAATTGCAGTAATATGTGGAGGCTGGAACTCAGAAAGAGAGGTTTCTATGCGCTCTGGAAACGGTGTCTTTGATGCTTTGATAAATCTTGGATATGATGCGGTTAAAATTAATTTTACAAGAAATATTTTTTATGATTTAACTACTCACAAACCAGATATAGTTTTTATTGCCCTTCATGGTAAATTTGGTGAAGATGGTAAGATTCAAGGCTTACTTGACATCTTAGACATTCCATACACCCATTCCGGACTAATGGCATCAGCAATATGCATGGACAAAGTTTTAACCCGAAAAATCTGTTCTCAAAGCCAAATCTTATCACCAAAATATGAAATTCTTAAAAAAAATGAGCTTCAAAATAATTTAGATAAAATTCAGAGATTTGAAAAACCATTTGTAATTAAGCCTATCTCTGAAGGATCTAGCGTTGGGGTTGAAATAATTATGCCTAATGACAAATTCAATATCTCTTATTATAATTGGCAATATGGCAATGAAATAATTATTGAAAAATATATTGCAGGTCAAGAAATTCATATCGGAATATTTGATGGCAAAGCACTTGGTGCAATTGAAGTTCGACCTCACGGCCTATTTTATGATTATAATTGTAAATATACCCGAGGAATGACAGATTATATTATGCCAGCGGAAATTTCTGAAGAAAAATATCAAGAAGTTTTGAAATTGGCAGAAATTTGCTACGAGACAATAGGTTGTCGAGGGATTTCTAGAGTAGATTTTATTTTAAACAACAAAAAAATTGAAGATTTTGAACCAGACAATCAATTCTATTTACTCGAGATTAATACTCATCCTGGATTTACCCCAACTTCACTTTTACCAAAAATTGCTAAATATGTTGGAATTAGTTTTGAAGAAATTGTTGAATTCCTAATAAAAAATGCCAAATGTGGATAAAAAACCTCAACATCATTATCAAAGATTTTATTTTAACTAATTATTTTTCAAAAAAAATAAAATTTTTATATAAAAATTTTTGCCAAAATTTCTTAGGAAAAATCCTTTTTTTATTCCTAATTTCGATTGTTATTGTAATCTGTGTAATCAATTTTTTTAAACCAAAAATTATTGAAGAAATAAAATTTATTTTTTATGCAAAATTAATTAACAAACTACAATTAAATAATTTTAATTTCTCAATTGTAAATATCACTGGGGCAAATCGGGTAAAAAAACAAGAAATTATTGATATTATTAAAAATTTTGATGACGGTAAAAGTCTTATGATTAACAAAAACCTCAGCGATTCACAAGCCACTCCCCTTGCCCAAAACCTTATAGATGAAATTAAATCAAAAATTTCTTGGATTGACAAAATTACTATCAAACGAATTATTCCCGATATTATAAATATTGAAGTTATCGAATATCAACCATTTGCCATTTGGTTAGACAATGAAAAAAAATTTATCATTGATAAAGATGGCAATCCAGTGCCATTTTTAGAAGAATATGAAAGTAGTGAAGAATTTAAAAATATGATTATTTTATCAGGAAAAAATGCCAATAAAAATGTTAAATCTTTATTCAATATCTTATCTATTGATGCCGATCTTAGTAAAGAAATATACTCGGCAAATTGGGTTGGAAATCGGCGATGGGATATAAGATTTTTTGATGGGCTTATAGTCAAATTGCCAGAAGATAATATTGCCGAGGCTTGGGAGAATTTATTAAAATTATATGAATTGTCTGGTATTGATAAATCAATAAAATCAATAGATTTGAGGGTTTCTGGTAAAATTTATATTCAATATTTAAATATAAAACCAAACGAGATTGATACCATAAAATCTTAAATTAAAAAAAATTTTATAAAAATAGTATTTTTTTATAAAATTATAAACTATTGTTATTAAACAATACCATTTTTAATCAAAAATTGAAATTTAATTATTTCAAAATAATGTCTAAAATATACAAAAATCAAAAAACATTAGCATGCCTTGATATTGGTTCATCAAAAATTTTATGCATAATCGCCAATATTGGTAATGACGGTATCGAAATTTTAGGCTATGGACACAAAGAATCGCGGGGTATTAATTTTGGAGCAATTTCTGACATAAAATTAGCACAAAAATCTATTTTAAATGCCGTTGCCGAAGCCGAAAGAATGGCTGGCTTGAATGTTAATAAAATTTTAATTGCCATTTCTGGATCACAAATTTTATCAAACCGCAAAAGTGTCTCAGATAAAATCTCAAAAAATGTAGTTCGCGAAATAGATATTAATAATTTAGTCAACAAAATTCGTTTAGATTTTATAAAAAATAATCGTGAATTAATTCATATAATTCCGCTAAATTATAAAATTGATGACTCACCTTTTATTACAAATCCAAGGCAAATGATGGGAGAAAAATTATTTTGTAAATTTCATTTGGCCAGTGTTTCTAAAAGTATTATAACAAATATTGAAAATTGTATAGAAAAATGCCAATTATCTATTGATGATTATATTGCCGAACCATATGCTTCAGGCTTTGCCGTTCTCAATGAAAATGAATTAAATTTAGGCTCTTTACTTATCGATATTGGAGCTCATACCTCTTCATTTTGCATTTATTATGAAGGAAAAATTTATCACATCAATCACATTCCAATTGGTGGTGCAAATATCACTAAAGATATTGCAACTGTTCTAGGTATCAAATTTGAAGTCGCTGAAAAAATTAAAAATTTTAATAATAGTCTTATTATATCGCCAATTGAAGAAAAAGAGTTAATTAAATTTAAGTCAATCGACAATCATGAAGAATCCTTTATTACGAGAATTTCTCGCGAAGATTTAAAAAATATAATCGAATCAAGGCTTGCCGAGATTTTTGAAAACATAAAAATAGCTTTAGAAAAACAAAATATTCCATTACAGATGATGTCTTCTATTGTATTAACTGGCGGTGTTGCCTCAACTATTGGAATCGACAAATTAGCCAGTGAAATTTTTGCAAAAAATGTTAGGGTTGGCTACCCAACTAAATTCAATTTAGCTCCAAGCGAACTATTAAACACCTCAAGCACCTGTGCTCTAGGTATGTTAATTCATCTAAGAGAGCAACTTTTAAGTAATAAATTCAAAGATGGATATGAGGTTCGCAACAATCTATTCAAAAAATTTTTAGATAAATTTGTGAATATTTAATGCCATTTGGTCTTATAAATTTCATCTTGAATTATCCTTGAGGTCGCTAGCATCTGGAATAATATTATTATTTAAGGCACGACGAACAATCAAATAACAAATAATATTACAAATAACAATATTTATAATAGTTATAGCCATAACTTTTAAAGCTATGGCTATGTTCAAATTTTCAAATTCAATTACAAATATTAAAATTGGAAATATATATAAATTAAAAATCATAACCAGATGATTTGCCGTAAAAACATCCTTAGCCCGAATTAAGCCAACGTTAAAAATCATAACTACAAAAGATACAAAGATGGTGATAATAGCTAAAAAAATATAACTCATATTTTTTTCTTATTTATTAGAAGATATAAAATTGCAACAAGTTTTAAAAGTAGCAAAATAATTACGATATCAAAAATATTTTCAAATTCTAAGCGAGAAATTCCAATAAACAAAATTATAAACTGGGTAAATATTAAATAAAAACTCAGAATTCTTTCGTAAGAATTAGCGCTATTGAAAAATTTAATTATGGTCACCAACAT
This sequence comes from uncultured Rickettsia sp., assembly GCA_964505265.1. GTDB lineage: Bacteria > Pseudomonadota > Alphaproteobacteria > Rickettsiales > UBA1997 > CAILUF01. The sequence goes on from CAZDGN010000005.1 coordinate 22,518, forward strand.
TGAGATTGTTATAACCAAATTAATTAAAATATAAAAGCTCATTAATAAATTCCTGAGGGTTGATTTTCTTCATCACTTGGTGATGTTGGGGGTTTAGGCATATCTGGATTAGTGTTTTCTGGATTTTCCTCTTTTAATTCTTGATCTTCATTAATTTCGTCATTGGTTTTAAGTGCTTCAAAAAATATTTGTGATTTCGGAGTGTTTGGAGTAGCATATTTACCAGTATATTTGTCGATTTTAACTAATTTTATTGAATTGGGAACCCTAAAAGGAATTGATGGCTTATCTTTTAAAGCATCTTTCATGAAATCAATAAAGATTGGCATAGCTACCGAAGCTCCAGTTTCATCTTTACCAAGAGATTGTGGATTATCATATCCAACATAAACAGCCATAACCAAATCAGGAGAAAATCCAACAAACCAAGAATCATATGAATTATTCGTGGTTCCCGTTTTACCAGCCACAATTTTTCCAATTGATTTTGCCTTAGTTGCAGTTCCGCGATCAACAACACCCTGAAGCATTGAGGTAATTTGATATGCCGTTGCGGTGTCGGTAACTAAATCTCGATTATCCTCAAGAATTGGCATAGACATATTTTGAGCGGAACGCTCAACAAACTCATTGATATTGTTGATATAGCAATTTTTACAGTTTCTTTTATCTCGTTTATAAATAGTTTTTCCTTCACGATCTTGAATTTTTTCAATCATTGATGGGGTGATTTTTTTACCACCATTTACCATCATAGCATATGCTGTAGCAAGCCTTAAAACTGAAGTCTCCGTGGAGCCAAGTACTAAAGAATAAATTTCTTTTGGATTATCATTGACACCAAATCTTTTTACAACATCAACCACCTTTTCAAGCCCAACCTGATCTGCCATTCGAACAGTTGTGACATTTCGTGATTGTTCAAGCCCAGTTCTTAAGGTGGTAAGCCCATAAAATTCACCAGAATAATTCATAGGTTGATATGGGGGAAGACCAATTCCCTGATTAAGTGAAATTTCCTCATCCATTATAACTGTAGCTGGGGTTAAGCCATTCTCAAGCGCCGCAATATATCCAAAAGTTTTCATTGTCGAACCCGGTTGCCTTTGGGCTTGTATGGCTCGATTAAATTGATTTGGTAAATCAACATAACCACCTGACATCGCCAAAACTCTTCCCGTATGAGGATCCATTGCAACAAATCCGCCATTTACATCGGGTATTTGTTTTAAATTATATATTCCATCTTTTGGAGTTTTATCCACCAATATAACATCACCAACATTCAAAACATCATTGATTTTTTTTATGACTGGACCTCTAGCATCAACACTTATAAATTTTCTAGCCCATTTAATTGACGATAATTCGATTGACCCTAAAGCTCCGTTTTCAAGTCCAATCGAAGCCAAATCTTTGGTGGTAGATAAAATTACAGCCTTTGACCATGATTCTTTGTAAAGTTTTTTGATCTCAAATTTTTCTAGCAATTCTTGCCAATTATTACTAATTTCTACCTTCCCTAATGCTCCGCGATAACCATGTTTACGGTCATATTCTTCAATACCTTTTTCAAAGGCTAAAATTCCGATATTTTGCAATTTAGGATCAAGCGTTGTGCGAACCACAATCCCATTTTCAAATACATTGTCTGAGCCATATAAATTTGTTAACTCCTTTTTTACAGCATCAGAAAAAAAACTAGCCCGAATAATATCTTCATCAAATCTTGTTTTTAGATTAATTGGCAGCTCCATTGCAATGTTACCAACTTTCTCTTCAATAAAATTTTCAGCAATCATACGTTCAATTACCCAATTTCTGCGCTCCTTAGCCTTTTCCATATTTTTTCTTGGGTCAAGTTTAGACGGAGCCTTAGGAAGAGTAGCTAGCAATGCCACCTCTTCTAAAGTTAATTCATCGATTGATTTATCAAAATAAACTTGTGATGCCGCAGCAACTCCATAAGCTCCCGACCCAAGATATATTTGGTTTAAATATAGTTCCAAAATTTTTTCTTTAGGAAAAGTTTTTGACATTCTATAAGCCAAAATTGCCTCTTTAATTTTGCGCTGGAAGGTTCTCTCGCGAGTTAATAAAAAATTTTTAACAACTTGTTGCGTAATAGTTGAAGCACCACCCATCGAACCTTCGCCACTAATAGCACCAAAGGTGTTGGTTACCGATGTTCTAAAAATTGCAAATAAATCAACACCCGAATGTTTGTAAAAATTAGCATCTTCTGCGGCCAAAAAAGCATTAATGAGATTTTTTGGAATATTTTCAATTGGAACAAAAACCCTTTTTTCTTTGGAGAATTCACTAATTAATGACCCATCAGAAGCATAAAGCCTAGTGGTTATCATTGGATTGTAATTTTTTAAAAGCTCATAATCTGGTAAATTTTCACTAAATTGTTTAAAGACAATAAAAGCAAAACTAACACAAAGAACTCCAGCAAAAATTAAACCTGCAAATAAAATGCTGATGGTTTTTTTCATATGTAAATACTAAAATCTAAGAATTAAAATCTTAGATATAATTGTTAAAATTGTAAAATAAATTTTACTTAAATAATGATATTTTATAAAAAAATTCTTGCAACAAGAAATAATTTTAAATTTTTTTAGAATTACCATTTTCAAGTGAAGCCTCATTAATCAATTCTTGTTGAGCCTGCAATGGATTTTGCCTTTCCCTCATAAACTCCCTAAAATCACTCATATAATCACTTGGATTATTCGCAGGATTTTTAGCCAAATTTTGGTCTTGATTTTGCCCCATATTATTTTCAATTACACTATTTTCTCTTCCCAATTCTTTACTCTTTTCGACAAATAATTGTAAAGTTGGCGCTGTTATAACTGGTGATATTTTTGAAATTTGGTCAAAGCTACATAATTTTGTTGCCTGATTAAATAATTCAACCGACTCGCTATCAATCTTGCCGGATCTCACCGCCAATTCAAGTTTATGAATTAGATCATAAATTGCAGGCGAAATATTAGTCGCCAGCGAATTTTCGATTGTATTATTGCTAAAAGATATAAAACTATTTTTGTTATCTTGAGGCTGATTAGAGCTAAAAGATAAAAAAGGATTATCATTTTGATTTTCTTGTAAAGCCAGTTCTTTTTCATTAAAAAAATCTTCTTTGACTTTATCTCCTATGCTTTTTTTAGTAAAAATCCCCATATTTTTAATTGTTATAGTTGTTAAAATAATTATCAATTGCCGTAGCCAAAGTTTGTGCGACATGGCGACGATAAGTAGCGCTGTTTAGCATTTTCTCTTCTCTTTTATTTGATAAATAGCCAAGCTCAATCAATACCGAAGCCATATCAGGCGCAGTAAGAACCATAAATCCAGCAAAACGATGGCTATTTTGTAAAATTTCTATTTCGGCTTTTTTAACTTCACGAATAATATATTTTGCCAATCGAGCTGAGCTATTTTTTGACTCTCTTTGTGCGAGGTCAATTAGGGTTTTAGTAATTTCTTTACTAGCACCAGAAAAATCAATTCCATTTATAATGTCAGCCTGATTTTCTTTTTGAGCCAAAAGCTCTGCTTGCTTATCCGAAGAATTTTCCGACAAGGTATAAATCGAAAACCCCGAAATATTTGGGTCAGAGATTGAATTGGCATGAAGTGAAATAAAAAGGTCGGCTTTTTTTCTGCGAGATTTAGCAACTCTTTTGTCAAGCGGAATAAAAAAATCCTCATCCCGAGTTAAGTAAACCTTATATTTTTTTTCATTCATAAGATTTTTTGCTAATTCCTTAGCATAAGAAAGGGTAATATTTTTTTCTTTGGTTCTGGCATAATTACCAATGGTTCCAGGGTCTTTTCCGCCATGACCTGCATCAATTATAATAACTGGTTTACGCTTGGTTGAAGTAGTCGGGTTAGATAAAACCGCAGTTGGTTTATTAATATTTTCATCAACTTTATTTTTGTTACGAATTTTATATTTTACCATCGAATGTTCACTTTTTTTTACAATTACATCATCTGGTTTTTCCTCGACAAATTTCACTTGATTCTCAACTTTATTTACAACAGATTTTGGCTTTGTATTTTCATTTTTAATCTCTGGTTTTTTTTCAATAACAGGCTTGGGAGAATCGGGGAGTTTTTCCGTAATTTTTTCTGGAGTTTTAGAAGGATTTTTTGGGGCAATTTTGCATTGTAAAATAAATTTTTTATAATCAAATCCACTTTTTTCAATGATAAATTTTTCACCCATATAAAAATTTAAAAAAACTGAATTATTTTTAACCTCAAATTCAATTTTATCCATAAAATCAGGAATTTTTTTAGGATTTTTATAGTTTTTTAAATCAGCATTTTGGATTTCTACAACCAAACGATCTGGCTTTGATAAGCTAAATATTTTATATTCGGCAACGCCTGATAATTCTACCTCAATTTGATTATTTGAGGAAAAAAATAAATTTTTTACACTTATAATTTCAGAATTATCATTGCTAGTTTTGGCATATAAAAAATTGGATGAAAGAAAAAAAATCAAAAACCAAGGCAATGAAAAAAATTTTATAATTGATTTAGAAGATTTTCTTAAATTTAGCATTAGTTTTTTTAGTAATATTTTTAAAGTATTTTTTAATTAATAACAATCTAAAAGTAAATTTTTATTTGAAAATTTCCAATTATTACTTAATTTTACAATTAATTACTATTTACATAAATAAATATAAAAAATATAATTCCAAACAATAATAAATTTAAATATAATTTTATGTGTGGAATTATCGGCGTTATTGGTTCTAGCAATGCAAAAGATATTATTTTATCTGGCCTAAAAAAACTTGAATATCGAGGATATGATTCTTCTGGAATTGCTTTTTATGAAGATAAAAAATTCACCATCATCAAAGAAGAAGGTAAAATTGTAAAATTAGAAAATTCACTCAAAAAACGCCCAATCAATAGCTCGATGGCAATTGGTCATACACGCTGGGCAACACATGGTGTTCCAAGCAAAGAAAATGCTCACCCCCATGCTTCATCAAAAGTTGTAGTCGTGCATAATGGCATAATTGAAAATTATCAAGATTTAAAATATAACCTAACCAAAGATGGCATAAAATTCATTAGCCAAACCGATACCGAAGTTTTACCGCATTTAATTGAACAAAATTACATTCAACAAAATGATATTTTGAAAGCTTTAATTGCCACTAGCAAAGAATTAACTGGAACCTATGCAATTGCGGTGATGTTTAAAGATCGCGATGATGTAATCGGAGTTGCTAAAAAAGGATCACCGATTGTTATTGGCATTGGTGATAACGAAAATTATATTGCTTCGGATTTTTATGGACTTGCTGACATTACTAATCAAATTATTTTTCTTGACGATAATGAATTTGCATTGATTCACAAAAATCAAATTCAGATATTTGATGTTAATGGCAATGAAGTCAAAAAAATTGCCAAAATTATTGAAACTCAAAAAAATCGTATTAGCAAAAATGGCTATGATCATTTTATGCTCAAGGAAATTCATGAACAACCTTTAGTTCTTGAAGAAACTATTCAAACCTATCTTGATTTAGCAAATAACAAAATTAATTTACCTAATTTTAATTTTGATTTATGCGCTATAAATAAAATCACTATTATTGCCTGCGGAACTTCTTATTTTGCTGGGATGATTGCTAAATATTTAATCGAACAAATTGCTTCGGTTGAAGTTGAGGTTGATATTGCTTCAGAGTTTCGTTATCGTCAAACTCCATTTCGCGAAAATAATTTGATGATTTTTGTTTCACAATCTGGAGAAACCGCCGATACCTTAGCTTCGTTAAAATATGCCAAGGCACATAATCAAAAAATTTTGTCGATTGTTAATGTTGCTCATAGCTCAATGGCTCAATTATCAGATGCCGTAATTAGAACATTAGCTGGTCCTGAAATTGGTGTTGCCTCAACCAAAGCCTATACTGCTCAAATCGCAGTTTTGGCAATTTTTACCATTCATTTAGCTAGACTCAAAAATAAAATTGACGAACAAAAGCAGTCAATTTATTTACAAGAAATCACTCGAGCTTCATCAAAAATGAATCAAATGTTTGATGTTAATGAAATTCGCAATATAAAAAAAATTGCTTCAAAACTTACTAACACTAAACAGCTGTTATATATTGGTCGCTCTATTTCATTTGTAACCGCTTTAGAATCAGCACTAAAATTTCGTGAACTTACTTATATCAATGCTCAAGGTATTTCAGCAGGCGAACTAAAACATGGCACCATTGCCGTAATCGATAAAAAAATGCCGGTCATCGTGATTGGTGTTCGCAATAAAGATAATGATATATTTGATAAAACCATTTCTAATGCCCAAGAGGTCAATGCTAGAGGCGGTAAAATTATTTTTGTAAGCGACAAAAAGGGGATAAATATTTTTGGAAAATTAGCAAAATATAAAATCGAAATTCCTGAAATTTCTGGCTCAATTCAAGAAGCTTTATTGCCAATTATTCCTTTACAATTATTGTCATATTATGTTGCTCATTTTAAAGGCAATGATGTTGATCAGCCTAGAAATCTAGCCAAATCGGTCACGGTTGAATAAAGGATTGGTTTTTTGCGTTAAATTTTTTATCTCATTAAAAATCTTAAGAATTAAAAGCCTAAATCATTAGGATTTGCCATTTCTTTCCATTGCTTTTTTATGTTTTTTCTGGAGTTCTTCAGCCCTAGGACCAAAATAGGCAATTCCAATTTCACAATCAATATTTTGACCTCTGGGTTTACGAACCACATGACTGGGTTTTTGTTCCACATTTTTATTTTGAGGACTCCAAGAATTAGCCCTAGATATTTGTTTTTTAGATGGCTCAAAAGTTGGAGCATCGCTTTGATTGGAGAGAGATTCAAAAAATTTTACTATATCTTGGACTTTATTAAAACCTGAAGTAATAGGGCTATTTGATTCTTGATTTGATTCAGGTAATTGGATTTTTGGTAATTCGGGCAACTTAATTCCCTTCAATTCTTCACTTAGCCCCAATAAATAATTCTTAGCCTTATCTATAGATAAAAGGATGTTTTGCCAATGATCTTCATTTGAAGTTTGAGATTGAGATGAGCTTTTAGCGAAGCTATCTTTGCTAGTTAAATTTTCTGATAAATAACGCGTATGAATAGCTTGGTAGGCTATAAATATTTTATCACTATAAATTCTTTCATGCTCTTCTGAATTATAATAATTATACGATGATGAACCAAGACCATTTAAATAATCATCCACTACCTTTTTTTCATATTGTCTTGCACCTTTATAAGAAATTTTAAAATCACCCCTTCGAAAAGAATCGAAAGTCTCTCTAAGCTCATTTTCAGTAATTCCGTTATAATTGCCATCTGAATTTAATAAGTTAAAATTTTTTTTAAATTCATTAAATAAACGACATTCCCTTATAGCTAAAAAAAGCGGATCTTTATCATCGACTAAACAATTTTGGTGTTTTAAAAATTTTTCAAATTCAACCTCATTAATTTTATTATTATCTTCTTGTAAAGAATCATTTTTGGTTTTAAATTTTTGATATTGTTTTAAATTAAATAATTCAAAGTTACTTTTCAAAGATTTATCATCTAATATTGTATGATTATAACTATTGCAAAATCCTTCGTAATATTGTTTAAAGACTTCAAAATCATTTAAATTTTCTGGTTTTTTTTGGATACGATTAGATCTATTTGGAGGAGCGGATCCTTGAGTTGGTGGTTTTGGTGGATTTCGAAGAGGTCCAGTACCATTTAAGCTTCTTGCCCTTTCTGCAGCTGCCCTTTGCTCAGCCTCTTTTCTTGCCTTTGCTTCCGCCTCTTTTTTTGCCCTTGCTTCAGCTTCTCTTCTTGCCCTTGCTTCGGCTTCCTTTCTTTCCCTTTCTGTAGCTTCTTTTCTTGCTCTTTCTTCGGCTTCTCTTCTTGCCTTTGCTTCCGCCTCTCTTCTTGCTTTTTCTTCAGCCTCTCTTCTTGCCCTTTCTGTAGCTTCTATTCTTGCCCTTTCTGTAGCTTCTCTTCTTGCCCTTGCTTCAGCTTCCTTTCTTTCAGCCTCTCTTCTTACAGCTTCTGTTGCCCTTGCTTCGGCTTCTTTTTTTGCCCTTGCTTCAGCTTCTCTTCTTGCTTGTGCCAAGGGGTTATTTGTTTCACTATCACTTCCTCCTTCAGCGATTTTTTTTCTTTCTTCTATTCTAAGAGCTTCAAGCCTCTCTTGGTATTCTCTATATTTTTTTTCTTTATTTTCTTTTTCTTTATTTTTATTTTTTATTATAGCATCTATTTTAGAATCATCTGGCGTGACTTCATCAATCAATTTAACAAAATTTAATCGGTCATTATTATTTTGGATTTTATCCCAAATTTCCAGTAAAGTTTTAAAAACATGGGTTTTGTAAGTATCACCTCCATTTTTATCTGGAGAAAATAAAACAAACTCTTTAGCTAATTTAGTTTTTGTAGGAGGAAAACCATCGCTTGATATTATAAATTGTTTGAATTTTTCTAACTCAGGTTGTCGAAGTAATTTTAGTTTATTTATTATTTCCTGAGTTGACATCAAATTTTAGATTAAATTTTAGATAAAATTTTATCGACAATTTTTTCTGGAGTTATGCCAAAATGATTATATAAATCCTGGGCTTTGGCACTTGCTCCAAAACTATTCATACCAACAAAAATACCATCACTACCAATAATTTCGTGCCAGCCAAATTTTACTCCTGCCTCAATAGCACAATAAATAATTTTTGAAGCAAAATTTTTGCCTAAAATTTGGTTTTGATATTGAATATCTTGCTTTAAAAATAGCTCCAAACATGGCACCGATATTACTTTGGTTTCAATATTTTTTTCAACCAAAATATTTTTGGCCAAAACCGCCAACTCAACTTCCGAGCCACTTGCAAGCAAAATAACTTTCGAAGCAACATTGGGATTTTGATTAGCGGAAATTTCATAGGCACCACGATTAAAATCACGAGTAGATTTTTCTTGATGCGGTAAATTTTGTCGAGATAAAATTAAAGCTGAAGGAGTTTGCTTTGAAGATAGTGCCATTTTGTAGCAAGCAATAGTTTCTTCAATATCACACGGACGAAACACATTAAGATTAGGTATTGACCTAAGCATTGCCAAATGCTCAATGGGCTGATGAGTTGGACCATCTTCACCAAGTCCGATTGAATCGTGTGTAAAGACATAAATAATTTGTTGCTTCATCAAGGCAGAAAGGCGAATGGCTGGCTTTAAATAATCACTAAAAACCAAAAAAGTGCCACCATAAGGAATAAAATTGCCATGTAAAGCAATACCGTTCATAATGGCTCCCATCGCATGTTCACGCACACCATAATGCAAATAATTGCCAGCAAAATTTTGTGCAGTGATAGCTTGGCTTGTGGCAGTTTTAGTTAAAACCGATTCAGTTAAATCAGCAGAACCACCAATTAAAAAACCCAACTCTTTATTGATTAAATCGAGAACTTGTTGCGAAGATTTACGAGTTGCCTGATTTGCCTTGGTTGACAATAAATTATTTTCAATTTTAGCAAAAATTTGTTCGAGATTTTGCAAATAATTTTTTTGATGCAAATTGTTGAATTGCGTTTTCAAATCTAAACTTAAATTATTCAAATTAGATTGCGACTGCTCAAAATCGGCTATACACCTTGTTGCAGACTGTTTCCAAAATTGCAAAATATCCGCAGGAATTTCAAAAGCTGGATGATTCCAACCTAAATTTTCACGAGTTTTTTGGGTTTCATCTTTACCAAGTGGCGAACCATGACAATGTTGCGAGCCCGCTTTTGAAGGGGACCCATAACCTATGGTGGTTTTACAATCAATCAAAATTGGCTTACGAGAATTTTGTGCTTTATTAAAACCATTACGAATTTCATCAAAATTATGACCATCAATAGCGATCACTTCAAAACCAAGAGCCTGAAATCTAAGATGCATATTTTCAGATGTAGCAATATTGGTGTTGCCATCAATTGAAATTGAGTTATTATCCCAAATCACTATTAAATTATTTAATTGCAAATGACCTGCAATCGACAAGGCTTCTTGCGAAATTCCTTCCATCAAACATCCATCACCAACCAAAGCATAAATTTTATGATTATAGATTTTTTCACCAAATCTAGCTTTCAACATTTTTTCAGAAATTGCCATTCCAACGGCATTGGCTATGCCCTGTCCAAGTGGACCAGTAGTGGTTTCGATACCATCTAATTCGCCAAATTCAGGATGTCCTGCACATTTAGAGTGAAGTTGACGAAAATTTTTGATGTCGTCTAAATTTATATCTTCATAACCGGTTAAAAAAAGCAAAGCATATAATAGCATTGAGCCATGACCTGCTGATAAAATAAAACGATCACGATCATGCCATTTTGGTTGTTTTGGATTAAATTTTAAAAACTCAGTAAAAAGAATAGTGGCAACATCAGCCATTCCCATTGGCATTCCAGGATGACCTGAATTGGCTTTATCAACGGCATCAATCGCCAAAAAACGCAGGGCATTTGCAAGATTTTCTTTATTCATTTTTAAAAAAATTTATTAGTTTTTTTATAGATTTGTTCAAAAAAAATTTTAACTTATAAAATTTAATTTGCATATAATTATTTTTTTGGTAAATTAACTTTATATTCAAAGATTTAATTAATAAATTTTCTAATGAAATCCTTACTTCACAAAATACGCAATAATAACGATGGATTTTATTCATCATTTCGCTTACTACCAAATATTGTAACTTTTACGAGTCTATGTCTCACTCTAACTGCAATAAGATTTTCTATTGCTGGTGAATATTTTTTTGCAACATCCTTACTAATTTTTGCCGGCTTTTTAGATGGGATGGATGGCAGGCTCGCCAGATTTTTAAATGCTTCAAATGATTTTGGAGCGCAACTTGATTCCTTGGTTGATTTCGTCAATTTTGGAATAGTTCCTGGATTTATTATTTATTTTTGGGTGAATAGCTATGGAGAAATTTTTGGTTTAGATTGGGCGATGGTTTTAATATTTGCCATTTGTGCTGCAATTCGCTTGGCTCGCTTTAATGTTGATTTGACCGATAAAACCATAGACCCGATTATTCAAAAATATTTCTTTAAAGGCATACCTTCCCCGGTTGGAGCAGCACTAACAATGCTTCCAATGGTTTTATTCTATGAATTTGGCGAAGGTTTTTATTGCAATCAAATTTTAGTAATTTTTTATGTAATTTTGTTGGCGATTTTAATGGCAAGTAAAATTCCAACAATTTCCATCAAAAAAATTCCGATAAAAAACAATAAGATTTTTTTAACATCTTTAATTTTGGGATCAATCATATTTGGCATTATTTTTCGACCATGGCTAACACTTGCAATCATTGGTATCACCTATACTTGCTCAATTCCATTTACCATTTATTATTACCAAAAAATTTCCAAAAAAAACCAAAAATAATATGAAAAAAGTCTTAATTATAAATGGACCAAATCTAAATTTACTTCACCTTCGAGATAAAGGTATTTACGGCGATTTGCGTCTAGATAAAATTGCTTCCGACTGTGAAGAGGTAGCCAAGCAAATTGATTTACAAGTCAATTTTATTCAATCAAATCACGAAGGAGAAATTGTTGAAGCAATTCAAAATGCCATCGAAAATTTTGATGGAATCGTCATTAATGCAGGAGCTTACACACACACTTCAATCGCCATTCGCGATGCTTTAGAAATTTTTAAAGGACCAAAAATTGAACTTCATATTTCAAATATTTACCAACGCGAAGAATTTCGCCAAATTTCGGTTTTAAGCCAAGTAGTAAATGGAGTTATATGTGGACTTGGCTGCCACGGCTATACGCTAGCTTTACTTGCAATAGATAAAATTATTAATTAGTTATGCAACCACTAAACATAATTGAAATTTCTAAAGAATTTCAAAACAAAAAAGTATTAAATAAGGTTAATTTTGAGGTTCAAAAAAATCAAATTTTTGGATTTATTGGTTTAAATGGTCAGGGCAAAACCACCCTCATCAAAATCATTCTGGATTTACTTGATCAAGATCATGGTGAAGTAGAAATTTTTGGAGTTTCTCGAGTTTTACCAGAAGCCCGCAAAAAATTATGCTATTTACCCGAAAAATTTCTCCCCTCTCTCAGTCAAACCGGCTTTGATTTTCTTAGATTCACCTTGGGTTTCTATAATTTAAAACTCGACGAAATTGAGGCTTTTGAGATATCTAAAAATTTAGATTTAAATTATGAATATTTGTCGCAAAAAATTTCTAAATTTTCCAAGGGTATGACCCAAAAGTTAGGGCTAATGGCGGTGTTTTTATCAAATGCCGATTTAATTATTCTTGATGAACCAATGTCGGGACTTGACCCGCAAGCAAGAATTGCCTTAAAAAACGAGCTTATTAAATATAAAAATAAAGGAAAAACTATTTTCTTTAGTTCGCATATCTTATCGGATATGGACGAAATTTGTGACAATATTGCAGTTTTGCATAATTCCGAACTTCGCTATTTAGGGTCTCCACAAGGATTAAAAGACAAGCATAAGCTAACCAGCCTAGACTCTGCCTTTCTTCAAGAAATTAATTTTAAATAAAAAAAAAATTTAATTTATATTTTGCCTTATTATTTCACTGGTTTTATAATATTTTTCAATATTTATAAATTTTATAAAAAAAATTAAATTAACTCTTGATTTAATTAAAAAAAATAAAATCATAATAATTATAAAATTTTTTATAATTTTTAAAATCCTAAAAGTTATTTTTAATAATTTATTCAATGTCGCAAACAGAAAAAATCATTAACGGCAAAGAAATTTCTGAAAAACTCAAACTAGAAATTGCCAAAAAAGTTGATGAAATTAAAAAAGAATTCAAAGTAACGCCAACCCTCGCAGTTATTTTGGTTGGCAACGACCCTGCCAGTGAAGTTTATGTCAGCAACAAAGAAAAATCGGCACATAATGTTGGTATGAATTCAATTCAGTTTAAGATGTCTGCCGACATTTCTGAAGCAGAATTAATTGCTAAAATTGAAGAATTAAATAACGACAAAAAAGTTCATGGTATATTGGTTCAATTGCCTCTACCAAAACATATTGATGCCAAAAAAGTCATCCATAATATTAATTACAAAAAAGATGTCGATGGTTTTCATGTAATCAATGTCGGAAAATTATCTATTGGTGAGATAGATGGCATTGACAAAGCTATGATTCCATGCACTCCACTTGGTTGTATTCATCTTTTAAAATCGGTAAAGGGCGATAATTTAGCTGGACTCAAAACTCTTGTTATTGGCACTTCAAATATCGTTGGTAGACCTCTCACTCGCCTTCTAATGCTTGAATCTTGCACGGTCACAGTCGCTAATAGAAGCACCAAGGATTTAAAGGCTGAGTGCCTTCAAGCCGATGTTATTTTTTCAGGTGCTGGGGTTGTTAATTTAATCACTAAAGATATGGTTAAAAATAATGCTATTGTCATTGATATTGGAATTAATCGCATTGCTACCGAAAATGGTAAACACAAAATTACAGGTGATGTAGATTTTGAAAATGTAAAAACCATTGCTTCCGCAATTACTCCCGTTCCAGGCGGAGTTGGGCCGATGACCATAGCTTATTTATTGCAGAATACTTTAGATTGTTGTCTAAAGCAGATATTAAATTAAATTTCATAAAGGAGAATTATGTCTAGTGAATTAAATAATATTCTTAAAAGCGCTTCAGCTGAAGTTAGAAGCGAAAATATTGCCAGAATTTTTAAGAAAAACAAAAAAATCCTAACTTTAATTTTAGCAATTGCAGTTTCTGGCTCGATTTGCTTTACCGCGTATAAAATTAACAATAAAATACAGCAAGAAAAATATTCAGAAATGCTTCATCAATCAATGATTGAACAGCAAATTGGTGAAATTGAAAAATCAAAACAAACTCTTAAAAAAATTCACGAATCTTCATCAGCTCCAAAAGGCATAAAATCGCTAGCCTCCCTTCGATATGCCGGAATTTTAATTGACGAAGGAAAAAAAGAAGATGCAATTACAGTTTACAAACAAATCAATAGCTGTCGCTTTTGCGATGCTTATATTAAGGATTTATCGGCTTTATTGATGGTTAGAACCATTCTAACCGACGAATCTCTATCTAAGAAAGAAGAATTTGTTGGCGACCTTGAAAAAATCGAAAATAAATCCAAAGTTTTACGCTATTATATTGCCGAACAAAGGGGATATTTGGAAATGAATAAAAATAATTTTGCAGTTGCATATAAAATTTTTGAAATGATTTCCAAAAATCCAGATGTCAAAGAAAACCTGAAAAATAGAGCATCCGATGCCATGAAAATGTTAATTCAAAAGGGTTTTGACCCAAAATCTTCGTAAAAAAATTAATTTTTTCACCATGATTTATGTTAAAAATTTTCAACCCAATTTTAAAATTGTTAAAATAATTTTATTAATTTATTTTTTATGCTTTTCCTGCTCAAAAAATAAAAGCTATGATAAAAAATTAGCTATCGATATTTATACAAAAAACGACAGTATAACCATAGACAAATCTCTAATTAACACCAAAATCAATATTCCAAAACCTCAAACTAATAAAATTTGGCTTGGGTCATCAAGTCAATTAAATCAATCAATTGAAAATATTGAAAAGGAGTTTGAATATAAAATATCCGGCTGGTTTTCTCCCAAAAAAAGTCAAATTAACCTTCAGCGCAAATGGTATAAAAATATTTTCTACTACGAAGATTTTTCTGCTAGCTTTGTTTATTCACCAATAATTTTTAACAACACCATCTTTCATATGGATAGCTCTGGCGATATTACTGCAATCGATTTAACAAGCAAAAAATCCCTGTGGCATCGCCGAATATTCGAAAAATTATGGCTAAAAAATTATAAGGTTGCCCACCTTGGAGCTTGCAATAATAGCCTTTTTGCTGTGGCAGGAGTCAATCAAATTAAGGCAATTTCACAAACAGATGGCAATGTCTTATGGAGCAAGGATTTATCGGTAATTTTTAATTCAACTCCAATTTGCGACGGAACTAATGTATATATAACTTCAATCGATAATAAAACTTTTGCCTTGAATGCTAATAATGGTGAAATTAATTGGATCCACCTCGGGATGAATAAACCTTTAGCAATATTTGGCAATGCTCAAACCGTAATATCGGGCAAAAAAATTATTGTTTCACATTCTTCTGGCGAAATTTTTGCCCTAAACAAAAATAATGGCGAGGTTCTTTGGCAAAATGATTTAAATCAAAATAACTTTACCAATAATTTAACTGATATTGATGCCACCCCAATTATAAAAGAAAATGTTGTTTATGCCATAGGTTATGGCGGAAAAATGAAAGCGATGGCTTTAGAAAATGGCAAAGAAATTTGGCAAAATCAAATTTCGTCCTTAACAGATTTTTGGATAGCAGGAGACTTTATTTATGCTATCAATGACGATAATCAATTAATGGCTATATATAAAAAAACTGGAGGGATAAAGTGGCTTTCTCAACTCCCCAAATATCACAATCCTAAAAAAATTACCAGCAAATATAATTATTTAGGAGTTATAATGGCGGGTTCAAAATTGATAATTTTAAGAAGCGATGGAGAAATTCTTATTGCCTCCCCTTTTGATGGCTCTATTGAAAAAAATTATTCTTTAAATAAAAAAATTTTACATTTACCAATTATTATTGATAATAAGATTTACTTTTATGGTATGAGTCGTTTTAAAACTAAATTAATTGAAATTGAATAATGTCAAAATTGCCAGATAAATACGATGCCAAAATTCAAGAAAAAAAATGGCAAAAATATTGGGATGAACAAAAAATTTACCAATTTCGTGACGATAAAAATCGTGATGAGACCTTTGTAATCGACACCCCTCCCCCAACAGTTTCTGGCCTTTTACATATGGGGCATATTTTTTCATACACTCAGGCCGACATTGTTGCCAGATATAACCGTATGCAAGGCAAGGATGTGTTTTATCCGATGGGCTTTGACGATAATGGCTTGCCAACCGAGAGGCTAGTTGAAAAAATTATCGAAAAAAAAGCCATGGCTTATGAAGCTCAAGAACGCGAAAAAAACCAAGGCGGTAGTGGCTATTTTGTGGCGAAATGTCGTGAAGTCGTAAAAGAAGCCGAAGATGAATTTGAAGATTTATTTAAAAGTGTTGCTTTGTCGGTGGATTGGGAGCAAAAATATCAAACAATTTCGCCAGAATCACAAAAAATTTCGCAAGCCTCTTTTCTTGATTTATATCATAAGGGTCTAATTGAAAAACAAAATCAGCCAGTTTTTTGGGACATCGCCGACCGCACTGCCCTAGCCAAAGCCGACATTATCGATAAGGAAATTGAAGGGGAAATGTTTTTTATCAATTTTACCCTTGATGGAAAAAATCAAAATTTGGAAATCATGACCACTCGCCCCGAGCTTTTACCAGCTTGCGTGGCAGTGATGATTAGCACCGAAAGCAAAATTTACCAAGAAACTTTAAAAAATTTAATTTCACAACCTCTTGCCCAAAAATTAGAAACAGAAGGGCAAGGCTTAACTGGTTTATTTGCTATCACCCCAATTTTTGGAGTTAAGGTTAAAATTATTGTCGATAATGATTCGGTCAAAGCCGATAAAGGAACGGGAGCAGTAATGTGTTGCACTTATGGCGATGAAACTGATTTAGAATGGCAACGAAAATATGATTTACCAATCCGAGAAATTATCCGCACCGACGGCAAATTGGCAAAATTTTATATTTCAGAAAATTCGTCAAATAATGATTTTAATGAATTTACAAATCAATTAGATAATATTTTTGGGGCAATCAGAAGAGAAGATAATGTTTTTCTTTACTCATCAAATGAAGGATTTCTTAATTCACAAAAATTTATTGAAAATTATCAAAATATTGCTGAAAAAAACATCAAGGATGCAAAAAAAATTATCGTTGAATTATTGCATCATCAAAATTTACTTGCCAAGAATTCTGAAAAAACTTTGCGACCCGTTAAATGTGCAGAAAGATCAGGAATACCTATTGAAATTATCAGTACTCTACAATGGTTCATAAGAATATTGCCCTTTAAAGAGCAACTTAAAGCCAAGGCCAAAGAATGTAATTGGTACCCTGAATATATGCGCGTCCGCATCGAACAATGGATTGACGGGCTTTCATGGGATTGGTGCGTTAGTCGCCAAAGATTTTTTGGAGTAAAATTTCCGGTGTGGAATTTAAAAAGTTTCAATCCCGAAGACTCAACCCAAGTAAAATGGGGTGAGCATTCTTATGATCCTAATTTAGCACATAAATCGATTACTGCGGATATCTCGCAACTTCCTGTTGATCCAGAGATTGATATTCCTTTAGGCTTTGCTTTGGTCAATAAAAGTGAAATAGAATCTGCAAAAAAAATATTTTATACTGATAAAAATTATTCGATTAATGAGTATGATTTTAATCAAAAAATTGTTATAGATTCAGAAGGTAAATTGTGGTTTTTATATCCCGAAACCGACATTATGGATACTTGGGCCACATCCTCAATTTCACCACAACTCTCAAGCAAAGGCATTTCTAGCGAATTTTGTTTTGACGAAGCAAGACATCAAAAATTATTTCCTGCCGATATGCGTCCGCAGGCGCACGAAATTATCCGCACTTGGGCATTTTACACTATTGTTAAAGCCTATTTGCACAGTTTAGAAATTGTCAAGGACCAAAATGGCAACCCCCAAAAAAACCAAGATGGAAGCATTAAATTGCAAGAAAATCCAAATTCTAATCAAACCATTCCATGGAAAAATTTGATGATTTCAGGTTGGTGCTTGGCTTCCGACAAAACCAAAATGAGTAAATCAAAAGGCAATGTGGTAACGCCAAAAAATTTAATTGAAGAAAAATCTGCCGATGTGGTTCGTTATTGGGCATCAGCATCTAATCTTGGAGCCGATATCGCTTATAGCGAAGAGGTTTTTAAAATTGGACAAAAATTAATTACCAAATTATTTAATTCTGCCAAATTTTGTTCGCAACATTTTGCAGTTTTACAGAATTATTTTGTGGAAAATAACCAGCAAAATTTTAGCGATGAAAATTTGAGTAATTTAATTTCACATCCTTCTGATTTGTGGATTTTATCTCGCCTAGAAATTGTGATTAACGAATATAACAAGCAATTTGCGATTTATGAATACGCCAAAGCAAGAGAAGTTTTGGAAGAGTTTTTTTGGCATTATTTTTGCGATAATTATCTAGAAATTTGCAAAGTTCGCTCTTATGGTCTTCAAGCCCAAAAGCTTGATGGTATTGAGTTAAATACCAATCAAACTCAAGAAATTTTACTTGAACAACTAAGCTCGCTTGCCACCTTATCAATTATTTTGAAAAATATTTTAAAACTTTTTGCCCCCTTTATTCCTTTCATTTGCGAAGAAATTTACAGCGAAATTTTTAGCGATGAATTTAGAAATCTCAAATCAATTCATGCCCGCGGTAACAAAGCGATTTTGCCAAACGAACTCAAAAAAAACAATGCAGAAATTCTGAAAATTGGCGATGAAATTTTGAAAATTTTATTTGAGGTTCGCAAATATAAATCCGAAAAAAATCAATCGATGAAGACTGAAATTGAATTAATAGAAATTTCATCAGAGCTGGATTTATCTTGCGTCAAAAACGATATAGCCAATGTTTGCAACGCCAAAGAAGTAAAAATTCTTAAAGCAAATAACTCAATTAGAATTTTGTAATTTTAAAATTCATTAAAATTTAAACAAAATATTTTCATTTAACATTTCATAAAAAATATTAAAGAAAAATATTCCACAAGATAAAATCTCCAAATTCAATTAATTTCAATCCTTTCCCGCTTCGGGGTTTTTTTAAGATTTTTTATCTTAAAAATGAAACTTAATTTAAGATCGTCAGATGATAAATTTTTGTTTAAGAAATCCTATATCTTGATTAATAATAAATATTAAATAATCTAAAAAAAATATTCTTCAATAAATTATAAAATAAAAATATTTTGTATAACCATAAATTATTGGAATTTTCAGCCAAAAAAATATCGGATTATCACTTGAAATTCCAAAGATAGTAAAAAAAGCATGAATTGACAATATGCCTCAAAGAAAAGTCAAAGATAAAGCAAAACAAGATAGCCCTCATAGTTTGATCTCAATAAAACCAAATTATACAGAAGAATTATTATCCTTTTTTACAGACCCCGAAATGTATCATATTCTTCCTCTTGAACCAGATAATGATCGCATTAAAAAGTTAATGTCTGACCCAAAATATGATGCTAAAGATTTGACGAACTCCTGTATTGGAAATTGTCCATTTGCTGATATAATAAACAATGTTGACTATGAAAAATTTAGGGATTTGCTTTATTCCGGAAATTTAGATTTTTTTGAAATTTACATTAACCAAAAAGATGGGAAAAAAACTATTTTTGAATTCTTTAAACCATTTAATTATCCGATTATATTTGATGTCAAAATCGATCCAAAAGTTATTGATTTTGATTATATTGAAAAAAAATTTAATATGTTAATCGAATTGTATGAATATTATTTTAAATATAAATCAATTGCGGAAGTTGAGTTTGCTTTTATAAATTCTGAATTAGATGCCGATAGGGCAGAAAGGGATGAATATAAAAAATTCATTAGAGATTTGACTAGAAATCATCAAGAAAATTTTATGCAAATGTTAGATTTATATACCAGAAATTTGGCTGAATTGATTCAGGGTGGAATATATTTGATAGAGTTAGGTAGAAAATCTTTATCAGAACAATTAACAGAAGAGCAGAAAATGATAGAATTAATTAGAATAGAACATGATCCAAAAAATAAATTATCACCCACTACTATTGATAATCTCCAAAGGCTTCAGTTACAATTTACAGAAAGAAGTGAATATTTATTCACAAGTAAAGCAAAAATTTTGTTTGAAGATGAAAGGATTTATGAAGCCAGCGACGAAGAGTTTGTTAAAACTTGCAAATTACGAATCGAAAATTTGGATATAAGGCTCCAATTAATTTTTGGAATAAATTCTGAACATCAAATATATTATTCAGTCTTAAGTAAATCAATTAATAGTTGCGAAAAATCAAATGCTTATGGAGTTTATTTAAGAAAATCCATAGCCACTTTATCAGAAAATGCCCATAGATTAAAGCAACCTCAATTTTTTGATCTCAAAAAAAATTGTCCCTACATGGTATGTTATGGCTTTACTAAATTTTTCAGAAAAATTCCAAAAGAAAATAAAAATATTTTAAAAAATTTATTATTAAGCGAAGATGAAAGAATTTTTAAAACAGAAAATTTTAAAATTGTATTAAGAGATGAGCTTAGAGAATTCGAAGGTCCAAAAGAATTTGAAGAATTTATTAAGGCAATTTATTATCGCCTAAATATAACTCCCATAATTATTGGTAGTGCAATTTATTTTAATAAAAATCCTGAATCAGAATTTCCAATCGGAATTAGAAAAAATTTATGGAATTTGGTTTTATTTAATAGAGATATCGAAGCAATTGAAAATTTTCCTTTAGATTTAATAGCGTGTCATAGATACAAAACCTCAGACTCAGCTAAATCTTCTTCGCACCGTGAATACAAAGAAAACTCAATAAAAGTATTTCTTGATGGGCAATATAATAATTTATTATGCGAAAAGAGAACTATTGACTGTTTAAATAAATTAATATCTTATGGATTTTCTGTTCAAGAAAACTTATCCGAAGGCGAAAAGATTGAGTTGTTAATAAATAGAGATGGTTTTTCAGAATATCTGTGGCAGGATTTACAAAAAAATATTTTAATTATTAGTGATTTTGAGAATGATTTGTTAGATTTTGCCGAGTCAAAATCTTCTGCCTCAAGTGCAAAAGATGAAAGATTGATGAATAAATTATTAGCAATGGCCACCGCTTATGAGAAGCATATTGGCGAAAATGAAGACAATATTGAAAAATCAATTCAAAAATCCAGTGATACAGAATTATCTGCTGAAAATATCTTGAATTTTACTGGATTTTTAAATCATCTCAATAGAGCCGGAGTTATTTTAAAACTAAGTAAAAATTCCGATAAATTATCACAGAATTTAATGAAAAAAATTGATGGATTAATTGATAAATTAGATGATAATAATCAAATATTATTTGAAAAAAAAGAACGCGATAGTCAGAAATTAATTGAAGAGTTTTTAAAAGAAGAAGCTATAAAAACTCCAAAAATTGAAAAAGGCAAGAGCAAAAAATCAATTGAAGCCAGTCCAAAATCTCACCAATCCTTGCCAAATGCTCTTTCCGAGCTAACAAAAACTCCACAAATATCGCCATCAGTTTTGGCTCCAACTCAAGAACCTAGCCCAAATTCTCCAGATTTATCAGCACAAACTACAAAAGAAGATAGTAAAAAATCCCAAGCGAAAATTGATATTGAAAGACGACGAATCGAAAGAAAAAAACAGATTGATACTGAAAATGCAAGAAAAACTAAACTTGAAACTATTGAAGCAACCAAAATAGCATTTACAAAACTTGATAAATTCTTTGATTTTTTAAGAGAACAGAAATGGCTTGGTATTTCCGAAATTGGACTTTATGGAAGTAGGGTTTATCTCAAAATTTTAAAAAAAATAAAACCGGAACTTGATATTAAAATACAAAGCACAAGCGATTATGATTTTTTTTGTGTCTCAAAATCCGACCAGATATTTGTAAATATGCCTGATCGATTGAGCTCGCAGATAAATTTTCAAAAAATATTAGATGATTTTAACAAGGCAAATAAAGATATTCAAATCTCTTTTGCCTATGATGGTGATAAGTCGGTGCTAAATTACCAAAAACAAAAAAAATCTTTAAATTTAAAGCTGAAAGCAAAAATACGTAAAGAGGAAGTAGAATTTGATTTAAATTTTTACTCCCCTAGTACAGTTAAAGAAATGATGCAGTGGCAATATCAATTCGAACGAGTGAATCTAATTCAATTGTCCGACAAAACCTTTCATTTAAAAATTAACCAACATGGCGAAGATTCCGAGAAGTCGTTAGATTTTATTGAATTTATAAAAAAAGCCCAAAACAAAGAAGAGAGTGAATTTTTATTTAATCCAAACCCAAATGCTAAAGGCTTTTTATACAGAATATTTCATCAAAAAGGAATTTTCAAATATATTGAAGATTCTACCAATAAATTTAAAAAAAAATTGATGGAGGATGAAGAAGCTAGGGCAAGGATTTTAACGGAATATTTGGAATATGTTGAATTATGTAGAATTGACGGTAAAGATCCAAGAAGGTTAAAAAAGAAGGAAGATGCAGAATTTATGATACAAAAGATTAATAATGACCCAATTTTTAAAGATTTAGTTAGTGTTGAATTGAGCGAACCATCGATTCATCCTCGCCCAAAACTAACTTCGAGTCCCGCAAGTGAAAAAGATAATGGGCAAGCTGTTTAAATATGGCACTATAAAAAAAAATATTGATAAAAAAATAAAATAAAGATGATATCAGAATTTATTATTTTACAATAATTTTATATTTATTAACTTTTTATTTATTAATTATGAAAAAATTAAAATTACTTTTAGTGTTATCTCTTTGAACCTTATGTACCGCTTGTCCACAAGGAGATGATCAAGATCAATACAGAAAATACGAAAAAAAAACAGGCTTTTATTTCTAAAAACTTAATCTTGAAAATAAATTTTAAAAATACTTAAAAATTTGGGGTAAAACTTCGTTTTTTCTTAATTTATAATCTCTTTGTATTTTGCATTATTTATTTCCAAAAATAGGTTTAAAAATAATGCAAAATTTAAGTTTTTTTTCTAAAATCTTTTAGCAAAGACTATAAATTATGATAAAAAAATTATTTGATATTTATCAAAATCAAAGCTGACCAGATGCCAATATTTGATAAAATTGATAACACCAAAATCCATTTTAAAATTGGACTATTGTTAATGGTTTTGTTAAAACCTTTGTGCAAAGATTGCCCGTTTTTTGCCCACTTTACATCTTTATTATAAATTCTTTCCAATTCTTTTTTAACATGTTTTTTTGGTAATTTTCTGGGTTGCATAAATACTAAATTTTAGTTTGTAAAAAACATTTTGAAGCCAATCCTAAAGCTATTTTATCTTCGAGTGACTTTTTAAAATTAATTTTATTAGCTTCGTCTTTAATAGTATCAAAGTCAACTATTAAACCATAAAGTTCAGTAGAAATTTTTATAATTGTATCTTTATCAAACTCATCGCCATAAAAATCAAATGTTAACTTTAAGGCCTCTGCAAGTTGTTGCTTTCCTTTAAGATCATAAGATTTATCATATTTGCCAGTAATAATGGCATCTTGCGGAACTTCAAGTGCCAATGCAATCTTCGCCAAAACCTCATTAGAAATACCGCTTCTTCCATTTTCAAAACCACATAATAATTGCTTACTAACACCAATTTTTCGAGCCAAATTACTTTGGCTTATTCTTTTTTCTTCGCGAATTTTTTTTAAGAAATTTGTCATAGATTGGAGTTTTTTATCTAAAGTGAAGATTATTTAAAATTATGTTAACTAATTCAACCATAATATAATTTTAAAAACTTAAAAATAAGATGGCTTATAAATATATCGTAATAAAGCGTTATTATGATAACACTAAATCTTTAAGCAAACTTTTTTAGTTATATTAGAAATTTAATTATTTTTTGTAGCAATTATGGAGAAATAAAAAACTACTTCCTCACTATGTAAAGAAGTAGTTTATTTATATTATTTTAATTGTTAATAATTTTTTATAAATTATGAATATTTATTATTTTTTATCTTCATCAGTTACCCCTTCGAACTCGCCATCAACAACTTTGCTTCCATCATTTTTTGAGGAAGAGTTTTGCGAATTATCTGCAGATGAATCTTGCGAAGATGAGTTGGCAGAAGAATTTTTATAAACAGCTTCACCGATTTTCATTGAAGATTGCATTAAGTCTTCAGTGAGTTTTTTTACCTCATCGACTTTTGCATCGGCTTTTTGTAATTCTTCCTGAAGTTTTTTTATTTTACCTTCAACCTCCTCTTTAACTAAAGTTTCAATCTTATCACCATGCTCTTTGAGAGATTTTTCAGTTTCATAAATTAATGAGTCAGCCTGATTTTTAGCTTCAATCATTTCTTTGCGGGATTTATCAGCTTCGGCATTATCTTCAGCATCTTTCATCATTTTCTTGATTTCAGCTTCGGATAATCCACCTGAAGATTGAATACGAATTTGTTGCTCCTTGTTAGTGGCTTTGTCTTTAGCAGAAACCTTAACCACACCATTGGCATCAATGTCGAAGGACACTTCAATTTGTGGCATTCCACGAGGGGCTGGAGCTATTCCTTCTAGATTAAATTCGCCAAGTAATTTGTTGTGCGAAGCAATATCTCTCTCTCCTTGGAATACCTTAATGGTGACTGCAGTTTGGTTATCAGAAGCGGTAGAAAATACTTGGCTCTTATTAGTTGGAATTGTGGTATTACGATTAATCAAGCGAGTAAATACTCCGCCAGCAGTTTCAATTCCAAGCGATAATGGTGTTACATCGAGAAGTAATACATCTTTAACATCACCCTGAAGAACTGCACCCTGAATGGCAGCACCAATTGCTACAACCTCGTCTGGATTAACACTTCGATTAGGCTCTTTACCAAAAAGCTTTTTTACGGTTTCTATCACTTTTGGCATTCTAGTCATTCCACCAACCAAAATTACTTCATCAATTTCGCTTGGATTTAAACCCGCATCTTGCAAAGCATTTTCACATGGTTTTATAGTTTTTTGTACCAAATCATCAACTAATTGTTCAAGTTTTGCTCTTGATAATTTTAAATTTAAATGTTTAGGTCCCGAGCTATCGGCGGTAATATAAGGAAGATTAATCTCGGTTTCTAAAGTTGAAGATAGCTCAATTTTAGCCTTTTCTGAAGCCTCTTTTAATCTTTGCAATGCCAATGGGTCTTTTGATAAATCAACTCCATTATCCCTCTTAAATTCATCGCACAAGAATTTTAAAATTCTCATATCAAAATCTTCACCACCTAAGAAAGTGTCGCCATTTGTTGCCTTAACTTCAAAAACACCATCTCCAATTTCAAGAATCGAAACATCAAAAGTTCCGCCACCTAAATCATAAACCACAATAGTTTGTCCGTTTTTTTTGTCAAAACCATAGGCTAAAGCAGCTGCAGTTGGCTCATTGATAATGCGAAGGACATCTAACCCAGCAATTTTACCTGCATCTTTAGTTGCTTGACGCTGTGAATCGTTAAAATAAGCTGGAACCGTGATAACTGCTTTTTCTACCTTTTCTCCAAGATAATTTTCTGCGGTTTCCTTCATCTTCATCAAAGTAAAAGCAGAAATTTGACTTGGCGAATATTTTTCATTTTTAACTTCGACCCAAGCATCGCCATTAGACGAGCTCACAATTTTGTAAGGCACTAAACCTTTATCTTTTTCTGTTAAAGGATCCTCATATCTTCTTCCGATTAATCTTTTTATTCCAAATATCGTATTTAGTGGGTTGGTAACAGCTTGTCTCTTAGCTGGCGAGCCAACAACTTTTTCGCCGCTCGCTAAAAAACCTACAATTGATGGGGTGGTTCTTGCGCCTTCAGCATTTTCAATAACTTTAATATTTGTTGCACCCTCCATTATGGCTACACATGAATTAGTAGTTCCCAAGTCTATTCCGATTACTTTTGACATATATATTTTTATTTGAATTATAGATGATATTAAATATTGCGATAATAAATAATTATTTTAATATTTTGAAAGATTTCTTGATTATAATTTAATTTCATTTAAAAGTTTTACAAGAGCCTAAGAAAAAAATTTTCAATATGAACAAATTTAATAAAAATACCATTAAAGGATTCTCTTTAATTGAGCTTTCAGTTGTTATTGTGATTGTTATGGTAATGATTGCGGGACTTTTGCAATCTAGTAGAATTATCGGATCTATGAGAATTAACACCGCTAGAAACGTAACTCAAAGCTCAGCTATGCCATGGGTCAACTATATTGTTTCTTGGCAAGATAGTACCGCAGAGGATGCTTTTAAAGAAGAAGATACCGACGATGGCGATAAAATCACCCGCTGGAATGGAGCCGAAGTTAGATATAGCGACAGAATTAATTTTATTCAAAGTAATAGCGATAATCAGCCAACTTACAAGGCCAATGGCATGTTTGGACTTCCATCGGTTTTGTTTGATGGAGTAAATGATTTTTTTGAATCAGAAAGATTGGAACAAGATGTCTTAACCTATCGTTCTGCCTCAATTTTTGGTGCATTTGAAGTGGTGGATATCGATGTTAACAACAAGAGAACATTATTTTTTAACCCCGCTGACACTTGCGGTTTAGAACTTGAAATCTCTCACAGCTCTGACAACAAAAGTGGAAATCTTGCAGTTTCCTCAAATAGCGGTTGCGGTGGAACACCCAATGCCACTAGCACTCCTTTTGGCTTTTTCACTAATAACGAAAAAGTAATTTTATCTATCGTGATTTATTCATCGCCAACCGACCTTGGAAGCACAGCAAATATCAAATTTTTTAAGAACGGATTTTTGCAAGATTCAAATCAAGTTGGCTCTAACAGCTATAATAGCGCCATCATCAATAGTTTAAAAAGTTATTCAGCCAATTATCACAAATTTTATCTAGGTGCAACTAAAGCCACAGAAAATACCCTACCAAAAAATTTTTTCAAAGGAATGATTGGTGAAATGATTATTTTCAACCGCTCTGTTAACAATGAAGATCGCAAAGAAATTGAAAAATATCTTGGTAGAAAATGGGGAGTAAAAGTTAATTACGGTTTATAATTTTATGACACAACCTTTTCATCTGGCAATTTCAGTTCATGATTTAAACTTAACTAGAAAATTTTATGGCCAACTCCTCGGTTTTGAAGAAGGAAGGTCAAACGAACATTGGATTGATTGGAATTTCTTTGGACATCAATTGGTAACTCATCTAGACCTGCAAAAAAATACCAATAACATTATTAATAAGGTCGATGGTCACGGCGTTCCAGTTCCACATTTTGGAGTAGTTTTGGGGTGGGAAGATTGGCATAAATTTGCAGAAAAACTTAAAAGTAATTCAATTAAATTTGTTATCGAACCCTACATTAGATTTAAAGGAAAAACGGGCGAACAAGCGACAATGTTTTTCTATGACTCAAGCAATAATGCCCTTGAATTTAAAGCCTTCAAGGACATTACCCAATTATTTGCAAAATAATTATTTAGCGTTTTAATCTTTTAAAACCAGCTTCCAAATCATTTTTTAAATCTTCAACATCTTCAAGACCAATATTGATTCTAATTGTAGTCTTGCCAGCAAATTTATATTTAGTTGAAGTTCTAATATTGCCGGCATCAAAAGGCAAAATCAAAGATTCATATCCACCCCAAGAATATCCCATTGCATAAAAATGTAATTTATCGAGCATTCGAGCTAGAGACTCATTTGAATATTTTTTATCAAGAACCACTGAAAATAAACCTGCCGCTCCCGTAAAATCTCGTTTCCACAATTGATGATTTTCATCATCAGGCAAAGCTGGATATAAAACCTTTTCAACTTCTGGGCGAGTTTGAAGCCAACTTGCCATTTCTAGAGCGGATTTAAAACAATGATCCATTCTAAGTTTTGCAGTCCTTAATCCACGTTGAACCATATAAGAAGAATTTGGTGAAGCGGTTACAGCCATATATCTAAAGGCTTCATACATTACTCTAAAATGCTTTTCTTGGACTGTAATTGAACCCATCATAATATCGGAGTGACCATTGATGTATTTAGTTAAAGCCATTACCGAAACATCGACGCCGTGGTCAAATGGTTTAAAGTAAATTCCGCTTGCCCAAGAATTATCGAGTATAGTTGTAACATTATTTTTTTTAGCGACCTTGCAAATTGCCGAAACATCCTGAATCTCAAAGGTTTGCGACCCCGGACTTTCCATAAAAATAACCTTAGTATTTTTCTTAATAAGTTTAGCAATATCTGAACCAATTTTTGGATCAAAATATGAAGTTTCGATGCCTAATTTTTTTAAAAATTTATCGGCAAAGCCTCGAGTTGGTGAATAAACATTATCAACCAACAACATATGATCGCCACTTTTTAAAAAAGCAATAAGCGCAGTATTGATTGCAGCCGCTCCCGATGAGGTGACAAAAGTGTTATAACCACCCTCAATTTCAGCAACCGCTTGTTCTAAAGCAAAATTGGTTTGGGTTCCGTATCTACCATATTTAAGTTCGTAAGGTTGAACCAAATCATTATTGGAATATCCCCTCTCCGCATAAAGCAAATCTTTAAAGGAAGGAAAAACTATGGTAGAAGTTTGGTAAATCGGCGGATTGACCATCCAGCCCTGCTCTTTTGGATTTCTTCCTGCATGAATTATTCGAGTTGAATCGTGAATTTTTTTATCCATAAATTTATCTATTTAAATTATCTGACGATATTAGTGGCCCAAGTTTTTTTCCTGCAAGTAAATGCACATGAAAATGCTTTACGGTTTGATGGGCATTGGAGCCATTATTTGTGATTAATCTAAAACCATCAACAACAACATTTAATTCTTTAGCGATTTGCGATATTTTTTTAAAAAAATCAACAACTATTTCAGGATTAGCTCGCGAAACAAAATCAATAAAATCAACATATTCGCCCTTTGGAACCACCAAAACATGGACTGGGCTGGCTTTTGAAATATCGTTAAAGGCTAAAATATTTTCATCTTCATAAATTTTGTGAGCGGGTAAATCTCCGCGAATAATTTTTGCAAAAATATTATTTTTATCGTAAGACATTTTAAAAAAATATATTTATTTTATTTTGTAATTGCAGATTTTAGAATTAAAAATAAAATATGCAAATACAACAATTGAAATACAACTATAATTATTGCAAAAAATAACCAAAATATTTTAGTAAATAAACTACAAACAATGAAAATTTCTAACATAAAAGAGCAAAAAAAAACAAACAATAAAACTGAATCTAGGCTTGAAAATGATAATGCCGAAAACGACATTAAAAACTCCGTCAACCAAAAATTTTTCTTTACCATACCGCTTCGCGATGTTGCGATATTTCCAAATAATACCTCAACTATTCTAATTGGCAGATCAAAATCAATTAACACAGCCCAAGAAGCATTTAAAAACCAGCTTCCGATTTTTGCCATAATGCAAAAAACCCCAAAAAGCGATGTTGAAACAAACGAGGATATGTTTGAAATCGGAACTATTTGCAAAATCCAAGAATATATTAAAACTCCCGACGGCAATGTAAAAATAATATTGCAAGGTTTTTTTGTGGCAAAATTAAAAACTTTTTGGTCGGAAAATGGCTCATATTTTAGTACAATTTCAATTGCCAAAAAAACTAAAGAATCCGCAAGCGATAAGGATTTAATTGGGCTTATAAAATCTTGTGCTGATAATTTTGGTAAATATGCTCAACATAATAAAAAAATCACCCCAGAGATTTTAAACGAAATTCCGAAAATAAAAACCACCGAAGATGTGGTATATTTTATCGCCAACCATATCAATTCTACCAACTTACAAAAACAAGAAATTTTACAAGAAAATAATGTTAAAAAGAAGTTATTTAAATTATTAAAAATTTTAAAAACCGAAATAGAAATTTTTGAAGCTGAAGAAAGAATTAACAAGGCAATTCAAGATAAATTCACCAAACATCAAAAAGAAATATATTTTAACGAACAACTTAAAAATATTAAAAAAGAATTAGGTCAAGACGAAGATCCAGAAATTAAAGAGTTAAAAAATAAAATCGCCAAAATAAATGTCTCCAAAGAAATTCGAAAAAAACTTGAATATGAACTTGGAAAATTGCAAAAATCCAGCAGTTTTTCTGCAGAATCTGGTGTAGTTAGAAATTATTTGGAGTGGGTAGTATCACTACCTTTTAGTGAACAAAGCGAACCGATTACTGATTTAAATCAAGCTCAAAAAATTCTTGATAAAAACCATTTTGGTTTAAATAAAATTAAAGACCGTATTTTAGAATTTATTGCCGTTCAAATCAAAACTAAAGGTGCCAAAGGTCCAATTTTATGCTTGGTTGGCGCACCTGGAGTTGGTAAAACTTCACTTGCCAAATCGATTGCCGAAAGCTTGAATCGAAAATATGTTAAGGTTTCGCTTGGTGGGGTTAAAGATGAATCAGAAATTCGCGGTCATCGTCGCACCTATATCGGTGCTATGCCTGGAAGAATAATTCAATCAATGAAAAAAGCCGAAACCATTAACCCGCTAATGCTTCTTGATGAAATTGATAAAATGTCAAATGATTTTCGTGGCGACCCAGCTTCAGCATTGCTTGAAGTGCTTGACCCCGAGCAAAATAAAAATTTTTCCGATCATTATTTGGAAATCGATTATGATTTATCGAAAGTAATTTTCGTGGCAACCGCAAATTCACTGAACTCAATTCCAATTCCGCTTCGCGACCGTATGGAAATTATTAATGTTTCTGGCTATACCGAAAATGAAAAATTAGAAATTGCCAAACAACATATTGTCCCTAAATTATTAAAAGAAAATGGCTTAAATAATAAAGAATTTTCAGTCAGTGGCGATGCCATTTTAACCCTAATTCGCCATTATACATTTGAAGCGGGTGTTAGAAATTTAAATCGCGAAATCGAAAATTTAGTGCGCAAATCGGTTCGCCAAATCATTGCTAAAAAACAGCAAAAAATAAATATTACCAACGAAAATTTAAAAGAATTCGCAGGTCCACAAAAAAGGGATTTTGGCAAAGTTAGAGCCAAAGATTTAGTTGGAGTTGCAACAGGTTTAGCCTATACACCTTATGGCGGAGATTTACTAGAAATTGAAGTTTTAAAATTCGAAGGCAATGGTAAAATTCAAATTACCGGCCGACTTGGCGAGGTTATGAAAGAATCGGCTAAGGCTTCGCTAAGCTACGTTAGATCAATTGCTAAGGATTTAAAAATTGATGCCAAAAAATTTAACAAATTTGATTTTCACATTCATGTTCCAGAAGGAGCTACGCCAAAAGACGGACCTTCGGCTGGGGTCGCTTTATCGGTATGTTTGGCATCAATTTTAAGTGAGAAAAAAATCGACCGCTTTATCGCTATGACGGGTGAAATTACTTTAAGTGGCAAGGTTCTAGAAATCGGCGGACTTAAAGAAAAATTATTATCGGCACTTCGTGGTGGCATCAAAAAAGTATTAATTCCAAAAGCCAATATCAAAGATCTCGAGGAAATGCCCAAGGAGGTTCTCGATAATTTAAAAATTATTCCAATCAACACGATAAATGAAGCCCTCAAAGAATGTTTAATAAATAAATAATTTGCAAAATGAATAAAGATAACAATAAAAATTTACTTCTAGCCACCACCCTCTCGGTTATTATAATGATTAGCTGGGCATGGTTTTACGAAAAACCGCGTATGGAAAAAATTTCTATGCAAAATAATTTGCAAGAAAAAACATCTTCAACCCAGTTAGAAAGCAATAACAAGACTGATTCAACTGCAAATTCTTCGGCCAGCTTAAATAAAATATCCGACGAAGAAAAAACCCCCGTTTCTTTAAAAACTCGCCAAGAAATTATTGAAAAAGAAAATAATGAACGCATCAAAATTTCTAGCAACTCACTTCACGGCTCCATCAATTTAAGGGGTGCACGCTTTGATGATTTAACTTTGGCAAAATATTTTGTCAAGATTGATAAAAAAGAAGAGGTGGTTTTATTTTCACCAGCACAAACCAAAGATAGATATTTCGTTGATTTTGGCTTTGCCAGCTCAAATTTAAATCTAGAACTGCCAAAAAACGATACCCTCTGGCAAGCCGATTCAAATAATTTAACTCCAGAAAATCCTGTTACCTTATCTTGGACAAATTCTCAAAATATTGAATTTAAAATCAAAATTTCACTTGACGAAAATTATCTATTTACCATTTCTCAATCGGTAAAAAACAATTCTGCACAAGCTATTTCTATTGCCAATTATGGTCGCATCAATCGCTCAATTTTAAATTTAAACAAATCGGCTTACATCTTGCATGAAGGCTTGATTGGCACCTTCAATGGCATCTTAAACGAAACTACCTACGAAAAAATTCTTGAAGAAAATAATTTAAAATTCACTGATAATGGCAATTCTGGATCATGGCTTGGCATTACCGATAAATACTGGCTTAGCTCTATTATTCCAGATAAAAAAATTTCCTTTGAAGCCAATTTTTCTCATCAATTAAAAAATCAAAATCACCTTTACAATGTTGATTTTATTGGTCAAGAACTTGCGATCAATCAAGGCGAAGAAATTTCCATCGAACAACACTTATTCGCAGGTGCCAAAAAAGTAAAAATTTTAGATTCATATAACAAGGAATTAAATTTAAAATTATTCGATAGAGCCGTTGATTTTGGCTGGTTTTACTTTTTAACCAAGCCATTTTTCTTTGTTATTGAGTTTTTATACAAAATATTTGGCAATTTCGGTTTAGCAATTCTTGGAATGACCGTTATTGTGAAATTAGCTTTATTTCCAATGGCAAATAAATCTTACGAAGCCATCGCAAAAATGAAAAAACTGCAACCACAAATGCAAAAAATTCGCGAAAGATTTAGTGATGACAAGATGGCTTTAAACAAAGAAATGATGGAGCTTTACAAAAAAGAAAAAATCAATCCTGCCAGCGGATGCCTTCCGATCATCATTCAAATTCCAGTATTTTTTGCTCTTTACAAAGTATTTTATGTAACTCTTGATATGCGTCATGCCGAGTTTTTTGGCTGGATAAAAGATTTATCGGCACCAGACCCAACAACTATTTTAAATTTATTTGGGCTACTTCCATTTGAAATTTCTACTAGCTTTACTCTCGGAGTTTGGCCAATTTTAATGGGGGCAACCATGATCATACAACAACGCTTAAGCCCTCCTCCAGCCGACCCAACTCAAGCTAAAATTTTAAAATATATGCCCTACGGCTTAACTATTGTTTTGGCAACATTTCCTGCGGGCTTAGTTATTTATTGGACGTGGAGCAATTTGTTGTCAATAATTCAACAAATTTACATCAATAAAAAATTTAAGAAATAGGATTTATTTTCACCACAAAATCAAAGTTAAATTTCAAATCTTGCTTGAAAACAAAATAAATCGTGTAATTTTTATAAAAAAATTATTTTTGAAATGCTTGCAATGCCAGCCTAATCCTACTCTCCCCCGTAAAGTCTGGGAGCTTGGAACCGCTAGTGTTTCCATTATTTCAAAAATAGTTTTTTCAAAAATTACTTAAAAAAATGTTGGGCATAAAGCCTCGCAAAATAGTAAAATTTTCCTCTCATAAAATTAGCAGTGTCATCACCCTCCCCTTGCTCAGAGGGTAAAATTTTTTTTACAAAAAAATTTTGGGAGGGAGAATTGATATTTATCAAGGAAAATTTGATATTTTAAATTTATAATTTTTTAAAATTGAATTTTTATTAAATATTTATTTATCAAGTTAATAGTTCTAATATTCCTTTTCTATTTCAAATAAATAACCGAAGAAATTTTTGGCGAATTCAATTTCAAAAGCCTGTTTAAATACAAAAATTACATGTTGCTCTAGGAATTTTTTCTGCTCAGCTCTATCGCCTTTTTGCTTAATCCAATCAGGTTGCTTTTCTTGATCAAGTAAATTTTTGAAATATTGATTATTGTCATCAAATTCAATCAAATCTAAATAAAATTCTTTGGTAAAATTCTCATCAAATTTTTTCTCTCGTAAAATTTCATCGATTTGCGCTATTGCCGATTCTCGTTCTTTATAATCGTCACTCATATCATATTGAATAATCGTTCCAAGTCTTGATTTATCCAGTACCATCACCCCATCCGCCTTATCACTATAATAATTGTAAACAGGAATTTCATATGGTTTATTTTCAACAAAAATTTCATAAAAACCAATCTGCTCTTTATTATATTTTTGCGGATATAATTTTTTGTCTTCATCATTCAAGGATTTAAAATTATTGTTATAAAATGTGCGCTTCTTCAATTCCCTTGTTAATTCATAAGGATTTGATAATAATATTATTACAGCATCTTTTATATTTGGAATTTGCAAAATAATATTATGGAACTTATTGAGATCAATTTTTTGGGATTCTGGCTTAATTTTGTTAATTATTTCATTCGTAATTAATCTATTTTCGGATTTAGCCATTTCTTCACCAATAGCCCTCCCAATATCAGTGCTTATTTTCGAATCTTTAATAAATGGCTCTTTATCGTAAATTGGATTTATTATTAAAATTTTATTAGGCTTAACATCTTTACTAGGAATGTTTATTTGAAATATTTTTGTGTTTTTAATATTATTTATTTTATAATATCCTTCAATTAAATCGTTTTTGCATATTTTAATTAAATCTTGGTCAGCTTTATTGTTTTTGATAAGATATTCCTTTTTATTCTTTAAATGAGATTTTATTTCATTTAATTTACGATTTAATTCATCAATATTTTCTTTAATTTTTTCTACTTTGCATTCTCTAAGCAATTTAAGAATTAAATTATCAAAAGCCACTTTAGTTTTTTGTTTTTTTGAATTGTGAATTATAATTTCAAAATTATTTTCAAAGTTTGATTTTAGGTTTTCTAAAATTTTTATAATATCATCAAAAAACCAATCCTTTTGCTCACCAATTATTTGAGAAATTTCTTGAATAATTTTTACCGATAGAAAATTAAAGTATTCGGGATTCATTAATAAAATAA
>CAZDGN010000005.1:62500-117547 GCA_964505265.1 uncultured Rickettsia sp.
CCTCCTGGTTGTTTTGGCCTCTTCACTTCCTTTCCCACTTAGTGATAATTTAGGGACCTTAGACGGTGGTCTGGGCTGTTTCCCTCTCGACAACGGACCTTAGCACCCGCTGTCTGCCTGCCACGCTGAACTTGTTGGTATTTGGAGTTTGTTAAGGTTTGGTAAGTCTTTTGGACCCCCTAGCCTTGACAGTGCTCTACCCCCAACAGTAATCATATGACGCCCTACCTAAATAGATTTCGCAGAGAACCAGCTATATCTAGATTTGTTTAGCCTTTCACCCCTAATCACAGCTCATCACAAACTTTTGCAACAGTTACGTGTTCGGTCCTCCAGTAGGTGTTACCCTACCTTCAACCTGGCCATGACTAGCTCATCTAGTTTCGGGTCTAATTCGCTGTACTAATGCGCCCTGTTAGGACTCGCTTTCGCTACGCCTCCACCTAATGGCTTAAGCTTGCACAACAAAATTAACTCGCCGACCCATTATACAAAAGGTACGCCATCACCGGCTAACCGGCTCTGACTGCTTGTAGGCATTCGATTTCAGTTTCTATTTCACTCCCCTTATCGGGGTTCTTTTCACCTTTCCCTCACGGTACTTGTTCACTATCGGTCATAAAGGAGTACTTAGGCTTGGATGAACTGGTCCACCCCCGGAATTAAATCCACTTCAGACAGGATTTCACGTGTCCCGCCCTACTCTAGCTTAAAAATTTGATTTACTTATACGGGACTATCACCCACTATGGTCAACATTTCCAGGTTGTTCTAATTTTCAAACTCTTAAGACTGGCCTAGTCCGCGTTCGCTCGTCACTACTAACGGAGTCTCTATTGATGTCCTTTCCTCTAGGTACTTAGATATTTCAGTTCCCTAGGTATGTCCTCCTTAAACTATTTATTGATTTAAGGATGCTTTCTAAAAGAAAGCGGGTTCCCCCATTCGGAAATCTTCGGATCAAAGGTTATTGGCACCTACCCGAAGCTTATCGCAGCCTGTCACGTCCTTCGTCGTCTCTTTATGCCAAGGCATCCATCAAATGCCCTTATTTTGCTTAATTTAAAAATCTATATGCAGAATTAAATCTACATAAGATATTGAGTAAGATATAAGGTTTATCTTGAGATTTTGAACTATAATTTAATTGAATTATATTTGCATGTTTAAATTTTATGTTTTTGACCTAAAACTTAAACTGCGGTATTCTCTAACTATCAAATATTCACGATTTCAATCTATTTTTATTTCAAAAATAAATTCCTTCAATTCTTTAATTTTTAAATTATTTAAATTTTCGAAGGGCAATAATTATGCAGTCTTTTTTTTAGTTGTCAAGTAGTTATAAATTTTTTTTTATAGTTTTTTTAAAACTCTTATAAACCGCCTTATATACTGGATAAATTGCAATAGGATTTTTTAAATCTGAATATTTTTTAGAAAAAAAATTAAAAATTTATTTTCAATTTATTTTGAAAATTTTAACTTATCATTATCGTAAAAATACTTCACTTCACAATTCTCCACAACCAAGTAATCATCGCACTTCTCAGCCTTTGAACATGAAATTAAGTCGATATTTTTATCATCAAAACATTCTCTTTTTAATATCTCCTTATCTTCGCGGCTCAGCTTTGCAACCTCTCCCATAAGCCCTTCAATCTGGTTTTTATTTAATGAAATAATTTTATTATATCGATAAAATTCATAATATGGAAATTCCCGATCTTTAGTTAAAAAGCCTTCAGAGCCATATTTTTGAAGATTTTCCATTGTACATCTAAATTTTCTATTACATTGCGACCTAGTAAAATCCCTTGATAGACCCTCTAATTCATCGCCAATCTTACAAATATTTAAATTGCCAATAATTTTGTTAGCCTCTTTATCTTGTTGAATATTGGCATAAAATACATTTGGCTGATATTTTGGAGTAAAAATTATAGTCTCAACCAAACCTTTAAAATTTTCTGGATTTTTTACAAAAACACTCATTTCCTTATATTCATTGGGCTTGTAAAGACGATAAAATGCTAATAATTTATCGGTAATTTGGCAATCACTTTCAACTTTTTCTTCAATACTTAAATCACCTTTGAGCAAGAATAATTCTGTCACTATACCATTTTTTATACTTAAAAAAATTTTATTATTTTTTTTGGAATTTATTAAAAAATCCCCGTTGGCAACCTTTATAAAATCTTTGTTCTTACCGTTTCCCTCATAATATTGTTCAATCACTGCTTTATTATCGAATATTGTCAACAAACTATAATGATGATAAGCTTCACCAAAAAATTTATCGGCTCGAAAACACTCGCCAGCTGTGAGTCTATCGCAATTGTCCTTTAGCTCCGATTGAATATAATATTCACTCGAAATTTCAATATCATCTTCGCTTGGCTTTTCAATAACAGGCAAAATTTTTGGTTCTTCTTTTTTAATTTCTATGATATTTTCATTTTTTTCATTGGCTTGAGGAGTTTTTTCAACATAAATTTTTTTTATAATTTTTTTACGAATTATTTTTTTGCTTTTGGTTTTTTTAGAACTTTTATTTTTAGATTTTGTACTTGATTTGACTGACTTGCTAGGCTTTATAATTTCTGAGGTGGATTTTTTTGGTTCCTTTTTCTCCTCCACAACTTCAGATTTTTTCTCTTCCACAAATTCGGCTTTTTTTTCGTCGAGAATTACCGATTTATCTTCAGCTCTAACTGCACATGAAATAAAAAATATAAATATAATTAACGAAGCTGGATTAATGATTTTTTTTATAGCCTTCAAGGTTTGAAATAATTGCATAAATAGTCGATAAAATTGGAACATTAAGCGATTTTGTTTGGGCAAATTTAATGGCATTGCCAATTATTGCTTCAATTTCAAGGGGTCTTTGTGCTTCAAAATCTAATAGCATACTAGTTTTATAAGGCTTCATTTTTTTAGTTGCAAGAATATTTTTTTTGATAATATCATTTGGCAATCCGCAACCATCTTCTTTTGCCAAAAAATAAATTTCTGTCATTATGTTTTGCGCTAGATTTAGTGCTAATTTATTGTTAATTATTTCTTCAGTTGTTTTGCAGCCCAGCACCACTGATAAAGGATTAAAGGCTCCATTCCATATTAATTTTTTCCAACGCTCCAATTTAATATTATTGGTAAATTCAATTTCTACAAAATTTTTATCAAACAAATTTACAAAATCTTCAACCACTTTTTTGTTAGTATTTTCGCCATAAGCACCAACTATAAGCTTGCCATATTCTTGATGATTAATTATGCCATTAAATTTTCCAGCACTAAATTCTCGACTTACCCCAATAAAGGCAATGCAACTAATCAAACAGTTATTAAAATTTTTAACAATTTCCTCTTCAATATTAATACCATTTTGAATTAAAATAATTTTAGTTTTATCGGAAATTACTTTAGCAATCATTGCCCTTAAATCTATATCTGGTAATGATTTGGTGGCAATTAAAATATAATCCAATTCATGATGAAAATTTTCTAAATCATCAATTACTTGATATGGTCTAAACAGAAAATCACCGAGATAACTTTTAATCAATATTCCATTTTGCAAGACTAATTTTGCATCATTTCTTGAATAAATAACTACTTGGCAACCCATTTGGGCAAGTCTTGCACTATAATAACAGCCAATGGCACCTGCACCAATTACTAAAATTTTGGTCATATTGAAAAATTTATAATTTGAAATTTGTTTTGCAGCTCAATTGGTATTAAATCAAATGATGTTGCGGTATAAAAACTTTGTAAATTGATTTCATTTATTTCATTGAAAAGTGCAGTTTTTCGGCTTAAATCCATATGTGAAACCACTTCATCAAAAAGCAGAATAGTTGGTTGATTTTTATAGTTTCTTGATATTTTCGCTCTAGCCAAACTTATTGAAAGCATTATTGCTTTTTGTTCTCCCGTTGAAGATTTTAGTGCCGATAAATTTTTAGCAACAAAAATTGCATCGAAATCGGCTCGATGCACCCCAAATTCTGTCTTAAAACTTTCTAAATCATTTTGCCGATTATTTTTAAGTTTTTCTTTATAGAAATTTTCGAGATTTAGTGCTGAACTTCCAATGATTTTATCCTCAATTTCGCCTTTAATAATTAAAATAGTTTTTGGAAAATTTGAAGTGAAGGAATTTATTGCCTTATTAAAAAATTCGACCGCCTCAATTCGAGCAAATGCAATTGCTATGCCGCTTTCGGCAATATTATTTTCAACAATATCTAGCCATTTATTTGAACCAGTTTGATTTTTATATTTCTGTAAAATTAGCAAACGCTCCTTCAGTAATTTTTGATAATTATTGATGCGAGTTTGATGAGAAATATCAATATCACAAACGATTTTGTCGAGATAGTCTCGGCGCTGGGATTTACCTTGAATAAATAATTGCTCAATTTGTGGAGTTAAAATGATAAAATTGATTAAATAATTTTTTAAATCATTTTGACGCCTAACACTAATTGATTCTCCATTATATTCTAAAATTTTTTTCTTGGTAAATAAATTATATTTAACTGCAATATTATTAATATAATCGTGATTAACAAGTTCAGCGAAAATAGTAAATTCAGGATTGGTTTTTGATGATTCTATATTAATCATTTCATCAAAATCATCTTCACGAAGTGATTTATTTCTACCAATTAATGAAATCGCTTCAAGACCATTGGTTTTGCCAACACCATTATTGCCACAGAAAATAACTTGCTGACCGCTAAATTCTAGTTTTTTTTGAAAAAAATTCCGAAAATTATTTATTATAAGCTTTTCAATTGCTACATCCATTTACAGTTTTTTTATGTTAAAAACTAAACTCTAACTGGCATAATTACAAAAACTGAATTTAAATCCTGAGCCTCAATCAAGGCTGGAGCCATTGAATCGCGGAAGCGAATAATTATCTCATCTTTATCAATGTGAGAAATAATATCAAGAAAATATTTTGCATTAAAGCCAGTTTCGATTCTTTCTCCACTATAATTCACTTCCATTTCTTCAAAGGCAATGATGTTATCATCTGAACCAATCTGGAAAGAGATTTTGCCATTTTCTAAAATAACTTTAATCGATTTATGCTTATCCATTGCCATAGTAGCTACGCGATCAACACAATCAAACAAAGGTTTCTTTTGAACCAATGCAATTGCGGTGTTATTTTTTGGAATTACTTTTTGGTAATCAGGATATTCGCCATCAATTAATTTACTTAAAATCATTGATTTATCAGCGGTGATTTTGATTTTTGTTCTAGAAATTGCCACTTTAATATTTTTTACACCTTCAATAATCCGACGAATTTCATTCACCGATTTTCTTGGAATTATTACGGCGAAAGTTTCGTTAATTTCGGCATCAAAAAACGATAATGCTAAACGATGACCATCAGTGGCAACGGTTCGAATTTGCTTAACTTGGTCAGATTGAAAAGCCTGAAAATACAGACCATTTAGGTAGTACCTGCTTTCGTCTTGCGAAATTGCAAAGCGTG
Source organism: uncultured Rickettsia sp. (assembly GCA_964505265.1). Classification (GTDB taxonomy): domain Bacteria; phylum Pseudomonadota; class Alphaproteobacteria; order Rickettsiales; family UBA1997; genus CAILUF01. The sequence continues at coordinate 68,028 of CAZDGN010000005.1, forward strand.
ATTGGTCGATAATTTTGGCAAATTTTAAACCCTCAATTTCAAGAAAGTTACTAAATTCTCCTTCAGCAAGAGATGGGTATTCTTCGGCATCAATACAAGGTAAAGAGAATTTTGAGCGACCCGATTTTATTTGTAAATTGCTGTTATTTTCAAGCTTTAAAAGCACTAAACCATCAGGAATTTTTCGGATAATATCAAAAAACATCTGTGCAGGAACAGTGGTTTTTCCTGAAGTTTTCATGTCGCAGGCAAATTCAGAAGATATTAAAATATCCATATCGGTTGCGGTTAAAATAACCTTATCATCAGCAACATCGATTTTTATATTTTGTAAAATTTCGATGGTATTTCTTTTTTCCACAGCACCATTGGTATCAGCTATAGCTTTTAATAGAACCGATTTCTGGACTTCAAATTGCATATAATAAAAATTGTTGGTTAAAATTAAACATAAAATTTGATTACATTTTTAAGTTAATTAAATTATTCAAATAATTTATGCCACTATTAAACTATTTATCTTAGCTTTCACTAACATTTGGAATAAAATGAGATGATCCGCTAGAATTATTGTCATTATTATCCACAATTGTTGGCTTTCTAATTTCTTTACCTTCAAGCAAATCCTTAATTTCGTCGCCCGAGAGCGTTTCATATTCTAGTAATTTTTCTGCAAGTTTTTCTAAATCCTTGCGTTTTTCAGTAAGGATATTTTTGGCTCTTTTATAGGCTTCGTCAACAATTCTTTTAATTTCTGCATCAATTAATTTTCCAGTTTCTTCGGAATAATTTTTGGTTGAACCATAAAGTTTTGATTCATTATCATCACTAAAATCTACAGTTCCAACCTTATCGCTCAAGCCCCACTTTACGACCATATTTTTAGCCATATTTGTTGCCTGCTCAATATCAGACATTGCACCAGTTGTAACTTTTTCATAGCCAAAAATAATTTCTTCAGCAACTCTTCCTCCCATTGCCACAACTAAATCATCATTCAATTTAGCACGAGAAATCGAAAAGCGATCATTTTCAGGAAGTCTCATTACCAAGCCAAGCGCTCTGCCTCTTGGTATGATTGTAGCTTTATGTATCGGATCAGAATTATCGCAATTTAAGGCGGTAATTGCGTGACCCGCCTCATGATAAGCAGTTAATTCCTTTTCAGATTTCTGCATTACCATTGACCTTCTCTCACTTCCCATCATAATCTTGTCTTTAGCATCCTCAAGATTCTTCATAGTGACCATAATTTGATTATTGCGAGCAGCCATTAAAGCACCTTCATTAACCAGATTTGCCAAGTCAGCTCCAGCAAAACCTGGTGTTCCTCTAGCAATAATTTTTGGGTTAATATCACTTGCCATTTTGATTTTTTTTAGATGAACATTTAAAATTTGCTCTCTTCCCAAAATATCAGGATTAGGCACAGTTATTTGACGGTCAAACCTACCTGGGCGAAGCAATGCCCTATCCAGAACATCTGGGCGATTTGTTGCAGCAATTACCACCACACCCTCATTATCAGAAAAACCATCCATCTCAACAAGCATTTGATTAAGTGTTTGCTCTCTTTCATCATTGCCCCCACCAACTCCTGAACCGCGATGCCTTCCAACTGCATCGATTTCATCAATAAAAACAATACAAGGAGCAGATTTTTTTGCCTGTTCAAACATATCGCGAACCCTGCTAGCACCAACACCAACAAACATTTCCACAAAATCTGAACCAGAGATTGAAAAAAATGGCACACCAGCTTCTCCAGCAATTGCCCTTGCAAGCAATGTTTTGCCAGTTCCAGGTGAACCAATCAATAAACATCCTCTAGGAATTTTTGCACCAACATCAGTATATTTTTTTGGATTTTTCAAGAAATCAACAATTTCGGTAAGCTCTTGTTTTGCCTCATCAATTCCTGCAACATCAACAAAGGTTATTTTATTTTTGTTTTCTTGCAATAATTTGGCTCTGGATTTGCCAAAGCCAAAGGCACCACCAGCACCACCCTTGCCTGAAGCCGATTTGGCAAAATATAGCCATAAGCCAATCATAATAATAAATGGAAGCCAACCCATAAGACCAGCAAATATTTTTTCGGATTTGCTAACCAAAGGCAATGAATTAATTGTTACATTTTTTTCTTGAAGCTTTTCAATCAAATTTGGATATTGAGGCAAATGAACAAAAAATCTAGAGCTATCTTTGGCAATCCCCTCAAGCTCATTGCCCTTAATATCAACCTGCACCACTTCGCCATCATTGACTTTACGCATAAAGTCAGAAAAGTTAATTTTATTACCAGATAACCCATCGGAAGAGCTAATAATATTGGATAAGGAAACAATCACAATAAAAATTAAAATCCAGCTAATAAAGTTTTTGTTCATATTTATGTATATTTTTTTACTATAATTATAATTTTTATAAAAAAAACTGCAAGCAAGATTTTACAACCTTAACATATATTTCTTAAATATAGAATTTTTAGCTATTATGAGTTATTTTTAATTTTTATATTAAATTTTTTTGCTAAGTAATTTTCAATTTCCTTTTTTTGTAATGCAGTTATTGAACCATTAATCACTATAAATTCCGAAATATTTATTTCCGATTTAACATCGCTAACAATTCCATTTCTACCCAGCTTTATTGGTAAAAAATTCACATCTCCCAGCTCATCATTTTTGTCATATAAAATCCTTTCTCCATCAACTTCAAAAGCAAATTTACTACCATAAATTCTATGTAATGAAAATATATAGGCTTTTGGCTTTAGTGAATAAAAAATTTCTGTCTCAACCTGTTTATCCCCTAGATTATTTGAAACTAAATTATTGACATTGCCAAGCGGGTCAACTTTCATAGTTAGCTTTGGATTGCAATTATTTACCGCCAAATTTACATCTGAGGTAGCCCCATTATTGGTTTTTAAACAAACATTGTCAAAAATTGTTGCATTTTTTGAAAATTCATCAATTTCTGCCACTAAATACAAATAAAAATCATCATTTCCAATAATTTTGTTATTTAAATCAGTTACCAAAAATTGAGAAATTATTGAGCTATTTACAAAATTCAAAGTTGGTAGTCCATTAATTCCATATTTTTTGTATTTTGGACCTGAAATATTTATTATTGAATTTGGTTCATAATTAAAACTATTTGGATCGGTGTTTTGCGGAGCATAAAAATTAACAGAATTTTCAACTTGAATTTTAACATTGTTCCATTTCGAAATTGGGTTATTTTCGGAATTTTCTCCGTTATTAAAACTCTCGTCTAGAGTAGTTTCAAACCAAAATACATGATTTTTTAATCTTCCAACTATGGAGTTTTTAGTTAAAGTTTTTGCGGATACCAATTTAGATTCCAAATATACAAAATAACCTTGATAAATTGCTACAAAAAAAATTCCAACAAATAAAATTATAAGAGAAAATTCAATTAAAGAACTGGCGGTTTTTTTAGCAAAATTTTTCATTAAAATTTGTATAAATAATTAATGTTACCCCCAAAGACACCGCCACTAAAGCCATCTTCGCGGATTAATGCTCTACTAACATCAACCGTTAAATTGTCGGTAAATTTATATCCTATTGAAAATTGTAACTGTCTATCATTGGAAGATTTTTTTAAATTTGCAATATTGGTATGCGGTCTCTTAATATTTCTAATAATTAATGAAGTGCTTGCTGTCCAGCTGGAATATTTACCAATCATGGCGAAGGTATAATAATTGCCCACTCTTTTATTTTCACCGCCAAAATTTTGAATTCTAACCAGTTCAGCGAATGGAATTAATGAGGTAAGGCTACTAACCTTATGCAAATATTCAGTTCCAACAACATAGCCAGTTTCACGCTTTCTACCCGCTTGATCGACCCCTAAGCTTCGATAACCCAAATTATAAAACCAATTTTCTACACCAGCAAAATCTTCACCCTCATATTGCAAAGAATAAGATGATAAACTCCCGGTATTGCCTGCCAATCCATTATTGCGTATCTCTTTTTTTCTATCATTAATGGCACTTCTACTAAGATCAGTGGCATCAGAAAAAAAGGTACTAAATGAAAGTTGCCCCCCCTCAAGCAAAGCAGTAATACTCCCACCAATTTTTTCTCGCAAATTATAATCTTCGGTAATTTGCGAAGCAAAAACTCCAATTCTTTTGGATTTTCGATGAGCCGAACCAAAGGTAGGGTCAAATTTACCCAAAGTAAATTTCATATCCTCATTTTCGTAAAATAATTTTAGTTCTTCAATTAGTAATCCAGTATCAGAAACATTGAATCCGCGCTCGGAATTAAAAAAAGTTCGATAACGCTCTGGATTATTTTTATCGCGAGTAGTTAAAGTGTTATTATCTTGAATACGCCACTGGGTTTTAAGTGACCAATTTTGGTCAAAATGTAGCCCAATATTTGGTTCGATATAAACAAAACCGTTAGTTCCCTTGACATCTTTTCTTTGGTTCGAACTCATAATATGATCGGCTTGAATCTGATAAAGAATACTCCCAGAAACTTTTGGACCTGCATAAGGCGCCTCCTCTTCTTTTGGCTCTGACGAAGACTGTTCTTGAGCAAAAACATTATTCACCAAAAAAGCTGAAAAAAAAGTTGTTAAAAATATTAATAAAAATTTGAAATTACGAAACATAAATTATTTTTTTAAAATTATGGTGACATTGGTGCCAAAGTTTTCTTTGCTATCAATTATTAATTTTCCAGATAATAAATCAATGAAATGTTTAGTTAAATAAATTCCAATTCCAGTCCCTGCTACTGATAATGAATTGGTGGCTCGGTAAAATTTTTTACCAACATTTTGTAAATCTTTTTGTGGAATGCCGATGCCGTAATCAATGATGCGAATGGCAATGCAATCATCCATAGTTTTGCCAATTATTTTTACTTCAGAGTTTATATTTGAATATTTTATAGCATTAGAAATTAGATTAGTAAAAATATGGTCAAGCAATTTAATGTCGCTAAAATAATTTTCTGGCAAATCGGTAATTTTATGCAGAATTTCGATATTTTTTTGCAATGCTAAATTACTATTCTTATCAATAATTTCTTGTAATAATTGTTGAAGATTTAAAGGCTGAATATCAACATTTATTGCCTTGGAACCATTTTCCATTTTTGCCAAATGCAAGGTGCTATTTATTAGACCATTCATTCGCAAAATCCCAGTTTTAATCTTGTTCAGATAATTGAAAACCGATTCATCTTGGCAATTGATATTCTTCAATTTTCTGGTAATTAATTCACGATTGCCATCGATAATTTGAAGTGGAGTTTTGAATTCATGCGAAACCAAGGCCACAAATTCATTTTGCATTTTGCGCATTTCTTTTTCTTGCTTAAGAGATGCCTTAAGCAACATGGTTTTTTCCATAAGGGAGTGATTGGCAATCATCACTTTTTGAATAGATGATGAACGATCAAGAGCTATTGAAAATTGCTCGGCGACGATTTCGATTAAATCAATTTCATCTTGATTCCACACTCTTTTTTCACTTTGATGTAAATAAATACCACCATTAACTAGCCCTCCGAAATTCGTGGTAATAGCGATTTGCGAGGCTATGGCATATTGACTGCAAATATTTTTTATCTCTTCAAAATTATGATCATTTAAAACATCTGGCACAATTGAGATTGAAGAATTTTTTTTGTTCGAACCGAATTTTTTGTAAAAATTATTTTGAAAATTGATATATTTTTTGACATTATCAATATTACTTAAACTAATTTCATCACTTTCTTTTGGCAACATTTTAGAAGAAAAATTACTACAATATTCTATCACAAAATCGGTTTTTCCTTTTTTAAAATCATGAATTATACAACGATCGCATTTTAGATGTTCACACAAAATTTTGGCGATGGTTTGGGCAAGAGAGTTAATTTTGACATCGGAAATAATTAAATTAGCAATTTCACGCAGCAATCTTTCACTGCGAAGCGTTCTTTCTAAAACTCGAAGTAATGCAATATTTGAGTTATTTTTTACGAAATTCGAATCATCTTTATTTTCAGAATTTTCAATTTTTAAAAAACTAAAAATAGCGTAGTTTGAAATATCTTTTTTATTATTTTTAAGTGCCGAAAAATGAATATGCAATTTGCTATTTTGATTCTTAAAGTGCCAATTAAAATTTGACAAAACCACCGAACAATCTTGATGGTCGCGAACCGCTTTTAAGAGCCTTCCATATTCAATTTGGTCTTGCGAAAAATTATCCAAATCAAGTTGTCTAAATAAAAAATCATAATTTTGTCCAATAACTTCATTTTCACTAAGCATAAAGCTATCGTAAAATGCTTTATTGGCATAAATTATTGAATTATAATTTGGAATTTTTGAGTGATTTTTGCACAAAATTGTGGGTTCAATTTTATTTTCGACCAGAGTTTTCAGCTCTTTGAATCGATCATGAGTTTGGTTGTTAAAAAAATCTTGCAATTGATCGGGTTTAATTTGTTCATTCATTACGATAAATTTAATAATGTTGGTTATTTTTTGATTGTAAAAAACAAAAAATAAAATGACAAATTAATTCTTTAAATTTGTAATAATAGTTTTAAAATAAAATAAATTCTAACTTATTTTTTACTTATGAAATATCATCTAACCTCAAGAATTCTTCACTGGCTTATGGCTTTTTTAATAATTGCCAATTTGGCGATTGGTTTTTACATGAAAGATTTTATCGCCAATGATGCGCAAAATCGTTTCGAAATATATGATTTTCATAAATCAATCGGAGTTTTAGTTATAATTTTATTAGTTTTTAGAATTATTAATCGCCACATCCACAAGGCTCCAGCCTTGCCCGAAAGTATTAAAAAACTCGATGTAAATTTAGCAAAAATTGGTCATATTTCATTATATATTTTGATGTTAGTTGTTCCTGTCTCTGGCTATTTAATGTCAAGCTTTGCTGGGTACCCAGTCAAGTTTTTTGGAATTGAATTGCCTGCTTTTTTAGACACCAATTTTACCTTTGCTAAAATCTGTTCTGAAACTCACGAAATTAGCGCAATTGTCTTAATCGCCTTGATTGCAATTCATATTTTAGCCATTTTTAAACATCGTTTTTTGGATAAGGCTAAAATTAATATTTTAAAAAGGATGATTTAATGCTTAAATATCGAATAATCCCATGCCTTGATGTCAAAGACGGCAGAGTTGTTAAGGGTGTAAATTTTGAAAATTTGGTTGATAGTGGCGACGCCATCTCGCAAAGCCAATATTACTACGAGCAAGGTGCTGATGAATTATGCTTTCTCGATATCACCGCTTCCAAAGAAAATCGGGCGACCACCTTTGAAATGGTCAAAAAATTGGCGACCAAATGCTTTATTCCCCTTACTGTTGGCGGTGGTATTAGCAAAATTGAGGATTTTTCAATTTTGTTAAATTGCGGCGCCGATAAAATTTCTATTAATTCAAGTGCCATAATCAATCCACAATTAATTACCGATGCTTCTAACAAATTTGGTTCACAAGCGGTGGTAGTTGCCATCGATGCCAAAAAAAATTCAAGTGGAGTTTACGAAATTTTCACTCATGGTGGCTCAAAGTCCACAGGAATCAATGCTTTGCAGTGGGCAATTCAAGTAGAAAAATTAGGTGCTGGCGAAATTTTACTTACCTCGATGGACAAGGACGGCACCAAATCTGGCTATGATTTAGAATTGATAAAATTAATCACCTCGCAAGTAAAAATCCCATTAATTGCTTCGGGTGGAGTTGGCAGTTTGGAACATTTAGCTCAAGGTCTTCAAGCCGGCGCTTCAGCGGTTCTGGCGGCTTCGATTTTTCACTTCAAGCAACATTCCATTCGTGACGCCAAAGAGTTTTTACAAAAACAAAAATTAGCAGTAAGAGTCTAATTTTTTAATAATTATAAATAATCCTTAGCTCTTTCGACTATAAAAATAATTTTTTAATCGAACAATTAAAGTTTTATAAAAAAATTTTAAATTGAATATTTTTTTAAATTAAGTTAAAATTTTTGTGCAATCTAACACTGATAATAAAAAATTACCATATTATTAAGTTAAAACTACAAAAACTCAAAGCATAATATTAATTTAAAAATTTTATGACAGAATTATTTACACCAAGCAATGCATCCTTTAAAGACATCATCGGCAATGGCAAGAAATATAAAATCCCACCCTATCAAAGGGATTATTCATGGTCAGAAGAAAATTGGGAAGATTTGTGGAATGATTTTTTATCGGTTGAAAAAACTGGCAATCCTCATTACACAGGCTCAATAGTTTTAAATAAAATTGATAAGGATGGAGATGAATATGAAGTAATTGATGGTCAACAAAGACTCACTACTCTTACAATATATGCGGTGTCAACAATATCAATATTGAAAGAATTGATTAGCAAAAACATTGATGTTTCCGAAAATAATGTTAGAATAAATTTAATTGGAAGCGGATATATTGGCATTCAGGACATGACATCGCTTCTTTATACAAGCAAATTGACACTCAATAAAAACAATGATACCTTTTTTCAAGACTACATTTTAAGAATAAGAAATCCGATTTCATATAATAAATTAAAAGATTCTGAAAAATCTTTATATGATTGTTATAATTATTTTAAAAATCAAATATCGCTTAAATTTAAGGAAGATGGCGAGAAAATGACAAATTTTTTAGATAATATTGTTGGTAAAAAAATGTTTTTTATTCGAATTGTGGTTGATGAAGACACCAATGCTTTTACCATCTTTGAAACTTTAAATGCTCGAGGAGTTGATTTAACAACGACAGATTTAATAAAAAATTATTTATTTATAGTTTGCTCCAAATTACCTGAATCACAAATGGAGGTAATTGAAGATAAGTGGAATCTTTTGGTGCATCAAATTGGTCTTAAAGAATTTCCGATATTTCTTCGCTATTATTTAAATTCTAAACAAGAATTGGTTAGAAAAGATCGGCTTTTTAAATCAATAAAATCTGATATAAAAAATACTCAAGATGTAATAGAATTATTAGATAAATTAACAGAAAAAGAGGTTTTATATAATGCCCTCAAAGACCCAAATGATGAATTGTGGAATGATTATGATAACAAAACTGTAATTGTAAATTCATTGAAGGAATTAAAGCTTTTTGGTTCAACTCAGCAAATTCCATTATTATTTGCAATTCACGACAAATTAAAAGATTTATTTCCGATAATATTACGCGATTTAGCTAGTCTAGTTTTTCGCTATAACACTATATGCAAAAAAAACCCAAATGAAATGGAGACTGTTTATAATAATATTGCCCAGAAAATTTATAAATCTGAAATAACTGAAAAAAATCAAATTTATCAAAACCTAGAAAAAATATATGTTAACGACAAAGATTTCAAACAATCCTTCTCAGGGCGGGAAATATCTTCAAGCGGTAATAACAAAAGATTAATTAAATATATTTTGACCAAAATTGAAAATCAGGAAAGCGGATCCGATAATTCATGGGACGACTCAAGTTCAACAATAGAGCATATATTGCCTCAAAAACCTGATGATCAATGGGAGAACAACTTTAATAACAATGCTAGTAAATATATATTTAGAATTGGAAATTACACTCTACTTGAAACCAAATTAAACAAAAAATGTGGCAATAATAATTACGAAATAAAGAAAAAAAGTTATATGGAAAGCAAATATTTAATAACAAAAAAATATTGCTTAAAAGATGATTGGGATTCGGGAACCATCAATGAATATCAAGAAAAGCTAGCAAAAATTGCCAGCTCAGTTTGGAAAATCAGTTTTTAAGAACATATAAAGCTTGTACCAATTCAAAAAAAATTAATATTTTTTGAGATAATCTTTAAGAAGAAAATTAGAATTCAAAAATAATAAAATATATTTATTTTCTCTAAATATTACACATTAAATAAAATATTTATATTATTCTATAGATTTAATTATAAATTAAATTTGTTTGATAGAAATATATAAAAAAATTTTTAATTTAATTTAATAGTTATGCCGATGAAATCTCCAAGCCCTATAAACACCGAAGCGGATAAAATTAACCAAGGATTGCATTTTTCATCTCCAAAGCCCCAAACTGAACCAGCAAATATGGCTCCATACAAGTCTTTAGGAAGACACTCAATAAGCGGCGGAGAAATAAAAAGTATAGAAAGTATAGAAATTAGCGCTGTAAGCGAACCCTTTGAAAGTGAAAGGCTAACTATCAAAGAACCAATTTCACCCCATAAACCAACTATAGATATATCCGATATTAGGACTCGAGCTAGGCAATTTATGAATAAAACTAGATCATTATCTGAGTTTTCCACCTTAAGAAGCGATTACATTTCTTCGTCAAAACAAAAAAGAGATTTATTAGATAGAGTTGAACTTCAATTAAGATTTGACGGTCTTATGATTTTAGTCCCGTCTTCGACTTCGATTTCATTGCCAACAAGCCCTACAAATTCTCCAACTAAGCCATTTATACATAAATCAAGATCAGCCCCCGAATTAACATAAATAGTTAGAGAAACTATTTTTTAGTTTTTTTAACACGACCATAACCACTAGATTTACCTCTAGGCTTTGCAGGAGAGGAAGCTTTTTTTTCTTGAACCTTGGCAATTACATCAACTGCACGATTGAGACCGATTTCCATAATGTCGTCATCCTTAACTGATGAGAATTTTTTGTCATGCAATAAATATGGACCAAATGGACCAATATTAGCAATAATTTTTTGCCCAGTTTCAGGGTGAATGCCTATTTCGCGAGGAAGTTCAAGCAATTTAACCGCATAATTTAAATCGATATTTTCTAAATTAACATTTTTAGGAATCGAAATTCTTTTAGGTTTTTTAACTTTTGCTTTGGTGTCTTTTTTAGTAGATTTTTTAGTAGTTTTTTTTGCCTTTGCATCTTTTACTTCTTCTCTCTCTTCTTTCTCATCCTTAAGCACTTCTTCGCTTCCACTTAGCTCTAAATACGGACCATAAGGACCAATTTTTACTAAAATATCGAACCCAGTTTTCGGGTCTTTGCCTAAATTTTTTGGCTCAAATTGTGGCTTTAACTCGCCATTTTCAGTAGCTTGACCTTCTTCGCCAAAAATTTGCATAGTATGTTTACATTCTGGGTAATTTGAACAGCCAATAAATGACCCAAACTTACCAAGTCTAAGCCCTAAAGTGCCAGTTTTACAAGTTGGACAAGTGTTTTTTAATTTTCCCGCCTCATCTTTTCCAAAAATATGTTCACCAAATTTTTGATTCAAAACTTCTAGCACTTCAGAAAATGGCTTTTCCATAACTTCGGATATATTGCCATTAAAATCTTTCCAAAATTTTTTCAAAAATAATTTCCAATCCAGCTCGCCGTTAGAAATTATATCAAGCTCATCTTCAAGACCCGCAGTGTAGTCAAACTCGACATATTTTATAAAAAATTCCTTCAAAAAGGTGACTACAATTCTTCCTCTCTCTTCAGGGAAAAATCTTTTTTTATCAATTACCACATAACCACGATCTTGCAAAACCGAAATGATAGTGGCATAGGTCGAGGGTCTGCCAATGCCAAGCTCTTCCATTTTTTTTACCAAACTAGCTTCTGAATATCTGGGCGGAGGCTCAGTAAAATGCTGATATGGATTGACTTCAATTAATTTAACTTTTTCACCCGCCTTTAATTCTGGAAGAATTACTTTATCTTCATCATCATTATCGGCATTGTCATCAAAATCTTCGCGATAAATTTTATAAAAACCATCGAATTTGATGGTGGTTCCTATTGCTTTGCATTTTGCAAATTGAGGTATTGTTTGAATTTCGGCAATAACTTGGTCAAAAATAACTTCCGCCATTTGCGATGCAATTGCCCTTTTCCAAATTAAGCTATATAATGCAAATTGGTCGTTATCTAAATAATGACGAATAATTTCAGGATCATGCTGAAAATCCGCAGGACGAATAGCCTCGTGAGCCTCTTGGGCATTTTTTACTTTGCTTTTAAAAACATTTGGTTGAGTTGGCAAATATTTTTCACCGTAATTTTTTTTGATTAAATTGCGGATAGAGGTTATAGCTTCTGGAGTTATCGAAATTGAGTCGGTTCGCATATAAGTAATTAGGCCTTGCGAAGTGCCCTGAATTTCAATGCCTTCATATAATTTCTGAGCAATCATCATAGTTTTACTAGCGGAAAAACCGAGCTTTCGAGCCGATTCTTGCTGAAGCGAAGAAGTGGTAAAAGGCGGATATGATTTTCTTTTGGTCTCTTTTTTTTGGACACTTAAAACTTCATATTCTTTATTCTCTAATTTTTGTTTTAATTCATTGGCTTGTTCTTGATTTACAAGAGAAAATTTTTCTAATTTTTTGTTATTTACTTCAAACAAATTTGCTACAAAACTAGTATTTTCATGAGTTTTAAGTCCGATTTTAATGTCCCAATATTCTTGCGAAATAAATTTTTCAATTTCTTCTTCACGGTCGCAAATCAAGCGCAAAGCAACTGACTGCACCCTGCCCGCCGACTTACTCCCCGGTAATTTTCGCCATAAAACTGGAGACAAGGTGAAGCCCACTAAATAATCAAGAGCCCTTCTAGCTTGTTGGGCATTAACTAAATCCATATCGATTTGCCGTGGTTTTTGAATTGCTTCAAGCACTGAATTTTTGGTGATAGCATTGAAAACGACTCTTTCGATTTTTGTTGCCGACTTGATGGCTTTTTTGGCTTTTAAAACTTCAAGAATATGCCAAGCAATCGACTCTCCTTCACGATCTGGATCGGGTGCTAAAATAATTTTTTCAACATTTTTGGCATTATCAACAATATTTTTAATATGGGTTTTAGACTTTAAAGAATCTTGGTAATTCATTTTAAAATCATTATTTGGCTCAACCGAGCCATCTTTGCTTGGAAGGTCACGAATATGACCATAAGATGCCAAAACCTGATAATCTTTGCCAAGATATTTGCCAATGGTTTTGGCTTTTGCTGGAGATTCTACGATTAATAAATTTTTCATTTAATTATACATTTCGTCTAACGATACGCCCTTTGGAAAGGTCGTAGGTGGTCATTTCTATCTCGACTTTATCACCCTTTAAAATTCGAATTTTATTTTTACGAATTTTGCCTGAAGCATGAGCAATTATAACATGTCCATTTTCAAGCTCGACCTTAAAAATAGTATTTGGCAACACTTCAACCACTATTCCATTCATTGAAAGTAAATCTTCTTTGGGCATAATTTTAGTTTTAAATTTTGAAGCTTTTAGATGTAAAAAACTTTTTATATTGGTAATGTTATTTTAATTTCAACTAAAAGTAAAATCAAATTTAAAAAATTTATACACTTTTATGTTAAATAGTTATTAAATATTGTTATTTGATTGAATATTGTCATTAGGTGTGATAAGATATGTTTATTTAATTTGTTTAAAATAAAATGAGAAAAAATCAGCTTAGACCTTCAGATTATATTCCAACAGAACAAGAAATTCGTGATGCATTTTTCAGAGATTTTTACAAGGAATCTAAAGTTAATAATCCCGATCCAAATTCTTGTTTTCATCCAGATAATGCAATTGGCAATAGCAGTAAAGCATTCCAGGCTTCGACCTCCCCTGAAGCACAAAAAATAAAGAAAAAAATTTATGTTTCTGGAAATAATGTTGCAATACCTAAAAATTGGGAATACCAAGAAATTTTAAGGAATCTTCAAAACTTAATAAATTTAGGTTTTGAAGTTTTTTTTGTATGTGATGATGAGATTCTAAAGCTAGAATCAATAACTAATGATAAAATTAAATTTTCAAATAACAAACTTGGGAAAATTAATAATTATTCAATTAATATTATTTCGTATAATGAAAATAAAATAAAAAAATTATCACAAAAATCAGATCAAGAAATTCTTGATAAGCACCAACTTGTTGCTGATGATTCATATTTTTTAACTCAAAAAGAATTAAAAGATATTGATATGGATTATAATCAGAAATATCTAACCGCTAGGTTAGGAATGCGCAGTAGATGTGCATATGATGATGGAAGTTATTTTGATTTAGAGAATTTTGTTTCTGATTTAGATTATTTTTTCGAAAAACATCCCGAAAAAAAATCGGCAATAAAAAAGTATTTCGAAGATTATTATATTGAGATTGAAAAACCCCTGAACTTTGAATATAATGAGCAGAAGCATAAAAAGGCAATGATTGGTTTTTTAGAAAAAATTTCAGAAATTGTAGAAATTAGAATATTTTCAGCATTTTTCGAATCAGGTTCTGACAGTTTTTTTAAAGAATGCCATTCAACTATACTTACATCAGAAATAATTACTAATTATAAAAAATCCCAAGATGAACAAAGTTCTATCAATTCAATAAATATTAAAAAAAATCAAAATTCTTTATATCTTGGCAATGGAAATAGTAATACCGATATTTCAACACAAGATAATAGTCAATTTGAGCTTAAAAAAATTGGAAGCAAAATTAAAGGTGATGCATTGATCAGACCTAGAATTGCAGCATATAAATTAAATATAAAAACCAACTCAGGTCCTGACTCCCAATTTTTTGAAGAAATTTCTGCAACAGAATTTACTATTCTTGAAAAACAACCAACCCTATTATATGTCACCAGTGAAAACACCTCACTCAAGAAAAATATTTTTCAATTCGATGATTTTGAATTAAAAAACGCAGTTAAAACCAGATTATATTCGGTTAACAGCGAAGAGGAATTACTAAATTATCAAATTAATTCAACATCTTCAATAAGCCCACAAATTAATTTTTTCAAGGGTGATGATGGTTTTTATTATGCCCAATCAAATCAAGATTGCTCAATTACTTATCAAGTTGGTTTTGATGAAGCTAATTATAGAAAATTAGAAAAAGGGAAGGTTTTTTTGGAATCTGATTTTGGAGATAGGACTGGCGATAATTTATCTGCAAATTCTAAAATAAAATCAGCAATCGATATTTTAAATAAATATCAAGGACAGGATCATTTCACTGATTCAGTAAAATCTGAAGAATACTCTTTACCTAAGTTTACAAATAAAGAAAAATTTGCGGAAGATTTGTATACATTATCAAAGCAAGGATCATGCTCACATAGAACTCTGGCCATTGCCCATCAATTTGAAAAAAATGGTCTAAAATCAGGTGAAGATTACAGAATTATTAATATTGAAAAAACTCATATTTTAGTTGAAATAAAAGGTTATGATGGAAAATTTTATCAAGTTGATCTTGGTGGTCAAGAGGCTGAAATTACAATCAAAAAAAATAGTCAAGAAGCTTCAACCTCGGTCTCTTTTCCTTCAGCAGCTCCAACCCCAATTAGCCTTGCAGAAGCATCATTGATAAAAGCTATAGATAAACAAACAACAATGCAGAAAATTGATGAACTCGAAACATTTAAAAATAAAATTCTCAAAGAAAAATCCAAAAACATCTTAATTCAAACTTCTGAAATTGAAAATTGCACAAATTTTTTAATAAAACAATCTAAACAGGCAGAATCTAAAAAGACAAAAATATTTCAAGCTAACTCACCTCTAGATTTAAAAATTAATACTAAATCCCTAGAAATATCAAGGGAACTTGACTTTAGTAATGTCAAAATTTCCGACGAAACTCCTTTCTCAAAATTTTTGGCTCAGGCAAAATCAAATCCAAATGAAAATTATCAATTAATAATTAATTGGGAGAATTTTACTCCAAATCAAAGAGTTGCTTTTAACACCCTTTTTGATAGTAGCAATAGATCAGTTAATCAACAAGAAATTCCAAATAATATCCAAATTATTGCCGTAGAAAAACCTAAAGAAATTAAGGATCCTTCAGTTTTATCACGTTTTGATAAAAAAATAGCCTTGAGTTTAGATTTACAAAAGCAAATTGAGCAAGAATTACAAGCAAGAGCTGGATCTACTGAATCCATTACCAAGGAAACCGAAATTAAATCTTTTGATTTAGAAGGCGATCCTGATTGGCAAGGTAAACTTTTTGGAAAAATCAAACTTAATGGCGATAATTTAGTTTATGAAAAAAGTGAATTTGTTGAATCTTTAGAGGATTTCACTTCTTCAAGCAAAGCTTCAGAAACTCAAGCCGATATTCAGGCGGATATTCAGGCGGATATTCAGGCGGATATTAAATTTGAATTCAAAAATATCGATAAAGAAAATGCCTATAAATTGCAATCCCTACTCAATCTTTCTAAAGCTCGAGGTTTTATCGAATATCATGGTTATAAAATTAAATTACCAGAAAATTTACAATTTTCTTTTAGCGATGAGCAATTTGATTTTGCCTCTTTGAGACCTTCAAGCTCAAATCCTTCAAGCACACATTCTGTGACTACCGATTTTGTTTTAACCTCGCCTCAAGAATCACAAAATTTAACCATCATCAATCAAAGTGATTTCGAAAAATTATTAGTTCAAGTAAAGATTCCATCAAAATCTTCAGGCGAGACTTATCAAGAATTACCGGGGTTAATTAAAGATGCATCATCAAAGGATGATAAAAAATTATCCCTATTAATTACTTCCGAATTATCGACAAATCAATGGTATTTATTACTAAAGAAAGCTCAAGAAAATGAAGTTCAATTAGATTTAAAAATTGCCAAAGGAGTAGATCTACCCGATAATGAAGATTTAAAATCATTACTTAAAATTACACAATTTAGTGATGAAATATCATTAGATGACTCACAAGATTTATTATCATTGTCTCAATCATTAGATTCAATAAAAACCCAATCAACAAAGCGGGTTTTTATCGTTGATGACTCAAGTGAATATATCAAAACTCAAACCACAAAAATCGGAGCAGAGCCATTCCAAGACTCAATCATAATTGATATTGAAGAACAAAATTTTGATTCTTTATTCGGCAAAAGAGATTTTGAGATTAAAAAATCTCAAGATGATGTTGTTGGTGTTAGTGGAGGCAAACAATCCTTTGCGGTTTACAAAGAATCAAATGGCTTAGATGATATTTTAGAAAAAAATCCTGATAAAAAAATTATTTTACGCGGGGAATTTGATGATAAAACAATGCAAATTCTTATGGAAAAAATGCTAAGTGCCGATCCTAAATATCAAAATCTTTATTTTATATTGGAGGATAAAAATTTAACAGAAACTTCACAAGAAGCCGAGTTGCAAAAATTATCCAAAACTTCCTTAGCATTTTTAGGTGCCGATTTTTATGAAGAAAAAACTTTGAAGCCAAGATTTGAAGAAGGAGCCGGAGTTAGAGATTTAGCTGTAATTGAAGAAGGAGTAAAAAAACCAATAATTCGAGAAACAATTCCATCAATTGATACATTTTACACCAAAACTGATGAGCAAATAACCCAGACTTCCGAGACTTTTAAAGCTCAAAGAAAAGCCTTAATCGAGCAACAGCTTCAAGCCAACAAAATGTTGTTAATAAGCGGATCAGCTGGGGTTGGCAAAAGCTACTTTATGCAATCATTAGCCAAAGAACAAGATCACCAAATATTTTTTGGCAAGGATAAGATTAAAGAATGGGCAAAATCGCGAATTGACGAAACCGAGACTTCCTCAATTGCCTTAGAACACCCATCAAAAAAATTATCAATTTTAGTGATCGATGAATATAATGTTGACGGCTCAACTAATTACTTAATGTTTAGAGATTTAGATAAAAAGAAGTATTTATACCACCAAGGCGAAGTTCTCGAATTACAAGATCATCATCGTGTAGTTTTTATGGGCAATAATCTTGAATATGGCAATCGCTTTCAACAAAAACTTTTTGCAAAAGAATCAATTCAAGAAATTGAACTAAAAGACTTTCCAAGCGAATATATTTACGAAGAAATCATCAAAAAACCAATTTTTGGTGAAAAATCTCATACAACAACAACTGACCAAACCACAATTAAAGCAACAACAAGTGCAGAAATAACAGGAGATTTTAAAATATTTTGTCAAAATGCAATTAAAGAATATAAGACTTCAAATCAAGGTGGAGTAGATGCATCAAACCTAAAACAAAAACCAATAACCGTTCGCGGTTTACAAGAAACAGTCCTTGGATATTTATCTAAAGAAATCAGTGAAGAGGAAAAAAGACAAACGGACACAATCCAATCATCAACTCAACAAACTACAAAAATTACCTCAGAAAATTTTATTGAAACTTCAGCAACCACAGAATTATGTCAAAAACTTAGCGAGGCAATTCAGATAAGGAAACATCAATTTAGCGGTAAAATTTCTAGTTTATGTGTCGGCACTCCAGGCTTTATTATCGAGGGTGATGCGGGGATTGGAAAAAGTGCAATGATTGAAGCGGTTTTAAATCATCAAAATATTACCGAAGTAAAATCCCTACAAGATTTGGAAAGTCAACAATCACAACAACAAACATCATCACCATCGCAACAACAACATTACTACAAAATCAATGCTTCAAATGATATCGAAAAAATCAAAAAAGATTTAATTAAAGCCTATGAACTTGGGGTAATAGTAGTATTTGACGAAATCAATGCTAAAATTCAAGAAGGCGGATTAGAACAAATAATCAATGATTTACTTACCAATCAACATCCAGAAAAAAAAGGAGGAAATCCAGCAGACCCGAGCAATCAAACAGCCAAAGCAAATAAAGCAGGTTTTATGTTAATTGGCAGTATCAATAGTGCATCAAGTGCAGGAAGAGCTCAACTCGGCCCAGCAATTCAAAGCCGTTGCAATTACCAAAAAGCGAAAAAATTAACAGATTATGCAAATGAAGATCTAAAAGAAATTATTGAGCATTGGCAGCAGATTTCATCGCAACCAACATCTTCATCATCAAATATCACAGATTCAACAGAAAATTTAGCAATTTTTTTAAAAAAAATAATTCAAGAAAAACCAGAATTTAGCTTAAGAGATATCAAAAAAATAATTTTAAATGTCGACAAAATCCCAAATAAGGATTCACCCAGATTATTATAGATTTGCGATACTATTCAAAACCCCAATCCTTAACTTATAAAATTTATACAAAAAACACAAAATTTAAAAAAAATTAAGTTTAATATTTTTAACTATAAATCTTAAAAAAACCCCCTTAATCCATAATTAAAGCACTTCTTTTTCATAGATTTTTAAAAAAAAATTCTTTTGATTTGTTTTTTTTATTTGATGTAATTTATTTAAATTAAAATGAGAAAAAATTAATTTTAAGCCAAATATTATAAACCAATAAAGCAAAAATTCTTGAAACATATTTCAGAGATTTTTATCAAGAGGTAATGAGTATTAAATCGGGGGTAAATCCCAATTTTCTTTAAATGTTAATTCAAATAGGTTTATTGATTTAAGTGATTTAAACCCATAAGATTACCCTAAATACAATTGCACATCTTATCCAGTATTTGGCTTTTGAAGCTATCGTCTTTTTTTAAAAAATTTTCAGTAAATACAATCCGAGATTCTTTTACTCAATATCTTTTATTGGTATTATCAAATCATTCCTTGTTCTATATCTTCTCTGCAAAAGGATTGCGAGTTGTCAAATCTAGACCCCTCTTCTTTGTAATTAAAATATTCTTCAATTTTTGCAATAGAATTAATTTGTTCTGGTTTTTCGTTTTATTAATTTAGAAAACATTTTTATATATCATCAATTGAGAATTAATAAAAATTCACAATTACTAAATTTTATCTTCAACCCTAATTTTTATTCCTAATATATGACAAATAGCAATAGTTAATTCACTTCGATTTAAAGTATAAAAATGAAAATCATCAACCCCATTTTTATGCAAAATTCGGCACAATTCAGTAGCCACAATGCCTGCTACCAAGTGCCTAGTTTCATTATAATCATCAAGACCATTAAATAAATCTTCCATCCATTTTGGAATAGTAGCTCCACACATTTTAGAAAAATGCTTAGCTTGTTTAACATTAGTTACTGGCAAAATTCCTGGCACAATTGGTACATTTATTTGATGCTTACGACAAAGATCTACAAAACGAAAATATGCATCAGTATCAAAGAAAAATTGCGTTATGATTCTATTGGCTCCAGCATCAATTTTGCGTTTTAAATTAACAATATCTTGCTCCAAAGATTCTGCTTCTGGATGCATCTCTGGGTAGCCAGCGACTGAAATTTCAAAATTAATATTTTCACTTTGCAAATTTCTAATACCCTCAACCAGCTCATTAGCATGCTTATAGCCATCTTTATGTAATTGATAATTTGGGCTAGATGCAGGCATATCACCCCTAAGAGCCACAATATGACGTACACCAATTTGCCAATAATTTCTTAAAATTGTCTCAACTTCGATCTTTGAAGACCCTACACAGGTAAGGTGTGAGGCTGGTTTTAAATCGGTTTCTTGAAGAATTCTGGCGATGGTGTGATGAGTTCTATCCCGGGTTGAGCCACCTGCCCCATAAGTGACCGAAACAAAACTTGGTTTGAGGTTTTTTAATTTAGAAATAGCCTCCCAAAGCTTTTCTTCCATTTCATCATTTTTGGGTGGAAAAAATTCAAAGGAGATATTCAGATCTCTTTTATCATTAACAACTTCTTCTAATTTATTGGCAAAAAATTTCATAAAATTTTATTAGAAATATCATTTAATTTCAAAAATATTTTAATTGAAAATAATATATCGTCCTCAAGATAAGCGATATTGGCGACTTAATTCAAATGATATTGTTTTTTTCGGCTGAAAACTAGATTTTTAAATATTTTAAAAAAAATAAAAAAATTGGCAAGAGCAAAAAAATATTTTAAGTAGCTAATTGACATTAAATGATTTTGGTTTAAAATTTTAAAAAAAAATTAATTTGTTTTGAAATAATGGGTTTGTAGCTCAGTTGGTTAGAGTGCGCGCCTGATAAGTGCGAGGTCGGTGGTTCAAGTCCACCCAGACCCACCATTATTTTCTTGTCATTATCTTCTGTTGCTACCAATGATTAAATTGCTCTCTAATAATTCTATCTTCAAGCGAATGGCTTGAATCAAATAATATTTTAAATTCTCTAGAATTATCTTCATAAACCTCAACCTCAATCACATCTCTAACTTCACGGGAGTCGGCAGAGGCACTAACTGGTCTATCCAAATTCTCTAGAACCCGAAATTTAACTTTGGAATTTGATGGCAACAAGGCACCATTCCATTTTCGAGGTCGAAACGGACTAATAGCAGTAAGAGCTAATATTTTAGCACTAAATGGAATAATTGGCCCTCCAGCAGAAAAATTATAAGCGGTACTACCAGCCGAAGTGGATAGTAATACCCCATCAGCAATTAAACAAGAAAGACGCTCTAAATCATTAATCTCAATTTGAATTTTACTAGCTTGATTAGTTTGACGAAATAACGAAACTTCGTTAATAGCGACTAAAACATGTTGCTTACCAAATTTATCATTAGCAGTCATTTTTAAAGGGTTGATAACTGAAATTTTCGCATTATCAATTGCCAACAATAAATCTTCATGATAATTATTCATTAAAAAACCTATTGTTCCAGAATTAATGCCATAAATTGGAATTTGATTTTCTTCAAATTCATGAAGAAGGTGAAGCATTAAGCCATCGCCACCAATTGCAATAATTAAATCACAAGATTGTATATTTTTATGATTCTCGGTGGCATCAAAAAAATTATATTTTTGAATTAAGGCATTTTTGATAGTCAATGCTCTTTCATTATTTTTTGCTCCGATTACACAAATATTTTTAAACATATTTTTTGGCATAAATTTGATTTAATACAATAGCAGTGGCAACCGAAACATTTAAACTTTCAACATCGCTGTTAGTTGGAATTTTAACCAATAAATCACAATTTTTTTTAACTAATTGCCTAATTCCATTTCCTTCCGAGCCAACTACTAAAGCAATATTTTCATAATCATTTATTTTTTTACAAGAAATATTTGCCTCTCCTGCCAAGCCAATACACCAATAGCCAATTTTTTTTAACTCTTCGAGTAAATTATTTAGGTTGGCCCCAGAATATATATCAACATAATCAATACATCCTGCAGAAGCCTTAATCATTGCCGAAGATTCCTTTGCCGAATTAAATTCAGTTATGATAATTTTTTTGAAATCAAATGCTAATGCACTTCGCATAATAGCTCCAACATTTTGCGGATCAGTAATTTGGTCAAGAATTAAAATATTTGGCAAATTATTTTTATCATTGATTTTATGGAGTTCAGACAACAAATCAAATTGATTATAAATTTTTGACGGCGATACTTTTATAGCAATAGATTGGTGGACTGCATTGCCCCCAAATAAATTATTGAAATAACCATTTTCAACTATCTTAATTTTAGTTTGAAGTTTTTGTAAGGAATTATTTTGTAAAAAATTATTTACTTCATTAATCTGATTTTTAGAAATAATAATTTCATAAATTAATCTTTTACTAGATTTTAAAGCTAGGAAAACTGGATTCTTTCCATATATCCAAATATTCTCCCTATCGATTTGTTGACGGGGAGAAATATCGGTAAAAATTTTAGAGGTTTTCTTTATTTTTAGACTCTGATTCAGAGGATTTATGCTCTTGCGGTGCTTTTTGTTCTGAAGGATTTTCATTAGTTTTAGATTCAGTGTTTACAGGATCATTAGATGGCTGAGATTCATTGGTTGAACCATTAGATGAGCTTGACTCAAGCTTGGTTTCGCTTGAATTATCACTGGATCTTTTTAATAAAATTTTAACACTATTATCTTTAATAAATTTGCCATTCAATTTTTCAACTTCTTGCAATTTTAATAAATGACGAACATATTCTTTAGAAGTTTCAAATTCTAGAGCTTTGGATTTTTTTATGTCTATTAGTTTAACTATATACCAAAAACCATCAATTTCGATTGGCTTAGAAACTTCATCTTTAGATGAAGATTTAAAAAATTCTAATAATTCCTTGGAAAGAGAAGCTTCCGCTCTGTACGAAACCTCGCCATTACTTTGCGAAGATTGAGCATCGACAGAGTATTTTTTGACAGCATCAATAAATTTCAAAGGCCTTTTAGTAGCCTTTAAATCCTTGATAATGTTGTCTGCAACTAGCTTTTCTTTAACAACAATTTGATAATATTTATATTCGTTTTTATTTTCAATTTCTGCATTTAGCTCATTGAATTTTTCTACAATTTTTTGATCAGTTATTAAATCCTGAATTTGACTATTAATATATGCTTGACGGATAGTTTGAACCTTGAAACTTTCAATAGTGTTTTTTACATCAGTTGTATTATCAATTCCAAGTCTTTTAGCTTCTGCAATAATTTTCTTATCAAGAAAAATTTCACGGGCAAAAAGCTCTAGAACTTGGTCAGGAAGTTTATCAAATGATATTTTAGCAGCTTTGTTTGAAGCAAATAAATCTTCAAGCTTGCGCTCAACTTCTGATTTATAGATATTTTCATCGCCAATTTGTGCAACCAAAATATCATTTGCTTTCTTTGAAATAAATTGCTTTGAACCAACAAAGGCAATACCAACTAAAACGGTTAACGCGAATAAAATTTTAAAAGGATTTTTTCTTTTTTTTGAATAAAGTTTCATAATTTTAAATTTGAAATTATATGTTTAGGATAAATATTATATTTATCACAAATCTTGTTAAGATTATCTATTTCTGGATCTTGCCAAAATTTAACGTTCAATTCTTTTGACAAAATTCCTCCCGTTAAAAGCAAACTATTGATTCCATAATCATTAGCACCTTTAATATCGGTTTCTAAACTATCACCAACAGCTAGGAATAAAGATTTTGGAGGATTGTTATATTTTTCAAAAACTAAATCATAAACAATTTTATGAGGTTTTCCATAATATTTTACAACTCCACCCATTTTTTCATATTCTAGACCTAGCAGGCCAGCACAAATCATTTCATGACCATTTTGTTTAACAACAATCAAATCAGGATTTATACATAACATTAATAGTTTATACTTATTTGCTTGAATTGCAAGAGGTAATTTTTCTTGTAATGTTGAATTATCATTATCAAAACCAGTAACTACTACAAAACCTGCATATATAGGGTCCAAAACCATTTTATAACCTAAACCATCTAATAAATCCATATCTT
Organism: uncultured Rickettsia sp.; assembly: GCA_964505265.1. Taxonomy (GTDB): domain Bacteria; phylum Pseudomonadota; class Alphaproteobacteria; order Rickettsiales; family UBA1997; genus CAILUF01. Next base: position 92,197 of record CAZDGN010000005.1, read on the forward strand.
TATCTGGACCTATATAAAAGTAGTTTTTACCATAATGATTGAAATTTTTATTTTGATTTTCTTTTAATTCCTCAAAGGCTGATTCTCCAGATGTTAAAACAAAATCATAGAGAGTATTATCAATACCAAGTTTATTTAAAACAATCTCAGTCTTAGTTGATCGCCTAGGAGCATTGGATAAAAAACATATTTTTTTATTTTTAGATCTTAAATATCTAAGAGTTTCTATAACATTGGGATATAATTGATTGCCATCATGTATTACACCCCAAATGTCAAAAATAAAATATTCGTAATTTTCAGCTATTTTTTTTATGCCAGATGAAATTTCCATTTGTTACTTGGCTAAATTTTTTGCCATTTTTGATAAAGTCTTAAATGAACTTTTGGAATATTTCATTTTAATCATATCACCAATTCGAACAACAGATTCTTGTTTTTTATCATCAAGAATAATCCATGAATTTTTCGGATCGATTTTATCGGAAATAACTCCATTTGCAATAACCCTTCTTTCAATTTCCGACTTTCCAGAAATTGGGTTTTCCACTTCATATTGACCAATCAATTCAAATTTATCCCCATGTTTTAGGCCATCTTCAGAGCCTAAATTTACTTTAAAAATAGATTTTCCTTCAAAAGTTCTTTTTTCAAGAATATATCCTCTTTTGGCAAATACATTTCTTAAAATATGTTCAGATTCGTCAAGAGCATCAGCCCCCGCCTCACGAACTAAACCATCATCACGGGCAACCCCTTTATCTTGATCTCCACCGATTTGAATTCCACCTAACCTAAATCCACCATCTTGTTGAACATTTTCGGTACGGATAGCTTTACCATTAAGCTCAATAGTTTCAACCACAGTTAACGAAGGCAATTCATAAACCTTTATGTTTCCAGAGACTTGGGAATTATATACGAATTTTGGTGGGATAGAAATTACCTGTCCATTTTTTGGATTTACATAAGTGCTACCGTCAACATATTTATTGGTGAAATTAGCATTGGAAATAGCCCCAGATACCGCAAAATCAGCTATTTGCGGACCCTTAAAAGAACCAGTTTTATTCATTTCTGCCAACTGAACTTCTTTTTGTAATTTTTCAACCGCTTTTCTATCAACAATTTCAGCTAAACGATATTTAGACAATAAGCTCTCAAGGGTTGTAGCAACTGATTTGCCAAGATTGGCATTTTTAGCAGTTTCAATTTCACCTTCCTCAAAATCAAAAACGGCAACTTTAAGCATTTTATTTTCCAACTTTTTTTCATCGGGCATAAAATCGCTCTTAGAAATAAATTGTTTTTGATATTTATCAAAATTTTTAATAGTTGGGGTACAAGATGCAATAATTAGTGTAATAAATAGATATTTTAATTTCATAAATTTTTTTAATTTAAGATTCCAAGGATTTTTAAGACTCCTTCTTTTTCTATGAGTTCTTCAAAAGATTTGAATGCGGCTTTTTTTGCCTCATTTTCACCCAATGTAGAACTTCCCGAAACTTCAATTTGATTACTAGCTACCACCTTATCTTGTGCTGTATTTTCAATATCGATTTTAACTTTAGCGATATTAGCACCATAAATATTTTGTGAATTAATTTCAAAATTAAGGTCAATAATTATTTGATTTGGGTCTTTAGAATTTATAGATTTCGCGGTCTTAAGTTTTTCTTTATTTAAAGCACTTCTAACTATAGATGTTAAATCTTTTGAAGATTTAGGGTCAAAGAAAAACTCAATATTTGCAGATGATTTTTCAAATTCATTTTGGTATTTAGCTACCAAACTTAAAATTGATTTAAGATCAATCTCCTCTTGAACTCCAGATAAAATTCTAGCTTTTAACTCAAGTTCTTTACACAATTCAAGAATTTTTAATAAATTGGTACGACGCTGAATTGGATTGGCCTGTAATGAGTTTTTATCGAGGTCATTAATTTTCCTTTGAGTAAATTCAACACGCTCTTTTTGCTCATTGACAAAAGGATCTCTCTCAACCGAAACTTCAACATAAAATCTATTACCAACTTGCTGACTTTTCGAAACTTCATAGCCTGAAAAACTTATTTTTTCAATAGATTGCTTAACTTTTTGACGAAGCTCTTCATTATAGCTATTTTGATTTTCCTCTTTAATTAATTGCGATTCAGATGATATCGTTACAACCAATTTTCCTGCAGTATCTGAAAGAGCATTTTTAGTGGCTTCTTCGAGTGTCGCACCCTCACCTACACCATATAATACATCAATATTATTTTTTCTAGGTTTTGTAAAAAAACTAGGCAAATCTTGTTCATTAGCGAAGGAATTAATGCTAATTCCAAAAATAATGAAGATGGAAATTAAAATTTTTTTTAGCATTTTATAAATCTTTAAAAAGGTTATTTGAATTTGATTCTATTTTATTGAGCTTTTCACTTGGTGATTCAAGATTTTTTTGATTTGATGAACAAGAGTTTAGTAAAAAAGATATAACAAAAATTTTAAAAAAATTCATAGTTTTATGGATTTAAAAATTAGATGATTACCTCCCAATATCATAATCGGGAGGTAAAATTATGGAATTTAATTTGATTTATTTTCTTCAGTTTTGGCTGGAAGAGTCGGAACATTTCCTCTTTCTTTTTCAAGCTCATCAAATAATTCTTTGGTGGCTGCTTGAGATTTATCAATAGCTCCACGGCTCAGATTTGATTTTTTCAACTTATCTTCATAATCTTTTTGACTATTTTTCAAGAATTTGCTATAGTCTTGATCATCAATCATCATATGAACATAAAGAGTTCCGTCTTGAGATTTAAACATATGAATTCTTCTAGCACCAGAAAGCGGTAAGTTTTTTACTACTTCTTTGCTGGCTTGAGCAAAAAACTCTTCAACATTATCGTCATCATTAACTTTTCCTGATCTTAGCGCATTTTTAGTAACACGAGATATTTCTGACTGAATAGTAGCAGCGATATTAGCCTTGGCATCAAGCTCAGCTTTTGGCAGTTGCACCGTGATACCAGCTCTAGATGGGCTAGCAATACCAACCGCGGCGACACCATCTTTAATTTTTGGATCCAAAACCCACTCAGGAAGATCAGCAAGTTCGTTTCCTGCAGATTTTTTAGCTTCTTTGGTGGCTTCTTTTGGAGCACAAGAAAATGCTAATGATAATAATAAAAGGTTTGCAATTATTGTTTTTTTCATAAGATTTTAAAATTATTAAGTTGAATTTAATATTATATTATAACTTCAAAAAAAATATTACAACAAATCTTTTTTAACATTCCCATTTTCATAAAATAACTATATCTTCTAATAAATATTGCTGGTCAAAAAATTTTTTAGAAAGGATTAGATTATACACGAAGTTTGAGCTTTTTTGACTTTAAAATAATATAATTGTTCAATACCGCCTTATCTTGTGAATTTATCTTTTTGATAAAGTAAAATTATAGCGATACAATAATAAATAAGGGTTATTAGCCAAGTCGCCTCAAATATTGTAATTATTCCTGAAGAGCCAAGTTTAAAAAATATTGATGATGATAAAAAAATTGCAAATCCAAAAATAATTCCTACGAATAATTTTAAATTTGCTTGCAATGATCTAAAATTTGATGTTCCAAAAAATATTGCCAAAAGTGTCATAATGCCAAACAAGAAAATTTGATTAATTTGACTATGAAAATATATCTTGTATTTGGTTGATTTTAAACCAGATTGTTCCATATTTTTGATTATTTCTGGAAGCTCAAATATTGAATATAAAGAAACCGAGTCTAGATTGTTAATAATTTTCTTCTTAACAAAATCCTCCTGCAAATCCGTTCTAATTTCCATTAATTCAAATTTTTCATTGATTTTATCTTCATTGTTAATAAATCCATCATAAATCAACCATTTATTTGGACTTAACATCATTTTTTTGGCATCTAATCGCTGATAAAATATATTATTTTTGTCATAGAACCACAAACTAACATTCGCAAAATTGGCACTATTTTTAAAAACATTTCTCGCCATTATTAAAATATTTTCTTGGTCATTTTGTAAATTTTTTTGACGAATCCAGATGCCATTATTCAATGAAATTGATTCTTGCAAATCAGCACTAATATATTTTTCCTCGATTTTGGAAGATTTTTTTAAAGCCCAAATTTCAAAAATATTAAAACAAGTAATCCATAAAATTCCCAACAAAATAGCAAAAATATGAATCGGAAGCGATAATTTCCAAATAGAAAATCCTGCATTTCTGATAATTACTCCTTCACTTCGAATTGAAAGTTGATAATGACTTAAGATAGCAGAAATCAAGATTACTGATAAAATTGCCGAAGTTAAATGTGTAGGGATTTTTAAAATTGAAAGTAAAAAAATTATTCCGACCGCCACTTTTGCCTCTTTAAGTCTTTCAAAGGACTCCATTAAATTTACAATAAAAAATATGGTCGCAAAACCGAGGCTTATTTTTATAAAATTTATAAAAAATAATTTTATTAAATATTTATTAATTTTTTTTATTACCATAACTATGATTTTCTTGGGTTAATTAATAAAAAAATTAACGAGGTGCAGAAAAAAAACAAATTTATTAAATATGGCAAATAAAATAAATCTTCCCTTTTATCATTTAATCTATAGCTAAAAATTAACAATAAAATATAGGCTACACATAATGTCATCGATAACAAATTACTATAGTTATTTTTTTTTCTAGTAATTTTTGCTTTTAATAAAACCGCCGAAATAATTACCGAAAATACTAGAGAAATTAATGGGTCATTAATTCGCTTATGCAACTCTGATTTAAGCTCCTTTATTTCCTTTTGACTTAAGGAATCTTCGTAGAAAATTAATTCACTAATTAAGCGTTCATTTGGTTTCCATCTAAACTGAAATAGCTCTTGGTTTTTTTCATTTAAATTAAAAATATAATTATCAAATTTTAAAATTTCACTCTTCATAGTATCATAATTGTAGCGTTGCAAAGATCCGTTATTAAGACGTAAAAAAATTTCATTATCTCGTAAAATAATATTTGCAGTTTGTGCAGAAAGAGTAATAGCATAATCATCAGATCTCTGATCATTTATTAGCAACCCCCTCAATATATTATTTTCATCCTTTTGTTGAACATAAATGGTGGATTTATTAAAATTCTCAAAATTTTGTGGGGCAAAAGATAAATTTGCATAATTTTCTTTAATATTTTGCTTGGAAATACGAAATTGTTTATTTGCCATCGGCATTATATAAAATGAAAATAAAAAATTTAAGATAGTTATTAGAAAACCCAAGTAAATAAAGGGTAATGACAATTTGAAATTAGAAATTCCAAAGTTTTTAATAACCACAATTTCACTAAAACTATTGAATCTATTTATTGTTAGAAGCAAAGCTATACAATAAGCGATTGGAAAAATATAAATTAAAATCCAAGGTAAGATATATATAAATAATGCAAAAAAATCCTTTAAATCTATACCATTTTCTGTGACTAAATTTAAAAAAGCTACCGCTCTACTTAGCCATATCAGGATTATTAGAATAAATGATATTGCTAACCAATTTAAAAAATTATTTTTGAAGAAATAGGTTTTGAAAATCATTAAAATAAAAATTGCAAGTTTTTTAAAATAATTATAAATTTAGTAAATTAACTAATAAATTTAAAAAAATTTATTTAACATATTCAATTTAAAACTAAATATATTTATGAATGATATAAATTTTTTTCTCAATGGTCAATATTATAAAATCAAAGATAATAGCAATATTTTAGAACTCATTCAGAAACTTCAACTTGAACCAAAAAAAATTGCCATTGAAATGAATGAAAACATAATTTCAACCTCTGAATATGATAGAACTTTTATTACAGAAAATTGCAAAATAGAAATTGTTCATTTTATTGGTGGTGGTTAATTTTTTTATATACACATTACACCGGAAGCAACTTGTCTTCTCATCCCATCAATATCTCTATTAACATCATCAAGATTGTAATTTTTAAAAAAATCTTCAACTGTTCTAGGTTCAATTGGTTCATGAACTATTTTTTTAAAATTGGAGCCTAGGGAAATTCTGTAGGATCGACTATCAAAGCCAAATGCCTTGAGAGAATTAGAAAAAAAATCCTCGAATGCTTCATTTACTCCGGCAATTGCAGGTTCTCTTGTAGTAGCATATGGTGAGCCCTGATATCTAACTCTATCAGATTCGTTAATCGAATAAATTTTTAATAAAGCATAAAGTGCAATAAAATTTGCAAAAAATCCAGCCAAAATAGGAGCTCCAATCATTGCTTTAATGGGTTGAGCAAAAATATTTTCTTGTGTGACTGCATCACGAAGTCTTTCAAATTTTTCTTTAAAATTTTGGTCTGAACAATAATGATTAATTGGATTTTGCAAATTAGCTGGTAAGGCAGCTTTTGGAGCTGGAGATGATGAGGGGGAGACTTTCATAAATTACTCTCTAAAATTAATAAATTGCAAAGGCAAATTAAAATCCCTTACTTTTAAAAAAGTTATAACCTCTTGTAAATCGTCTCGTTTTTTTCCATCAACTCTAACTTCATCTCCTTTGATAGAAGCTTGGACTTTCAACTTTTGTTCCTTAATTTCTTTGGTAATTTTTTTAGCAATTTCAGATTCTATGCCGTTTTTTAGTTTAATTTCTTGCTTTAAAATATTGCCACCGGCTTTTTGCACCTCGCCAAAATCAAAAAATTTTACATCGACACCCCTTTTGGTTGCAAACACCTTGATTGAATCTTGAATTGCACCAATTTTATATTCGCTATCCGCAGAAATTTCGATAAGATTATCTTTGGTTTTTAGTTCAATAGAAAAAATTGCACCCTTAAAATCATAACGATTTGTTAGCTCGCGTTTAACTGAGTTGACCGCATTATCAACTTCTTGTATATTTATTTTAGAAACAATATCAAAACTTGGCATAATTATATTTTATTTAAAGCATTATTTAAATCATTCATCAAATCTTGATAATGTTCCAATCCAACCGACAATCTACACATATTTTCAGTAATACCAATTGCCAACTGGTCTTCTTTGGAAATATTGGAATGAGTTGTAGTAGCTGGATGAGTTATTAAAGATTTTGAATCGCCGAGATTATTGGAAATATCAATAATTTGTAAGGAATTTAAAAATTTAAAACTATCATTTTTATTGTCACCAACTTCAAAGGCAATCATGGTGCCACCATTTTTCATTTGCTTTTTGGCAATTAAATGTTGTGGGTGTGATGGCAATTGTGGATATAAAACTTTTTTTATTTTTGGAGAATTTTGTAAAAATTCAGCAATTTTATTGGCATTGAAACATTGCTTTTCCATTCTTAAAAAATAAGTTTCCAAAGATTTTAAAATTACCCAAGCATTAAATGGACTCAAAGCAGGTCCAGTGTGGCGATGAAATGGCAATAAAACTTCCTTGATAAATTGTTGTTTACCCAAAACAGCTCCGCCCAGCGTTCTACCTTGACCATCAAAATGCTTGGTAGTTGAATAAACCACAACATCTGCGCCAAATTCAAATGAATTTTGCGAGTAAAGCGAAGCAAAAATATTATCGACAATTAAACATGCTTGATTTTTTTTACATAATTTAGCCACAAATTCTATGTCGATAATCTCTAAATTAGGATTGGCAGGAGTTTCGATGAAAACAACTTTGGTATTGCTTTTAAATGCCTTTTCCCATTCTTGATGATTAGTTCCATCAATCAACGAAACTTCGATACCATAATTAGGTAAAATTTTTGTGGCAATATGATAGCACGAGCCAAACAAAACTCTTGAAGCAATAAAATGATCGCCTGCTTTGAGTTGACACATTATTGATGCAAAAACTGCCGACATACCCGAAGCCATAACACAAGTGGATTCGCATCCTTCAAGGGCGGATATTTTATCTTCTAACATTTTTAAAGATGGATTGACATATCTTGAATATACATATCCAGGGTCAGAGCCATTGAACCTACTCTCAGCTGTTTCAGCAGAATTATAACAAAATCCAGAGTTTAAAAAAATAGCTTCCGAGGTTTCTCCAAAATTAGAACGAAAATTGCCAGCCCTTATTGCTAATGTATCAGGATGAAGTTGTGATAAATTATGATTTTTATTGCAATAATTCATATTTATATATATTCTAAAAATTATATTTCTATTTGAAAGTTTAATTCATTAATCAAATATTTCAATCAAAATTACAACTCAAAATATGAAGAGGAAAAATTCAAATTCAATCACTAATTCTAAAAATTACAGCGACAGATTTCATGAATTAATTTTAACCTTTTTTTATTGCGGTAAATCAATTTTTGCACCCGGAACAGTTGGCACAATTGGTGGAATAATTTTTTGGTTATATTTCAATTATTTCATGATAATTAATAATGTTGATATCAGTAAATATAATTTATTTATGCTATCAATAAATGTTTTTCTTACCTGCTATGCCTTAAAATTTATTCCAAATTATATTAAAAATATCAATAGCAAGGAGGTGGATCACAAATCAATTGTGATTGACGAGGTGGTGGGAATTTTAATTGCTATTCAAATTTTTCATTATTTTTCCTATCCGCTTTTTTTAATAAATGACACAAAATTTTTAATTTATTTATTGTTGATTTTTTTAATTTTTAGATTTTTGGATATAAAGAAACCACTAATTATAGGCTATTGCGACAAGAAATTAAAAAACCCACTTGGAATAATGCTTGATGATATTCTGTGCGGATTATTTGGAGGAATTTTGGTAAGTTATCTTTATTTTATTACACATAATTCTAATTTTTTTAGGTTAATTAATTGTGAATAATAGGTTTTAGCTATATGATTAAAATTTTAATTTAAAGATTTAAAAATCACCCTAATTTAAATAACCATAATTTTTAAAAAACTCAAATTGACAAAGATAAATTTTCAAATAAAATTTATAAGTAATTTTAACCTAACTTGTAAATATGCAAGAATTTTTTAACAACCAATTTTTACCAATTTTCTTTTTTATTTTACCAATTATTGGCAAAATTTTATTAATAATATTACCTCTGCTTGGTGCAGTAGCCTACTTAACCTTGATGGAACGTAAAGTTATTGCTTCAATGCAATTGCGTCAAGGTCCTGCGGTAGTTGGTCCATTTGGTTTACTTCAACCCTTGGCCGATGGATTAAAATTGATGCTTAAGGAGGTTATTTTGCCACAAAATGCCAATAAAATCCTATTCTTAATAGCTCCAATTATAACTTTTACTCTTGCTTTAATTGGCTGGGCAGTTATTCCATTTTCAGAAAATTTTGTTGTAGCCAATGTTAATATTGGAGTAATTTATTTATTAGCAACTTCATCTCTTGGAGTTTATGGAATTATTATTTCGGGCTGGGCTTCAAATTCAAAATATGCTTTCCTTGGAGCAATTCGTTCATCTGCACAAATGATTTCTTACGAAGTTTCAATTGGCTTAATTATTATTTCGGTGGCATTATGTGCTGGCTCTTTAAATCTATCGGAAATTGTTTTGGCCCAAAAAAATCAGTGGTATGTTTTGCCAATGCTTCCGATGTTTTTACTATTTTTTATTTCTGCTCTAGCCGAAACTAATCGCCACCCATTTGACCTTCCCGAAGCTGAATCTGAATTAGTTGCTGGTTACAATGTGGAATATAGCTCTATGCCTTTTTCTATGTTTTTTTTAGGTGAATATGCAAATATGATTTTGATTTCCGCTTTTGCTTCAATTTTATTTTTGGGTGGCTGGCTACCCCCTTTCGATTGCGAATTTTGCAATATGATTCCAAGTTTTCTTTGGCTCTTTATTAAAATTACCATTCTCCTTTTTTGTTTTATTTGGGTGCGGGCAACCTTGCCAAGATATCGCTATGACCAACTAATGCGACTTGGCTGGAAAGTGTTTCTTCCTTTTTCTTTGTTGTGGGTAATTGGAACCGCGAGCTTTATAGTCTTTTTTAATAATTAAAATTATGCAAATATTTAAACAAGCAGGTGCTTTTTTGTTAAAAGAAATTATCCTAGGTCACCTTTTAACCCTAAGATATTTCTTCAAAAAAAAATATACTCTAAAATACCCATATGAAAAGGGTCCAATTAGCCCAAGATTCCGAGGCGAACATGCTCTTCGTCGCTATCCAAATGGCGAAGAAAGATGCATTGCCTGCAAATTATGTGAAGCGATTTGTCCAGCTCAAGCTATCACCATTGAGGCAGAAGAAAGAAATGACGGAAGCAGAAGAACTACCAAATACGATATCGACATGCTAAAATGTATTTATTGCGGACTTTGCCAAGAAGCCTGCCCAGTTGATGCAATTGTCGAAAGTCCAAATTTCGAATTTTCAACAGAAACTAGAGAAGAATTATATTATAATAAAGAAAAACTTTTGGCAAATGGTGAGCGCTATGAATATGCTTTACAAAAAGCAATTGAGTGCGATGTAGCCAATAGATAATTTATAACTTAAAAAGATAATTAATGAATATTACACTTTACCTCTTTTACATTTTTGGATTTGTTTTAATCTCATCATCTCTTGTAGTTGTTAGCTCAAGAAATATGATAAATGCCGTAATATTTTTAATATTAGCATTTTTTAATGCCTGTGGTTTATTCATTTTACTTGGTGCTGAGTTTATTGCAATGTTGTTGGTGGTTGTATATGTTGGAGCTATAGCAGTTTTATTCTTATTTGTAGTGATGATGCTCGATGTTGACAAAACAATTACTCAAGAAGTAAATCGCAAAAAACCTTTACTAACTATGGTTGGATTTATTTTAGCCTGCGAACTTTTCCTTATTACCAAATTTTCAAATATTAGTGTAAATGATATAATTATCCAATCACCTACACCAAATAATATCTCTAACACCAAAGCCTTGGGTAAAATTTTATATACCGATTATATGTTGCCATTTCAAATATGCGGTTCCATACTCTTTGTTGCAATGATTGGTGCTATTGTTTTAACCATGAAAACCGAAAAAAGATTTATCAAAAAACAAAATATTTTTGATCAAGTTTCTCGCAACAAAAAAAATTCACTTAAAATTGTTAAAGTTAGACCAGGCGAATCAATCGATATTTAAATTTATGAACTCAACATTTTATTTACACCATTATCTTACCTTATCATCCATCTTATTTTGCATCGGAGTGTGTGGAATTTTTTTAAACCGCAAAAACATCATTTCTATTTTAATGTCCATAGAAATTATGTTATTATCAATCAATATAAATTTTGTTGCTTTTTCAAGCTATTTAAACGATCTTTTGGGTCAAGTTTTTGCAATTTTTATCTTAGCGGTAGCTGGTGCCGAGGCAGCAATAGGACTTGCCATAGTTGTGGTTTATTTTAATAATCGCAAAAATATTCAACTTGAAAATATTTCATCAATGAAGGGATAATGCACAAAAAAATTGCCACTTTTTTAACATTTTTCTTATTACTAACCAAATATTCAAAGGCTCAAAATTATTGTCAATTTTCAGAACAATATTATCAACCTATAATTGAAGAATTAAAAAAAGGCAATAAAGAAATCCTTGAGACTTTACCAAATTGCTTAATTCAAAACAAGAAATTGATTTTTAAAATTTTGATGTTTGACCCATCGCAATTCGAAAATTTACCAGAAAATCTTCATCAAGACAAATTATTTATTAAACGCCTAATTAAAGCATATCCTGAAATCTTAAAATACACCCCGCCAGAAATCCGCAGCGATGAATATTTTATGGAAGATGCTATTTATATTAATCGAGACAGTCTCAAATATTGTTCTTGGAGTCTTCTTGATAACAAAAATTTTATGAAAAAAATGATTGATCTTGATGCTGATAACTACAAATATGGCTCCGATCGCATCAAATCCTTTGATGAATTTTCGCGTCAGGCTCTTGATGATAATGGTGCCCTTTTAGAATTTGCTCCGCCAAATGTTAAGGCTAATAAAGAATTTACTAAAATTGCCATAAATTCAAATCGGAATAGCATAGCCTTTGTTCATCCAAAATTAAGTAGCGACTCTGAATTAATTGAATTGGCAAAAAACCCAAATCCACTTCCAAATCCTGAAAATGTCGAGAATTTTTTACAGAGCAATTATATTGCCAATCATAGTAAAAAAAATCTTGGGGTATTAATACAAAATCAGGCAAAAAACTTTCCTAACAACAAAATATTAGAAAGAAATTTTATCACTAAATGGGGAAGAAGTTTTAATTTTGAGGACTCGCAGAATGGCAATTTAATTGAAGAATGGAAGTTAAATCCGGTTGTCAACAGGAATTACAATATTTTATGGCAAAATGACTTTAAGGATTATCCAGAATTAGTTAAAAAAATCGAGAAATTCTTTGCCAAAAGAAGAATTGCCCCGGAAATTATCTCTAATTTAAGAGCAAATTATATCTGGAAAATCAAGGATGAACCATATACAATTGCTTTCAGTTTATATGCATTAAGCGAGTCAAATGATGATGCATTTTTTGAAAATTTTATAAATTTAACATCACTAACCGCAATTGCCCAAGAACGAAATGACAAATGGCAAATTACAGTGCTTGATGTAACTTTTAATAATGAGATAAAAATTAATACCGCATATGAATATGGTCATAAATTTTACCAAATTTGGGATTTATATAAGGTGAATGAAAAAGACCAAAATCCAAAAATTATTTATCGAGTTCATGACTTCATTAGCGACTATTTCGAAATTTTTGAAGAACAAAATAATGGCAAATATCGTTCAGTCTTCAAATCTAAAAAGATACAAGGAATTTGACTATTTTTACCTTTCCATATAATCAATTTAAAAATTCTTCATTTTATAGATAATTTTCTTAAATATTACCAATTAAATTTTTACCAAAACCAGAATTTAAAAACAAAAAAAGGGCTAGATTTTGACATCTAGCCCTTAGTAAAATTTTTTTAACTTAGATTAATCCTTTCTTTCGCCAAAGAAGCGAAGTAACATAATAAATAAATTAATAAAGTCCATATATAGACTTAAAGCACCCATTACAGCCATTTTATTAACCGCTTCGTCATGACCTGCAAAATGATAGTAAGTTTGCTTGATTCTTTGAGTATCATAAGCAGTTAAGCCAATGAAAATAAAGACTCCAATAATAGATAATGCAAAATCTAAGGCTGAACTTTTAAGAAAAATATTAACTAATGAAGCAATCATAAGTCCAATTAATCCCATAATCAAAAAAGATCCAATATTGGTTAAATCTTTTTTCGTTGTATATCCATACAAACTCATAGCACCAAAAGTAGAGGCGGTAATCAAAAACACTCTAGTAATACTACTAGCGGTATAGACTGCAAAAATTGTTGCCAAGGATAATCCCATTAATCCAGCATAAATCCATAAAAAACTTTTTGCTTTTTGAGCTGAAATTGAATTAATTTTAAAGCCAAAAATAAAGACAAAAACCAATGGAGCGAACATTACAACATAAGCTAGTGGGGTTCCAAATATAGCCTGCATTAGTTGCGGAGAGGATGCCACCATAAAAGCAATTACACCAGAAATTGCTAAAGCAATCGACATATATTGATAAACTTTGACCATATAGTCTCTGAGTGCAGAATCAAATGAAGTTGCTCTTGAGGCACTAGAGGCAAAAGAAGATTTACTGTTATATTCAATCATATTTATAATACCTAAAATTAGTTAATAAAATTTAAAATTTTGATTGCCAAAACTTCTTTACCTAATATAATTTACAATAAAATTTATTTCAAGATTTTATTTATGAATCAAAAAAAAATTATTGCATTGATTGGATTAATGGGTGCCGGCAAAACCTCTATTGGTTCAAAATTAGCTAATCAACTAAAATATTATTTTATCGACAGCGACCACGAAATTGAAGATTTTGAACATCGTACTATAGCCGATATTTTTGCTCAAAATGGTGAAAAATATTTTCGTGAAATTGAAGCAAAAACTATTGAAAATATTTTAAACCGCGATGAATTTATTGTTCTTTCGCTTGGAGGCGGAGCATTTTTGAACAAAACTACTCAAGAATTACTTAAAGACAAAGCTATAACCATTTGGCTTTATGCCTCAATTCAAGAAACATTAAGAAGGGTTAGCTTAAAAAGTAATCGACCGCTTTTAGAAAAGAAAAACAAAAGAGAGATATTAGAGGAATTAGCCAGAGTTCGCTATCCAATCTATCAAAAATCTGATTTTAAATTTGATACAACCGACCTAACCTTTGAACAAATTGTTAAAAAAATACTTAACAAAATAAATGTCAAAAATTATGAAAATAATTAATTTAAACTTAGAAAAGAATTCTTATAAAATAGCAGTCGGAATCAATATTTTTCATGAACAAATTCAAAACTTTTTAAACCAAAACAAATATCATAAAATTTTTGTTTTATGCGATGAGAATGTTTATAAATTGCATAAAAAACTTATTTTATCTTCCCTCCCGGCAGGTATTATAATTGAAATTTCTCAAGGGGAATCTTCTAAATCATTTAAATTTTTTAACCAATTATGTGAAAATATTCTTAAAATTGGAATTGATCGTAAATCATTAATAGTGGCTATTGGGGGTGGCGTAGTAGGAGATTTATCGGGTTTCTGTGCTTCAGTTTTGCTTCGCGGAATAGACTTTATTCAAGTTCCAACCACATTGCTCTCGATGGTAGATAGTTCAGTTGGTGGAAAAACAGGAATTAATTCTAAATATGGAAAAAATTTAATCGGCAGTTTTTACCAACCAAAATTTGTAATTTGTGACATTAATTTTCTACAAAGCTTAAACCTTCGCGAGTTTCGATCTGGCTATGGAGAGGTAATAAAATATGGTCTAATTTATGATCAAGAATTTTTTAAATATTTGCAAATAAATTTATCCAATATTTTTTCTAAAAAAACTGAATCATTAATCTATATTATCGAAAAATCTTGTCGAATTAAAGCCGAAATTGTTGGCAAAGACGAGAGAGAAAATAATGTGAGAGCACTCCTTAATTTCGGACATACTTTTGGACATTCAATTGAAACTGAAACCAAATATTCATCTTTAATTTTGCACGGAGAAGCGGTTGCTATTGGCATGGCAATGGCATCAAAATTATCAAATCAATTAAATTTTATTGATAAATCAGAGTATGAAGAGATTATAAGTCATCTTAAAAAATCGGGCTTTGAACTAAATCTAAAAAATTTTGAAATTAAATTTAAATTAAATAATTTAATTAAAAATCTATATAAAGATAAAAAAACTCAAAATAATCAACTAAATTTTATTTTATTAAAAAACATTGGTCACGGCGAAATTTATAATAAAGTTGATAAAAAATTCATCACTAATTTTTTTAAAAATTATCTTGATTCATAAACAATTATAAAATAAAATTTGGGGATATTTTTTAAAAACTACAATTGAAACCTAATTTAATTCCTAAATTTGCCTGCGTGATGGAAGTGGTAGACATAACGGACTTAAAATCCGTGGGGCCTTAACGCCCTTGCCGGTTCAAGTCCGGCCGCAGGTACCACCTTAAAAACAAAAGAGATTTTTTCCTCAAAAGCTAATATAAAAAAAATTAATTAAAATTTATTAAATTTAGCTATAATTTTTTAAATTATATTCTAAGATTTTATAATTACGTTAATTCTAATTTTGATTTTTTCATACATGTTTTTTTTAAATTTTTTTATAAAATATAAAAACATAATTAAATTACTTTTAATTTGCATAATTAGTTCATTTTTATCATCTTGTGGCGATGTCGGATGCAATGAAGCGGGGGAATTTTATGTCAAAAATTATGAATTACATGCTAATCCCAAAAATTTTGATAAAAGTATAATTATTAAATCTTATGGAGGTTATAGCGATTCACCAGAACAAATCGAATGGTATGATACTGGGCTATTATATGCTGGAGGAAAAATATCGGTCGCCATCACTGGTCATTGGGCTTCTAATGCCCCAAATTATAAAACTTTTGAGGAAATTGGAAAAAACTTAGATCATTGCAAAATATGTGCCAAAGAACCAAACAACTACGATATAACAACCAAACCAAATATTGAAAATAATCAATGCTACTGCGTTCCTGAATTAGACAAAAATGGTGAAATATCAATACCAATTCCAACGAAGGAAGATAAAACAATTAGCGGAGAAACTAATAACTCTAATTGTGATGATACAAAACACATGGATGGAGACATATGCACCTGCAAAAGCAAACCCTCTAGTATGAGCAATTATGATTTAACTCAAAAATTAATATACTCCCTAGGCTCTTCCAAAAAAGTACTAACCCCAAATGCTGGTAAATATAGTTTGCAAACAAAAGATGCAGACAGTCAAACAATATGTCGATTATCAATGGGACTTGGGGCTTATCTTAAACTCTATCCTCCAGCATTATCAGCAAATCCAGATGCTACTCCAGATCTTGCATATCATATGTATTCACTTAGATCATTCTGCCCAATTAAAACCAATCAAAATGGCAAATGTCTTGACGACAATGGAATTATTCGAACTAAATTCATTTGGGAATCACCAAATCCAATTCCTAAAAATGAAAGCGGAACTGAGTTTCATGAAGATTTAAGTAAAATTAGATTAGCACTTTACGATCACTTCTATAAAGACAATAGCGGATATTATAAATTAGAATTTGTTGGCGGAGTTATTCAAAAAGAAGGGGATGGAATTTTTTCAAGTTCAGTAAAACTCGCCGAGGATTTTTTATTTGGTTCCAACGATTATAACCCGCAATTAATGCGTCGAGAAAAAAAAGATGGTGTCTCAGAATTTATGTTTAAAGCCATTTTAAATGATCCAATTGTTAAATCCGTAGTATCAATCTCGTTGGTTCTATATGTTACTTTTTACGGCTTAGGTTTTTTTGCTGGTTTAGTTGATTTTGGAAGAAAGGAATTAATGACTAGATTACTTAAATTTGGCTTAGTTGTTTTTTTCATAAGCCCAAATGCATGGCAATATTATAATGGTTTTGTTATTCAATTTTTTAAGGGTGGAATGGATACAATGGTTAAGGTCGTAACTGGAATTTTCGAATCTCAAATTAGTCCAACCCTTGGCTCTCTTTACCTTGAATCTGATGAATCCTCAACCTCAGTGCACAAAAAATTTATTTATATTGATATGTTGGTAAGAGATTTAATCTCAAAACCTAATATTAACAGAATTATTGGATTGCTATTTACCAAAGGCACTGAATTTTTATCAATTGCTTATATTCCTATAATATTAGCTTTAATTCTTTACTTTATTTATGCGGTTTTAGATATTGCTCTAAAATATTTAGTAAGCTTGATTAAAATATGTTTTGGCCTTGCCCTCGGCCCAGTCTTCATCTTATTTTCATTATTTGAAAAAACTAAAGATATGTTCAAAAATTGGTTAGCTTTTATGGGCTCAAGAACCTTTGAGATCATTTTACTTTTTGCCATCCTTCACCCTTTTTTAATGATAATTGACACCGAATTTAAAACTATGCTAGATTTCAAGGTTTGCATTGAAAAACTTAATAATAATTACTATCCATTTAATATTCCAAGTTCATCGCCTCCAGGCACCAGATCGGTTTTTAATTGGGCAGAATTTTTCTTTAAAATTGGTGCTTTAATTTTCATTATGAAAACATTTTCCGACAAAGCAGGATATATTTCTGGGCAACTAATCACCATTGGCGGTATTTCCAATGCTGATGCAGTTACAGAAGTGGGTCGCGGTCAAGCTGGCTTTTCATTGGCTAGTAGTATGGCAAAAGGAATTGCAGGTATAGCAAAATCAGCAGTAACCTCAAAATATATAGGTGGTTTAGCTAAATATACTGGAAGACTTGGTTTATCAGCGGCAACCAAAATTGGAAGAGCCAAATTTGGAACCGACCGCTCACTAAATGAAAGAATAAATGACGGCTTTAGATCAGTTGGAATAAGATTTAGAGGAGCAAGATCTTTGATGCGTGATGCCAAAATTGATCAAGCAATCAAACTTGCATCAGCCGATGCCGATTCAAAAAATCTTACTGGTAAAGAAAGAGAAACTCATATCAGAAAAATGACCACACAATCCATAAGACAATATGGTCTAACAAGTAAAAATAATTCATCCTTACTTGGGCTTGACAACCAAAATATCCAAAAAAGACTAGATGAAAAACTTATTAAACAGCCAATGAAAGCAATGATCAAGGCAAGAGCAAATGAACTCAAAGAAAAAGGGATATTTGGCAAGGAAGCCCAGGATATAATAAAAAAGGATATTGAAAATTGGAGCAAGGAAAATCTTTCCTCTACCTCACAAAAAAAGGTAGCTGAGTTTTTCAAAAAATCATCAATAAAACATATGATGAAAACCGAATCAACCCTTAGTGGCGGTCAGGCCGCTAGAATGACTGAAGCCTTGATAAGTTCCGGCAATATTGACGATGCCAAAGCATTTGCTGATAAATATCGTGATAATATGTCTAGAATAGAAATGGAGCAAAATGTTAAAAAACAAGATACTTTAGAAAGCGGCGGGAAGTCGGCAAAATTTATTAGAGCAGTTTTAAACACGGCATTTGTTGCCCCGGGTCACGCTCTAAGAATGCTTTATAAGGGGGGTGAATTATTTTTAGACTCAGCAAAAGATCCAAATAAAATTGCCAAAAATGCGAAAAAATTTGCAGAAATAGCAAAAAATCCGATGCATCTAAAAGATCATCATTGGAATGAAAGTAAAATTGGTCAAAACATCAATAAGGTTTTAGGAAAACTTGAAAATAAAGGAACCGATGCTAGAAGATGGTTAAAATCCTTTAAAATTCCTTTTGTTAATGAAGGAGGAGCAAAATCTAACCCACATAAAGCCTTGCGTAAATTTGATAGAAAAATTGCCAGAATGTTATCAAGAAGAGAAGATTTCAAGAATGGCAATAAAATTGATGAGGTAAGAGAAAAATTTGGTCTTAAAGAGGAACAAAAGGTTAAAAGCATTAGAGGACTTGGAGTGATTGGAGAATTTGGTAAAGTTCGTGCAGATGATACAAAGCTTACAACCGCTGGAAAAATTCTAATAAGTCCATTAACAAGGCCAGTAAACACTATTGCCAAAATAATAAATGATAAAATTAGTGGAAAAACAAAAGAATATCATGATCAACAAAAAACTGATGCCCTTGCAAGATTAGCCAATGAACTAATTAATGACAAAGACGGCAAAAAAAATCCATTTGGTAAAATTTTTGATGATGATTTAAAAAAATCTCTTGAAAGAAAAGATAGTAAAGAAGATTCAGCTAAAAGATTCGAAAGAACCGCTAAAAAAGAAGAGGCAAGAACCGCTAAAAAATTATTAGAAGAAACCTTGAAAAAATTAGATAAAAAAAGTCAAGAAGACAGAAATAGAGAAAATGAAAATAAAACTTTATATGAAAAAATGAGCGAATCAAATAGATTTAGTTTTCAAGATAAAATGAGAGAGCAAATGGAAATAAGCGCCGAAAATGCAAAAAAAGAATATGATATTCTGAGCTCCGATAAAGATCAATCAGTTAAAAAAATTGATGCTGAAAGACAAAAAAAGCTTGATAAAAAAAGTGAAAATTTAACAAAATTATCAAATATTAATGAAGCAAAAAATCTTGAAAACAACCAAAAAGAACTTGAAAAAATTAAAAATGATATTTCTTTGGAAACGGATGATAAAGCGAAAGTTGAATTAATTAAAAAACAAGAAAAAATTGAAGAATCAATCAAGAAGGGACAAGATTATCTTGATAAAACATCAAAAGAAATTTTACAGCAAAACCCGTCCCTAACAGCAGAACAACTAAAAGATGAGATTAATAAAAAATTCAAAATGGAAACCAAATCTTTAGAAAAAGAAAATAAAAAATTAGAGAACTCAATTAAAAAATTAGATGAAAATAAAGATAATTTAGATAAGAAGACAAATAAAAAATTTGAAAATATAAAACAAAAATTACATGAAGATATTGATTATTTAAGTGGGGCAATTTTAAAAAGCGAGAATGAAGTAAGATATGATAAAGAATATGGTAATGAAAATGCAAAACTAGCATTACAAATCGTAAATGATTTATTAACACCAATTCCATCAACAGGAGGATCAGCAAGCGATTTAATTCTCGCTCCTATTCCTGATCCTTCTCAAAATCAAACTCCAACTCAATCCCAATCCGAAACTCAAGCTCCAGCAAAAACAATTGCTGACAAAATTGTTAATAATTTTGTCGAAGCAACAAAAATAAAAAGAAACCATATTGAATATATTAATAATAAGCAAAGCAGTATTCAAATTCTAGACCCATCATTGACTTCAAGCTCACAAACTCCACCACCTCCTCCACCTCCACCACCTCCTCCACCTCCACCACCTAAATTTTAACCTTTCTTGCTAGGCTTCGTGTCTCCACCACCTCAGCTGTCTCAGCTGCCAATGCCACTTCGCATTTATTGATTAGATAAAAATAATTAAATTTGAAAATGGAGCTATTATGATAAAATCGATGATTTAACAAGGCGGAAGGAAAAATGATTATTTTTCTTTGGCTTTTATCTAAGGAAATATTTCTAATATTTTGTCATTTTTTAAATTTGATTTAATATTTAAAGACAAAGATAAAAAATAATTAATTGAATAATAATTTAAAGAATTTAGAATAAAAAGTTATTAAATGGCAGACGTAGCTCAGTTGGTTAGAGCATCAGGTTGTGGTTCTGAGGGTCGCGGGTTCGATTCCCGTCGTCTGCCCCAAGCAAAAAACATAAATCAAATGGATATAATTATTTTAGCAATCATCACCGCTGTAATTTTTTACCGCTTAAATAAAAGCCTTGGAACCATCGATGAAGATGAAAAACGTGAAATTCATAAAAAACTATTAGAACGCAAAAAACAAATTGAAGAAATTCTTGAAAGAGCTCAAAAATCTGCAAATAATCCAGCCACACAAAATGAAAAAATCATCGGTTCAAAGTCTACATCGCAAAAAGAATTTGATGAAATAAATTCTGCCACTCAAGAAAATTTAAAAAATATATTTAATAGTTGCAATATAACCTATGAATTCTTTATTAATGGTGCTAAAATGGCATTCGAAATGGTAATAAATGCATTCTCAAAAAATGATTTTGATACCTTAAAAATTTTACTCTCCGAAAAAATCTATCAAGGCTTTGAAGTCGCTATTAATCAACGCCAATCTCAAAATCATACTTTGATTACCAATTTAATTTCTATAAATAAAACCGAAATAATTTCAGCAATTCTACTAGAAAAACAGGCCTCAATTACGGTAAAAATAATATCAAGTCAAATTAACTACATCACTGACAAAAATCAAAATATTATTAATGGCAAAAAAGACGAAATTCACGAAACTATCGATATTTGGACCTTTAAAAAGGATATTACCTCAACCGATCCAAATTGGAAAATTTATAGCACTTCATCAAATTAAATTTTTTTAAAAATGTTCAATAAAAAAAATAATTTATCAGTAAATAACAAAATTTACTCATATTTTTCAATAAATAATTTTGCCGAAGAATTAAATCTTGATTTAAAAAAAGTTCCATTTAGTCTAAAAATTCTTCTAGAAAATATCCTTAGAAACTGCCAAGAAGATGCCTTAACCAAACAAAATTTTACTGCGATTGTTAAGTCAATAAAAGATGCAAAAAATCGTATTGAAATTGATTTCACCCCAGCGCGTGTTTTAATGCAAGATTTTACTGGAGTGCCTGCCGTTGTTGATTTGGCAACAATGCGTGATGCGGTTAAAAAAATGCAAAAAGATCCAAAAAAAATTAATCCATTAGTGCCAGTTGATCTAGTAATTGATCATTCGGTTCAAGTTGATTTCTATGGCGATAAAGACTCTTTAAAAAATAACACCGATTTAGAATATCAAAGAAATTTTGAGCGTTATGAATTTTTAAAATGGGCACAAATTTCTTTCGACAATTTTCGTGTAGTGCCCCCTGGAACTGGTATTTGTCATCAAGTAAATCTAGAAAATTTAGCATCGGTGGTTTGCTCAAAAAATTCAGCTGGTGAAAATCTTGCTTATTTTGATACCGTGGTTGGTACCGATAGTCACACCACAATGATTAACGGTCTCGGAGTTTTGGGATGGGGTGTTGGTGGTATTGAAGCTGAAGCATCAATGCTTGGTCAGCCATCTTCAATGCTAATTCCTGAAGTAATTGGCTTCAAACTTGAAGGTAATTTATCCGAAGGTGTAACCGCTACCGATTTAGTTTTAACAATCACTCAAATCCTTAGAAAAAAAGGTGTGGTTGGAAAATTTGTCGAATTTTTTGGCAGTGGTCTTGCCAATTTATCTCTTGCTAACCGTGCTACAATTGCCAATATGGCTCCTGAATATGGTGCAACTTGTGGCATTTTCCCAATTGACAAAATAACCTTGGAATATCTAAATTTAACTGGTCGCTCCTCTGAAAATATAGAATTAGTAAAACATTATGCAATTGCCCAAGGAGTCTATCTTGAAGATTACAATTATGAGCCAGATTTTAGTGAAGTAATTAATCTAAATTTATCGCAAATTACCCCTTCCCTTGCTGGTCCAAAACGACCACAAGACCGCGTTGAACTCTCTAAAGTTTGCGAATCTTTCGATAATTTAAAAAGAGATTTAAAATTAGAAGAACACCAAAAAGTTGAAATTCCAAATTTAGCAGAAACCCTAAGCGATGGCGATATTGTTATCTCTGCCATCACTTCTTGCACCAACACCTCAAATCCATCAGTATTAATTGGAGCAGGATTATTAGCCAAAAAAGCAGTTGAGCTTGGCTTAAAAGTCAATCCAAAAGTCAAAACATCGCTGGCACCGGGTTCACAAGTAGTAGCTGAATATCTAGAAAAATCTGGATTGCAAAATTATTTAAACCAACTTGGATTTAATGTAGTAGGTTTTGGTTGCACCACTTGCATTGGCAATTCTGGACCACTCGATAGCAAAATTGAAGAGGTCATTAAGAGCAAAAATTTAGTAGTAGCTTCAGTTCTGTCTGGGAACAGAAATTTTGAAGGCAGAATCCACCCGCAAGTAAAAGCTAATTATTTAGCATCACCTTTGTTAGTTGTGGCTTATGCTCTTGCTGGAACGGTCAAAATCAATATTGAAAACGATGTAATTGGGATTGGCAAAAACAATCAAAAAGTTTATTTAAAAGATATTTGGCCATCATCAGCGGAAATCGAAAAAATTACTAATCAATTTATAAATAGAGATTTATTTTTAAAAAAATATTCTAATTTATTTTTAGGTGATAAAAAATGGCAAGAAATTAAGGTTGAAAAATCTGATACATATAGCTGGAACCCTGATAGCACCTATATTCGCTTGCCAAATTATTTTGACAAAATTAATCAAAATAAAATTTCGGAAATTAAAAATTCTAAAATTTTAGCAGTCTTTGGCGACTCCATCACCACAGACCACATCTCGCCAGCTGGCAATATTTCTGCAACCTCACCCGCCGCCCTTTATTTAAACGAAAAAGGTGTTGAGAAAAAAGATTTTAACTCTTATGGAGCTAGAAGAGGCAATCACGAAGTAATGATGCGCGGAACTTTTGCTAATGTTCGCATCAAAAATGAAATGCTTGGCGGCATTAAAGAAGGTGGCTTCACCAAAAATATCAAAGAAGAAGTGGTTTCGATTTATGATGCCTCAATGTCTTTCGTTAAGCAATATCCTTTGGTGATATTTGCGGGCAAAGAATATGGTACAGGCTCTTCTCGCGATTGGGCAGCTAAAGGCACCAATTTGCTTGGGGTCAAAGCAGTTATTGCAGAAAGCTTCGAGCGAATCCATCGCTCAAACTTAGTTGGTATGGGCGTTCTTCCTTTAATTTTTAAAAACAACATTAATCGTAAAACTTTAGAAATTACTGGCGAAGAAATTGTTGATATCTTAGGAATTGATGATAAAATTCAACCTAAACAAGATTTAAGATTAGTAATTCACAGAAAAAACAACTCGAAAACTGAGATTGAAGTTATCTGCGGTCTTGATACCGCCACCGAGATTGAATATTTCAAATGCGGTGGAATTTTACAATATGTTATTAACCAAATTACCAATTAATTATGCAAGTTAAAGTATTAGGTTCCAATATGGAAATTGGCGAGGCTCTCACCTCTTATGTTCAAGACCATATTGATAAAATGGTAACCAAATTTTTTGGAAAAGCCCTTGGTGCAGAAGCTCACTTTAAAAAAGATGGACATTTCGTTAAAGTAATTTTGATTGTCAATGAAGGTGTAAAAAGAGGAATTTTTGTCAAATCTGATGGCGAAGCTGGCGATGCTTATGGAGCATTCAACGAAGCTTCAAAAAAAGCTGAAAATCAACTTAGAAGATATCACGATAAAATTAAAAATTATCGCAACAACAGCATCAAGGAAATGGAAGTTGATTATAAAAAACTTGATGCCAAAAAATATGTTATTCCGCCAATGCCATTCGATATTTTAAGTGAAATGGAAAGCGAAGTTGCCAATACAAATTCCAAACATAGTTATAATGTTATCTCAGAAAAATCCACTGAGGTAGAAACTCTTACCCTTGATGAAGCAATTATGAAAATGGATTTGGCAAATTTACCGACCTTAGTTTTTATTAACAAAGAAAATGGTAGAATGAATGTGGTTTACCATCGTCGCGATGGTTTGATTTCTCATATCGATCCACAAATATAATTTTAATATAGCGCTAAAAGGGGGTAAATAAAATGGAAGTTTCGGTACAAGGAAAAAATGGTCTAGAAATGGCGATTCGTGTCTTTAGAAAAAAGACACAAAAAGAAGGTTTGGTTAAAGAATCTCGCAGAAGAAATGAATTTGAAAAACCTTCAAAAAAAATTAAAAGAAAACAAGATGAAAGCATTTCTCGTAAGAAAAAAGCTCGCAAAGGCGAAGTGGTTTATTAATTAAATCTCTCACTTAGTTTTTTAATTAAAACCCAAGGTCTAAAAAACCTTGGGTTTTTTATTTTAAAGTTAAAAATAATGTAAAAAAGATTTTTAAATTAATGATTGCATAAAAAAAATTTAGATCTTAGAATTTAAAGGAATATTTAATATTATTAGTGGTGGTGGTTTTTTTGAATTAAATGATTCTTTTAATCAAAGAGAAATTAAATTAACAAACTCCAATCTGCTTTAGTAATTTTATGGACAGGTGGCCGAGCGGTTTAAGGCAGCAGTCTTGAAAACT
>CAZDGN010000006.1:0-23305 GCA_964505265.1 uncultured Rickettsia sp.
TGGAAGAAGGTCTTCGCTTCGCCATCCGCGAAGGCGGAAGAACAGTAGGTGCTGGAGTAGTAAGTAAGGTAATTAAATAGGTTCAATTATGAAAAATAAAGAAAGTATAAAAATTACACTTGAATCGTTTGATCATCTAGTATTAAACAAAGCAATGAATGAAATAATTATCACGGTAAGAAGAACGGGAGCTTCAATTAAAGGTCCAATTCCACTTCCAACTAAGATTCAAAAATTCTGTGTCACAAGAAGCCCACATGTTGACAAAGATTCAAGGGAACAATTTGAAATTAGATCGTCAAAAAGATTATTGATTATAACACCAACTACACAAACAGTAGATGCCCTGATGAAACTTAATTTATCAGCAGGTGTAAATATTAAAATAGCTTTAAATCAAAAATAAAATGTTAGAATTAATTGCAAAAAAAGTCGGAATGACTCACCAATACAAGGAAAATGGAGCTTCAACACCTTTAACAATGTTAAAATTTTATGAAAATAAAATAATTAGCATTAAAACGGAAAACGATAAAAAAATAGCACAAATTGGCTTTGAACCGTGTAAAAGTAAAAAAAATATTTCTAGACCAATAGTTGGTTTTTACGAAAAAGCACAACAACCAATTCATAAAAAATTAAAAACATCAAACCTTAATAAAACTACTGAAGTAAAGGTTGGAGATAGTTTTTTAATTTCCGATATTTTAAAAACAGGTGATAAAATTTCTGTTAGAGGAACATCATCTGGTAAAGGCTTTGCAGGTGTAATGAAAAGGTGGAATTTTAGAGGATTAGAAGCATCTCACGGTGTATCGGTCTCTCATAGATCACATGGATCAACTGGCCAAAGACAAGATCCTGGAAAAACCTTTAGAGGCAAAAAAATGGCTGGTCATCTTGGTGTGGAAAATATAACTGTTAAAAATCTTCAAATAGAATATATTGACCTTGAAAACTCAATAATTGCAGTAAGAGGTTCAGTTCCGGGAAGAAATGGATCTGATTTACTAATTAAACTTAAAAATATTTAATATGAGTATTGTAAATATTAAGGAAATTGATTTAAAAAATTGCAAAATTTCCCAAAATGAATTTAATATTGGAACTGAATTAAAAGTTCATAGTCCAAAATCAATAGCATATGTTGTTAGATGGCAACTTGCAAGAAATAGATCTGGCTCTGCTAAGACTAAAACTATGGCTGAAATTTCTGGAACAACTGCAAAGCCATGGAAACAAAAGGGTACTGGCAGAGCTCGTCAAGGTAGCAAACGCTCAGTCCAATTCGTAGGCGGCAGAACATGCCACGGTCCAATGCCAAGAAATTTTGATTTTTCTATACCTAAAAACATCGCGAAAATCGCAAAGAATGAAGCATTAAAATTTAAAATCTTAAATGACAAGATTTTAATTTACAACGAGCTAAATGATTTTGTTAAGACCAACAAACTTTCTAAGTTGTTAATAGAAAATAAAATTTCTAGTCTTCTTGTAATTCACAACGATAATTCAAAAATTGTTGAATCAGCAAGAAACATAAAAAACATTAAATTAATTAATCACAAGGCAATTAACACACTAGATATTCTAAATTATGACTGCCTTCTTGTTGAAAAAGAAATATTTTCTAATAAAATTTTAGGAGAAATAAAATAATGACATCATTTATAAATTACGACAAAATATTTGGATTAGTCTATACTGAAAAATCTAATAAGATATCGGCTAGCGGTAAATACAGTTTCAAAGTAGATAAAAGTACTACTAAAGATGAAATAAAATCATTAATTAAAAAAATTTTTAATGTTGATGTTGAAAAAGTAAATATAATCAACAACAAGGAAAAAACAAAAAGATTTAAGGGAGTTATAGGTAGCAAAAAATCCTTCAAAAAGGCAATTGTGACCTTAAAAGATAATCAAACAATTAATTTTGGATCATAAAATGGGACTAAAAAATTACAAATCAACAACACCTACAATGAGACAGTATGTCTCAATAGACAAATCAGGGCTATGGAAAGGATCTCCACTTAAAATACTTACCAAAAAGTCATCTGAAAAATCGGGTAGAAATAATATTGGTCATATCACCGTTAGACACAAATCTGCTGGTCACAAAAAAAGCTACAGAATAATAGATTTTAAGAGAGATAAATATGATATTGAAGCCAGAGTTGAAAGAATCGAGTATGATCCAAATCGCACTTCCTTTATTGCATTATTAAAATATTCTGATGGAATTTATTCATATATAATTGCTCCAAATAAATTAAATGTTGGAGAAACCATAACATCATCAAGAAACTTAATCGATGTTAAAATTGGTAATGCTATGCCTTTATCAGTTATTCCAATTGGTTCAACTATACATAATATAGAAATTAAGCCTGGAAGCGGAGGAGTAATCTCAAGATCAGCAGGAAATTCTTCACAATTAGTTGGAAAGGATGGTGGTTATGCATTAGTTAAAATGCAATCTGGAGAAATAAGATTATTTTCTCTAAATTGTATGGCGACAATTGGGTCAGTATCAAACCCTGATAATAAAAATGCCACAATAGGTAAAGCTGGTAGATCAAGATGGCTTGGAATCAGACCTACTGTAAGAGGTGTTGCCATGAACCCAGTTGATCACCCGCACGGTGGTGGTGAGGGTAAAACATCTGGAGGTAGACACCCGGTATCACCTACTGGAAAACCCACCAAAGGAAAAATTACCAGAAAGCGTAACAACATTACTAACAGATTCATAATCAAATCAAGGAGGGCTAAATAAATGCCAAGATCATCAAAAAAACCGCCTTTTGTGGACGGATATTTATTAAAAAAAGCTAAGGATTACACAACATCTTCAAAAAAACAAATTATTAAAACTTGGTCGAGAAGATCAACTATTTTACCTCAATTTGTTGGAATTAATTTTGCTGTTCACAATGGAAAAAAATTCGTTTCTGTATCAGTCACAGAAGGAATGGTTGGACATAAATTCGGAGAATTTGCCCCGACAAGAACATTTTATGGACATGGCGGAGAGAAAAAGGTTAACAAGGATTAATTAATATGAAACAAAATATAGCTACGGCTTCACAAAAAGCAATAAAATCAAGTCCTGTAAAAGTAATGAGAATTACTAAAAATATAACTGGACTAAAAGTTTCAAAGGCATTAACATTATTAATGTTTTCAAAACTTAAATTAGCCTCAACAATTCGTTCAATTGTTTTTTCAGCAATGTCAAATGCCGAAAATAATCATAATATGGATGTTGACAATCTATACATTAAGGAAATTAATGTCGGAAGAGCATTTGCCTTAAAAAGATTTGCAGCTCGAGGAAGAGGTAAATCAAGCAGAATTTTAAAAACTTATAGCAATGTTTCTGTAATTTTATCAGAAAAAGATGCTAATGTTAGTAATAATAAAAAAATTAAAGAGGAAAAATAAATGGGTCAAAAAGTAAATCCAGTTGGATTCAGATTGTTAAACAATAAAAATTGGGAATCTGTTTGGTATGATAACAAAAGCTACTCTAAAAAGTTAATTAATGATGTTATTATAAGAAAGTTTATCCTAAAAAATTATTCACATTGCGGAATTGGATCTGTTGTTATTGAAAGACCATCAGATAAAATCAATTTGGTAATCAAAACATCAAAACCCGGTGTTCTTATTGGAAAAAAAGGGTTAGACATTGAAAAAATAAACCAGTCTGTAGAAAAAATAGCAGGATCAAAAGTTGAAGTTAAAATTGTTGAAATTGACAAACCTGATTTAAACTCATCATTAGTGGCACAATCAATTGCAAAACAACTTGAGGGCAGGGCTGCTTTCAAAAAAGTTATGAAAAAGGCTATGCAATCAGCTATGAAATTTGGAGCATTAGGAATCAAAGTTAGTTGTGCTGGCAGACTTGGTGGAGCAGAAATCGCTAGAACAGAATGGTATAAAGAAGGTTCGGTCCCGCTTCATACCCTAAGATGCAATATCGATTATGCAACTGCAAATGCCTATACGGGTTATGGGGTCATAGGAGTAAAAGTTTGGATATATAAAGGATTCGTTGAAAAAAAGAAAATTTCAACACTATAATTTAATATAAAATAAAATGTTAGTACCTGCAAAAACAAAATATAGAAAATCGCAAAAGGGTGGTAAAAAAATCCTAGGTGTTTCCGCCGTTGGTAATACACTTAAGTTCGGCTCTTTTGGGTTGAAAGCTTTGGAACCATCTAAACTAAATTCTAAACAAATAGAATCTGCAAGAAAGGTTATAACTCGATATATGAAAAGAGCTGGAAAATTATGGATAATGGTTTTTCCTCACACTCCTGTTACCAAAAAACCTGCCGAGGTTAGGATGGGAAGCGGAAAGGGAAATGTCGAATATTACATTGCAAAAATAAAACCAGGAAGAATCATATTTGAAATCGATGGAATTGATAACGAGTCTGCAAACAATGCTCTAATGAAGGCAGCTTCAAAACTTCCATTTAAATCTAAAATTGTAAACAACATTTAAAATGACTAGCACAGATAAAAAATCAATAATCGCTAATATTGGTAAGCTAAAAAGCGATATTTTAAAAATAAGAATAAAAAAAACATCGGGTGACCAAATTGATATTAAAGAAATCAAAAAATTAAAAAAAGAAGTCGCAAGATTATTAACAAAACTTAATTCATCTAAATAATATGAAGGCAAAAATAATTAAGGTAATTGATGAAAAAACGGTCAAGGCGGTTTCAACTACCTATAAGAAACATAAAAAATACGGAAAATTTATTACTACAAGTAAAAATTTTATGGTAGATATTACTAATTATAAAATTGAGATTGGTCAAGAAATTGAAATTATCAATTCAAGACCCGTTTCTAAAACAAAAAAATGGAAAATTAAATAATATATGATTCAAATGCAAACTAATCTTGTTGTGGCCGACAATTCAGGTGCTAAAACAGCAAGATGTATAAAAGTATTAGGCGGCTCTAATCACATGATCACAAATGTTGGAGATGTTATTGTCGTTTCAATTACGTCAGTAACTCCAAACTCAAAAATTAAAAAGGGTCAAGTTGTAAAAGCAGTAATTGTTCGTACCAAAAATAAAATAACTAGACCAGATGGTAGCTTCATTAAATTTGATGATAATGCAGTAGTTCTGGTTGACAAAGATAAAGAGGCATTGGGTTCAAGGGTATTTGGACCAGTTTCGAGAGAAGTTAGACAAAAAAACTTCCTCAAAATTGCATCATTAGCATCGGAGGTATTATAAAATGTCAAATAAATTTAAAAAAGGTGATAATGTTATTGTCATAACTGGATCAAGCAGAGGAAAAATTGGAAAAATTTTAAAAATTGTAGACCAAAAAGCTTTGATTGAAGGGGTGAATTTACGAACCATTCATAAAAAACCCTCATCACAGCAACCTGGACAAATAATTAAACAAGAGAAAATGATCCACATTTCCAACATATCACATGTTGAAAATGGAAAGCCTGTAAAAATAAAATTTATGATCGTTAAAGGAGAAAATAATAAAAAATTTTCCAATAAAGATCGTGTGTCAAAAAAAACAAGTAAAAAAATAGACTAATAATGAGTACCTTAACCGAAAAATTATATAAAGATTCAATCCCCGATCTTAAGAAAAAATTTTCTTACAACAATGATATGGCGATACCAAAAATTACAATGGTTAGCTTGAACATTGGGATTAAAGCTGTAGATAGCGATAACAAGTTATTAAGCTATATGCTTAATCAACTTTCTATTATCTCTGGTCAAAAAGCCGTTCTAACCAAATCCAAGAAAGCCATATCCACTTTTAAACTTAGAAAAGATCTGCCAATTGGTTGCCGAGTCACTCTTCGCGGTAAAAAAATGTACGAATTTCTTGATAAACTTGTTAATATAGCACTACCAAGAATTAGAGATTTCAGAGGTCTATCATCAAAAGGATTCAATAAAAGTAATCATTATAGCTTTGGTATCAAAGAACATAATATTTTTCTTGAAGTTGATTTAGATAATATTGTAAAATTATTCGGTATGAATATTACGATTGCATCAAACGCTAAAACAAAAGAAGAGGCGTTGTTCTTGTTAAAAAAAATAAACTTTCCAATTAAATAAATATGGCAAAAAAATCATTAAAACGAAGAAATGAAAACAGAATTAAAAAAACTGAACTTCATCATAACAAAAGAAAAGAATTAAAAGAAATTATTTGCAATAATACACTTTTATTTTCAGATAGACTTAATGCCCAAATCAAATTATCACAAATGCCAAGAGATGGGGCCAAAATAAGGGTTCGTAATAGATGCGCCTTAACTGGAAGACCTAGAGGAAATCTAAGAAAATTTGGATTATCTCGTATTGCAATTAGAGAATTAGTGTCATGGGGACAAATTCCGGGTTTAATTAAATCAAGTTGGTAAATTTATGTCATTCAATCATCCTGTATCAGATGTTGTATCAATAATTAAAAACGGATATCTAGCTGATAGATCTGCCGTAGAGTGTCCAGCATCAAAACTTAGAGAAAATATTTTAAAAATCCTAAAAGATGAAGGATATATTTTAAACTATTCAAAAATCAAAAAAGATTCAAAAGATTATTTGAACATAGCACTAAAATATCACAACTCGCAACCTGTAGTTTCTTATATTTCAGTAGTTTCAAAACCTGGAAGAAGAGTTTATTGCAATTCCAAACAAATACCGCTTGTAAAAAATGGACTTGGAATGTCTCTTTTATCAACGTCGCAAGGCGTAATTAGCGATCACGATGCAAGAACTAAAAATCTTGGCGGTGAAATTTTATTAAAAATATTTTAATCTAAATAATGTCTAGAGTAGGAAAATTACCAATAATAGTTCCAGAAAACATTAAGGTGACGATTGAAAAAAATCAAATCACTTTTGATAATGGAAAACACAAAAAAACCTATGAAGTAAGCAATGGCTTAATCATTGAGTTTAAAAACAAAACCCTTAAATTAACGTCATCAAATAAGGGTGATCGGATTCTTTCATCCAAAATTGGTATGGACAGAAATAATCTAAAAAATATTGTCCAAGGGTTTATCTCTCCATTTAAAATCACTCTTGAGATTAATGGAGTGGGTTACAAAGCTTCGGTTGATAAAAACCTATTAAACCTAACATTGGGCTATAGCCACGATATTTTTTACGGTCTTCCGAATGGAATAACCGCTACATTTGAAAAACCAAATTTGATAATCCTAACCGGTGAAGACAAAATTTTGGTTGGACAAGTAGCCTCAGAAATTATCAACTTCCGCCCACCCGAACCCTACAAGGGTAAAGGAGTAAAAATATTTGGTAAACAAATATTAAGAAAAGAAGGAAAGAAAAAATAAAAATTATGCTAAACACAAATCAAAGAAGAAAATTAAGAGTTAGAAAAAATATAAAAAACAATAATAAAGGACAAAGAGCCAGAATTGTTATTACAAGATCTAACAAAAATATTTATGCACAAATTATTGACATCAATGGAAATGTGATTATTCAAGAATCAAGCATTACTATGACAGATAAAAAAACTGGGGTAGAAAAAGCTAAAATTGTAGGTCATAATCTTGCAAAAAAATGTGCGGAACAAAAAATTGATACACTTGTATTTGACAAGGGTGGATATAATTATATCGGCAGGGTCGAAGCATTGGCTAATGCTTGCCGTGAATCAGGTTTGAAATTTTAATCTAAACATAAAATGACTAAACAAAAAAATCAAAAAGAAAAAACCACTCAAGAAATAATTGAAAGGTTAATTGCAGTTAACAGGGTATCAAAAACAGTAAAGGGTGGCAAAAATATGTCATTCTCTGTTTTAGTTGTCGTTGGCGACAAAAATGGAAAAGTAGGCTTTGGAAAAGGAAATGCTACCGAGGTAACCGATGCAAAAAACAAGGCATTTGAATCTGCTAAAAAAGCAATGATTAAAATTTCTCTTAAAGAGGGTAGAACAATTCACCACGATATATATCACAGCTTCTGCTCAGCCAAGGTTTATCTTCGCTCGGCACCAGTTGGAACTGGAGTAATTGCTGGTGGTCCAATGCGCGCAATTTTTGAATGTGCTGGGATCAATGATATCGTTGCCAAATCAGTTGGAACATCAAATCCATATAATATGGTTGGAGCAACATTTGGAGCATTAAAGTCTTTAACATCTCCAAAAATTATCGCAGAAAAAAGATCTAAAGAAATTTCGGAAATAGTTAAAAGAAGAAACTTGGCACTTAATATTGGAACTGAAAATAAAAACGAATAAAATTTATGAATCTAGAAAATTACCTAAATAAAAATATTGCAATAACTCAGGTTAAAAGCAGCTCAAAATTAACACCTAGACAAAAAAACAACTTAAGAGGCTTGGGGTTAAAAAAAATTGGCTCAAAATCAAATTTAATGGTTGATAACTCCATCATTGGGATGATTAAAAAAGTTCAACATATAATTAAAATTTCATAATTATGACACTTACACTTACAAATTTACCAAAAATCAAAAGAAACTCCAAAATAAGAGTTGGAAGAGGAATCGGTTCAAGCAAAGGAAAAACCTCAGGAAGGGGGGTAAAGGGTCAAAAAGCCAGAACAGGACATCATTCAGTTAAGGGATTCGAGGGTGGACAAACTCCAGTTCATATGAGATTACCAAAAAAAGGATTTGTAAATAATTTAAAGCAAAATATTGAAGCTGTTAACTATCGTGATATTGAAAATTTAGTCAAAAATAAAAAAATTGAAGCCAAAACCGAAGTTAACAAAGAAATTTTATTTAAAGCTGGACTTGTTAAATCAAAAAAATCATTGGTTAAACTAATTGTTAATAAAGTTCACGAGTTAAAAATTAAAGTAGTCGTTGATAAATATTCAAAAAATGCTCAAAAATACAGCTAAAAAATGAAAAAAATAGAAGGTGCTGACTTAAAAAATAAAATACTATTTACCATTTTTATATTGTTAATATATAGATTTGGTACCTATGTGCCTATTCCTGGTATAGATAGCAAAGTTTTGGAAAAAATATTTTCAGGATCCGCATCAAATATATTTGGAATGATTAATTTATTTTCAGGTGGTGCACTTGAACGAATGAGCATTTTTGCTCTAAATATTATGCCGTATATAACTTCATCTATCATAATGCAACTCTTAACTTCAATGCATTCTGGACTTGAAGCATTGAAAAAAGAAGGTGAACAAGGAAGGGCAAAAATTAACCAATTTACGAGATATTTAACAATTTTTTTATCTATTTTTCAGGCAATTGGAGTATATTATGCTCTGTCAAACTCAGATAATAATGCATTTATTTCCGATTCTAATATATTCTTTTATTCTACGGTCGTTAGCTTAGTTGGCGGAACAATAATGCTAATGTGGTTTGGTGAAAAAATAACCTCATCAGGGATTGGCAACGGGATATCTCTAATTATTTTTGTTGGGATAGTTTCATCCCTACCTTCATCAATTATTGAAATGTTCAATCTTTTAAAAAATGGAGCATATAGCTTTGTAACTATTTTGTTATTCTTTATTTTCTTTGGAGCAGGAATAATATTAGTTTGTTTTGTGGAAAAATCACAAAGAAAAATTAAAATTCAATACCCAAATTCAACAATGATGAAAAATTCAGGATTGGCAGACTCATCATTTTTACCCTTAAAAATCAATATGTCAGGAGTTATACCCCCAATATTTGCAAGCTCAGTCTTAATGTTTCCAGTTGCCATTATTCAAGTAACTGGTGTAGAGGGAAATTGGTTGATGTCAATGCTTCAGAGGGGCGGACTTATTTATTCGTTTATTTTTTCACTATTAATATTATTTTTTTCATATTTTTATTCATCAATAATTTTTAACACCGATGAAGTTTCAAACAATTTAAAAAAAAGTAACTGCTTCATTTTAGGTGTCCGCCCAGGAAAAACAACTGCAGAGTATCTTGATAAAATAATATCAAGACTAACCCTAATCGGAGCAATATATTTAGTTTTTATTTGTGTAATACCAGAAATTTTAGTAACAAAATCATCTATACCTTTGCACATTGGCGGAACGGGAATATTAATTATGGTTAACGTGGTTATGGATTTAGTTAATCAAATTCAATCAAACTTAATATCGAGCAAATATGGTAATTCAATGAGCAAAAAAAGACGGGTGAGGGTGAGAGCATGAATTTAATATTTATAGGGGCACCCGGATCAGGAAAGGGAACGCAAGCAAAAATTGTAGCCAAAGAATTTAGCTTAGAAAATATATCTACTGGAGATTTACTAAGAAAAGAAGTTGAATTAAAAAGTGAAATTGGATTAATCGCCAAAGACTTAATGAAACAAGGAAAATTAGTTGATGATGAAATTGTTATAGAAATGATTAAAAAAAATATTTCTAAAAAAAGCGAAAATAAAGGCTATATTTTTGATGGCTTTCCGAGAAATATTAAACAGGCAATGATGCTTGATAAAATGCTTTCTGAACTCAATAAAAAAATTGATAAGGTAATTAATTTTGATGTAAGCGAAGAAATTATTATAAAAAGAATATCTGGACGTGTTTCCTGCAAAAAATGCGGCTCAGTTTATAATAAATATTACAATCCTACTATTAAAGATGGTGTTTGTGATAATTGCGGGTCAAATGATTTATATCAAAGAGCCGACGATAACGAAGAAACTGTTAAAAATCGTCTCGAGATTTTTAAGAAATCAAGTGCTCCGCTTATTGATTTTTATGAAAAAAAAAACTTGCTTGTTACAATTGATGCCTTTAAAATTGTATCCCTAATTTTTGAAGACATTAAACAAGCATTAATAACAACTTAATTGAGGACTTAAAATTGGCTAGAATTTCTGGTATAAACATTCCAAAGGAAAAGCGTTTTGTAATAGCTTTAACCTACATTTATGGAATAGGCGCAACATCTGCTGAAAAAATTTGCAAAAAATTAAAAATTGATCTACAACTTCGTACTCATCAAATTGGTGAAGACAAGTTAGCGCAAGTAAGATCTTTAATTGAAAAAGAGTTTCCAGTTCTTGAGGGCGATCTCAGAAGAAAAATTTCATCTGACATCAAAAGACTTATCGATATCGGATGTTATCGTGGAATTCGACATGTGAAAAAACTTCCCGTGCGAGGTCAAAGAACTCACACAAATGCCAAAACTCGTAAGGGTCGTGGTGTTGCAATTGCAAATAAAAAGAAAGCGGTAAAATAAAAAAAATTATATGACTGAAACAAAAACTGACATAGCTTTAAAAGAAAAAAAAGTTAAAAGTTCAAGCAAGAAAAAGAAAAATGTTCTAAATGGTGTAATCCATGTTTTTGCAAGCTTTAATAATACAATCATTTCAATCTCTGAACCAAATGGCAACATTATTTGTTGGTCATCTGCAGGAAAACACGGATTCAAAGGCTCTAGAAAAGCTACTCCTTATGCTGCTCAAGTAGCAACACAATATGCAGTTGGAATTGCGAAGGAATGTGGTCTGCAAAATGCAGTTGTTGAAATTAGAGGTCCTGGGGTTGGAAGAGAAGCTTCCCTTAGGGCAATTCAGGCCGCTGGTATTAATGTATCTGTTATAAAAGATATTACTTACTTACCGCATAACGGATGCCGTCCAGCTAAAAGCAGACGCGTCTAAAGTAAAAAATAAATTTCATAATTTAATTTATATAGCCATGACAATTCTTAAAGAAAATTGGACAACACTTACTAAGCCTTCTAAAGTATCAATAAAAGAAGGCTATAATAACTTAACCAAATCGGTAATAGTTCTTGAACCACTAGCTAGAGGATATGGGAATACTCTGGGAAATGCATTAAGAAGAGTATTGCTATCCTCTCTAAACGGCTTTGCAGTCACCTCAATTAAAATTGAAGGAGTGTTGCACGAATATAGTGTAATTGATGGAGTTAAGGAAGATGTCCTCGATATAATTATGAATTTAAAAGGTTTGGCAATTGTCAAAGAAGATCCAAGCCCTACAATAATTAGATTATCAACAAACAAACCTGGGTCAGTTTATGCTGGAGCACTAGAACTTCCATTTGGAGTTGACATTATTAACAAAGACCATCACATCTGCACTTTAAATAAAGGCGCTAAGATTGATATGGCAATCACTGTAGAATATGGCAGAGGATATTGTGTTGCTAACAACAATCTTAAACATGATAATTCAATCGGAGCGATCAAAATTGATTCAGTCTTTAGTCCAGTAAAAAAAGTCTCTTATAAAGTTGAGAATGCTAGAGTTGGACAAATTACTGATTTCGACAAACTAACTCTAGAAATTGATACTAATGGAACAATAACCCCCCGCGATGCCCTTGCGATTTCAGCAAAGATTTTACAAGATCAATTCCAATCATTTATTAATTTTGATTCACACAAAGTTGACGAGGAGCCAGTTAAAGAAGTCGCTATCGAACCAGAGTTTAATAAAAACCTACTTAAAACAATTGAAGAACTTGAATTATCAGTTCGCTCATATAACTGTTTAAAAAACGAAAATATCATTTATGTTGGCGACTTAGTTAGCAAATCAGAGTTGGAAATGCTAAAAACCGCAAATTTCGGGAGAAAATCCTTGAATGAATTGAAAGATAATTTGAAATCAATGGGTCTTACTTTTGGCATGAAACTTCAAAATTGGCCACCAAAAAATATTGAAGAACTGCTAAGAATTAAAAATAAAGAATTTTAATATATACATATGAAACACAGAATTAAAGGTAGAAAGCTAAACAGAAACAGTGCACATCGTAAAGCACTTCTTAGAAATCTTTCATTGGCACTTCTAAAAGCTGAAGGCATCAAAACCACATTGCCGAAGGCAAAAGAACTTAGACCATTTATCGAAAAACTTCTTACGATTGCTAAAACTGATAATCTTGCAAACAGAAGATTAGCCCAATCAATTCTGGGAAATGATTTGATTATTGAAAAATTATTTAAAGAAATTGGTCCAAGAATTTCACAAAGAAATGGCGGATACACTAGAATACTTAAAAACGGCTTTAGAACTGGTGACAAGTCACCAATGGCATATATGGAATTGGTAGATCGAGTCGAGGTAATAAATCAAGGGCCAAAGGAATTAGAAGCTAAACAAAAATAATTAAATAAATATGAAAAAATTTTTAGAAAATTTTAATAATAATCAAGTTGAAAAGGTTATAAATTCATCTGGATTCAACATTCCAAACTTCAAATCAGGTGATACCGTTAGTGTAAAATATAAAATCACTGAGGGTGAAACTACTAGAATTCAAGCTTTCAACGGAATTGTAATTGCTAGAACAAAATCAAAATCCAATTACAATGCCACCTTTACAGTTCGTAAAATCAGTTCAGGAGTTGGGGTTGAGAGGAAATTTAACCTTTATTCACCACTAATTGCTGGAATTGAAGTTTTGAAACAGGGAGATATTAGAAGAGCAAAATTATATTACCTTCGCAACCTTACCGGAAAAGCCTCTAGAATCAAGGAAAAACTTGATTTTGTTTCAGAAATAACTAACCAAGCTAAATCATAATTAAAATAAATCTATTTAACTTAACATTACTCCTATAATTTTAAGTTAAATAATATATTTAACGACGAAATATACCTCATTTTTAAAAATTATTGTATAGAAAAAATACAAATACAAATCTACAACACCACTAAAAACAAATCAGAATAATAAAAATATAATTTTTAGGAATAATTAAAAAAATTGGTGGCTAAATTCTCATTTTTCCCCAAATTTTTTAGCAAAAATTTGACCGCTTTTTTCTTCCGATTTTGATCCAATCTATGATGCATTTTTTCGCTCTTTTATATGAGAAAAAAGTCCTTCTAATTGATTATTTGTTGATGGAATTTTTAGATTTTCAAAGTCACTATAAATAAAAAGGCAAATTGTTTTTTAATTGATCTAAAAGATGACCTTAGATTCTTGAATCTGTAATCTCCAAACTCATTTCTTTGTTGAAGAAAAAAATAATATTTTTCCTTTAAAAAATAAAATCTATCAATGAATTCTTGATGAAATTCTGGCTTGCAAAGTAAATTCATTAAATCCTTTAAATCCCTGCCACAGCTTGATTGCGGGTTGTCGGTGATATATCTTCGAATGATAGTTTTTTGATGGAATAAGCACATCAGAATAGGGATACTTCCTAAAAGTTTTTTAATGTTATTTATATAACCTCTTTTGCCATCAATCGTAATGCTGCTGATGCCTATATTTGCTTGCTTTACAGCCCTTATGCCTTCTTTAAAATCTTTTATGGATTTAAGTGTTTATTTCTTTTTAGATAAATTACTTTTTGACAATCGTGAAAAACTAAAAAACCGAATTCTCTTGCGAAAAAAGTGGCATCGATTATGAGATTTATTGGTTTATTTATATCCTTCAAAGACCTGTTCTGCAAGCCTTCGGATATATCGAACTTATCAAATTCTTTATTTAACTTCAGAAATGAAACATCTAGATCATCAAAAATTTCCGCTAACATTCTTCTGCCAATAAGCCAGTGTTTATAGGCTTTTAGATAGTTTTTGCAATGATTGCCTTTTGTCGTCCATCTATAATGACAATTTTGACATTTATATGATTATTTACCTCTTTTTTTACCATTCTTTTAACTAAAAATAAGCGACATTTTAGACAAGTTTTTATTCATATTTTTTTACTCAAATTTAGCAGTTTCTATTTGAAAAAAATACAAGAAATTCGGGACACCCTCAAAATAAGGAGTAAAGCCAACTTTTTAGACCCCCATTTTTTTAATTATGCCAAGTTTTAAAATATCATACAAACTTTCTAACTATCAGAATACAATTAATAGATTATTTGGAAATAATAAAGGATTTAATTTTATAGTAAAAAACTCGAGAAATCCTGAATATATAATCTTTTCAATTCATACATTTTTTTATGAGAAATATTTATCTTAATTTGAAAATTTTGTTGATATAATTTTATTTTCTTATGATCAAAATTTATAATTTATGATATATTTTAAAGGGTTTGCCAAAAAATATCAAGACGATAAAATAATCAAATTTAATATTAAATTCATTTAAAATAAGTATCTTAGAGATTAGCTTTAATAATTTAACTTCTTCCACCGATAGAGTCCTCAACATTCCCACCCCTAACCAACCCTAATGCTCTTAAGCTACTCAATTCTGAAGATACTTGCTCTGATTGAATATTATTACGTTCATTATTACTGTTAAGTAAATTCTCAGCAATTCTTAAGACTAATTTTTTTTCGGGTGGAGAATTTAATGTTTTTTGAATCACCGCCTTATCATCGGAAGCATCAAGAACGGTGGAATCTTGGGGTGGCAAATTTCGACTTGGCAAGATTGGCTGAATAATAGTTATTTTATAAGAATCGTGGTTTATTTCTAATGCAGGATTAAGGGTCGGCTCAGTTTGAGTTCCCCCTCCTAAAACCAAGATTGAAGGTGGATTATGAGGAGGAAGATCCGCTCCATCTCCAAATAAAACCTGAACACGAACAGAGTCGTTTTGCTCTAAACCAATCGTTAAATTGGATTCGCGACCAAAGACTCCCGGAAACCCTTCACTTTGATTTTGATTAAGATTTTCTTGCACAGATTGCAATTCAGAGTTTCTTTCACGCCTTTGTCGTAATAGTTCAGATACAACAATATAGGATGACATTCCAACAACCGATCCTATTGCCAGGCCAGATAAGGAAAATAAATTAGAATTCAAATATGTCTCAGCTTTCTCTTTCAGTTCTTTTTTGTAATATAGCTATTTCCATTATTAGCCAAATCAACCACAAGTGCAACAAAGCTTCCCATCAAATAACCTATACCTCCACTAATTAAGACCGAACTACTATATTCTAAAGCCTCGCAAGCCAGTCCTCTTGTTCGAAAATCTCGCTGTAACTCTTGAATGGATGGAATAGGCAAATGAGAATTATTTGATGAATTTTCAATATCTACATTAGCTAATACTTGGTTACCTGATATCATAAAAAATATATTTAAAAAAAATATGTTGATGCCTTAGAGTCCAATTAAATTTTCTCATACCTTAAAAAAATATTTTTAAAATAATTGTAATTTCAGAAAATTAAGGTTTAGAAATTATTTTATTTATTAGTATATCTAAATAATAGATATATATTTAATATATTATTTATATATTAACCATTGTATCTAAATTGGATTCAATTTAATATTTACAAAAATGAATTTTATTATTTGCTAGAAATCAGGTCGTTGGGTTAGCACAACAAATATATAAACTCGCTTGCGATAGCACGACAAAACAAAATACAAACATTTCACAGATTGGGCTTGAAAAAAAACAATATTATGAATGTAAAATATGATAAATACTATTGATAAAACAACATAAATTCATTTATAAATCTAAGACTACAAGCATTAAAATCAGAGCCCGAGAGCTTTTATAAGTTAAGTATTGCAATTTAGAAATCGAGAGTAAATTAAAAAATAGTTTTTGGTTTGGTTAAATTAATTAATTTTGAAATTACTAAAAACCAAAATTTCTCATATTGGCGAAATAGGTGGATTATTTATTAAACCATCGCATCGAAATTTAGGAATTGCTTATAAATTAATATAATTTGTCGATGATTTTGCCAAGCAAAAAAACATTTTACAAATATATCTAGGGTGCAATTATAGCAACAAAATTGCAATTAATTTATATGAAAAATTGAGCTATAAATCATTGCCGCCCCCTAATCATACTAAAATCGGCGATCAATATTTTGATGATGTGATAATGTTAAAAATCTTAGAAACACAATGATTTTATCTAAATCAAACCATAAAAAATACTTTACAAAATAAAATATTAGATAATAATGGTTAAACAATAATTAAATTAATCCTGAATAATGTCAACTCAACAAAATAATTTTTTAATCGGCATCACCGACTCTTATGAAAGAATATTCTCACAAAATAACGATTATCGACATTTATTATTAATGGCTCCGCATGGCTCTGGCAAAGGTGTTTGCTTTCAATTGCCAAATTTGTTAATCAATAATGAGTCATCAATTATTCATGACATAAAAATGGAAAATTACCAACTCACCGCGGTTTATCGAGCATTAACTGGTCATAAGATTTTTATTTTCAACCCACTTGACGAATCTCATAAAACCAATCGATATAACCCGCTAGATTTCGTAAGTTTAAACAAGGAAAAAACTTTTAATGATATTGATAAAATCGCCAACCAACTGATAAAAGGTGAGGGCACAGAAAAAACCGCCTGCAAAAATCTTTTAATTGCCCTAATTTTTTATTTATTTGCCAACCCCGTTCAAGGCATAACATTGGGAAGGGTTGCCAAGATTATTGCTGGCGATATTTATAACGAACTAAATTTGGCAATTGAAAATTTTGAATCGCAATTAAATGAATTTTCCTTAAATCAGTTTAAAGTATTTTTAAACTTAGATGAGAAGGCTCAAAATTCCTTACTTAAAAAGTTAAATCATTATATGTCGCCTTGGCATAATCCTTTGATTGATTATGCTACTTCAGCATCGGATTTTAATTTTAGCGACTTCAAAAAAACCAAAATAACACTTTATGTTGGGCTTTTGCCTTCAGATATAAAAAGGCTTCAACCATTTTTGAATTTTTTTTACGAACATATTTTAGAAAAATTAATGGAAAATCGCAATCCAACCGATAATTATGAAGAAATTGGCGGGGTTAATCTTTATTTTGATGAATTTTATTCGCTAGGAAGACTTGCGATTGTTGAAAATGCTATAGGATATTTACGTGGATATAAAATTAGATTATTTTTGGTTTCTTCTGATTTTGAAAGTTTAGAAAATATTTATGGCGAAAATTTTGCAAATATTTTAATGGCAAATTGTTTCTATAAAATTTTTTATACACCTAAAACCGCAAAATCTGCCCAAAAAATTTCCCAAATTGCCTTCGATAATTTTAACAAAACTTCCTTGTTGACTTTGCCAGAAATTCTTACTCTTGATTCAAAAAAACAAATCATAATTGAAGGCGAAGAGGCAAAAATTATCAATAAATTTTTCTACTACGAAGACAGTGAATTAATGGCGAAAATTGAATTTTGATTTTTTAAAAAAAATAATTTTCTTATCAAGATTTATTGGTGTTAATGCCAATCAATTAAGAAAAAAACTAAGCAGCTGCCGCGGTACTACCCACCCAAAATCCTATTATTGGCTATATTTTGAGGTTGTGGTTGAGGTTGTGGTTGAGGTTGGGCTGGACCTTGACCTAGTTGATTTCCTTCCACGGGATTTTGTCTGTGATAATTATGATTTTTCAATAAAATCAAACCCGATGCTAATAATAATGAAATGAATAATAGTTGATCATTATTGGGCAAAATAGAAGGATTATCGCTATCATTTTTTTGTAGCCTAAAAATGGTTAATAGAGCTCCAAGTCCAATTGCTGGTAAATGCTCCCCGATTGTTTTAATAAAATTACGCATATTTAAATATTTTTGGTTATTTATTATTATTAAATAACTATTTTAAAATATTTAATTTAATTTGTTAACAAAAAATTAGGTGGATTTTTTAATCACAATTCTATAAAATTTTGCTATTAAAAAATGTTTTAAAACTAAAAATATAATTTTTTAATCGGCATCACCGACTCTTATGAAAGATTATTTTTCTATTACCAAGACAATGAATTAAAAGCGAGAATTGATTATTAACCAATTTTTTATTTATAATTTACTAATCTGATGCGATGTTTTGACCGCATTAACAGCATTACTCGGCGAAAATGCAGATGATGGCTCCTTGCTAAATTTAAAAATTATGTCTAGATTTTTTTCACCAATCGCAATTTTGGTTTTTGCCTTTTCAAATTTAAAATTAAAATCCTGAAAAAAACTATCCTTAAATTTTCTTACAAAATTCATAATATTATTTGTATTAGGAGTTTTTGGGAAATTAATTGCCGAAGCAGGCTCTAGAGTTGGATATAATTGCCTAGGATTAACAATATGCTTACTCACCAAGTTAAGAGAGGAAAGATTGGTTACCTTGGAATGTTCAATATTTAATTTCTCAATATTGGCAAATTTTTCTCGAAGCTCTGGAAAAGCTTTGATCATGTCTTCCAAAAGCCTAATCTGAACCTCCTCCGGATACAAGGACGATAATC
Organism: uncultured Rickettsia sp.; assembly: GCA_964505265.1. Classification (GTDB taxonomy): domain Bacteria; phylum Pseudomonadota; class Alphaproteobacteria; order Rickettsiales; family UBA1997; genus CAILUF01. Next base: position 19,253 of record CAZDGN010000006.1, read on the forward strand.
TTGGCATTACAATTTCGAATTTAATTATACATTTCTTGCCTTTGAATTCCAAATTAAAATTATATATTCCTAGTTCAGTATTTGACTCAACAAAATATTTATTATCATCATATACAAAGGATTTTTCTATATTCATTTCATCGATCTTGCTAAAATCTGACCTTCGAGACGGCGGGTAGCTTTGTGCTTGAGTTAAGACTTGGTCTTTATTATATTTTTGTTGATTAGGGTCATCATTTAAAATAAATTTTCGAAACCTTTCCAGCGCCTCTTGACTTAAATATTTGGTGTTAATAATTTGCGGACTTAAACTATAAAAATATGTGCCGATTTTTTTCTCATTTTCAGATGCAACCTTAAGCTTTGTTTTAATTTTTTGATATTTAATAATTTCCTCAGCATTTAAAGTTTGATTCTCTAAAATCCTATGCTCAATAACCTCGACTCTTTGTTGAATTTCTTTTTGATTTAGTCCTTTGGTTTCTAATAATTCCGCTACTGATAATTTTTCTAAATTCTGATTTGGCATTGATTTATATGGATCTGTTTGGATTTAATATTTACAAAAACTAAATTTTTAAAAATTTTTGATAATTTCTTCGGCTTTTACCCATTTTAGTACTGCCACTAAATACAGTGTAAAAATATTGCATGCCTTGCCAAGCTGGGTAAAGCTCATTATTTTTTGGTGCAAAAAATTTGGTTAAGGCGATATAAAATTTTAGCATTTTTAAATTTCCGCCATTAAGAAGTTTAAATTTTTTACCGGTTAATTTGGTCATCAAATCCACAAAATCTTTACTACTTAATTGATCGCTGGCAATTTTAAGATAACGCGGCGAATTATCATCAAGAGCTGCTTGGGCTGTGTATTGGGCAGTGATATCAATTGTTGTAAAGTCAATTTTTTGATTTGGATTTTGAAAATAAACAACCCGCTTAATTTTAAATAAAATTAAAGGCATTACCGTTACCAGCATATCGCTAAAAACTCCGTTTAAAATTGATGTAATTTGAAGCGAAGATTGATCAAGTATTTTTTTAAAATCTTTACGCAATTCTAGATTGCGATTTGAACCATCTTCAATATTTCGAAAATCCACTGCAAAATCTGAAGGAATAAATCTTTTTACCCTAGACTTTTCTGTTGCTCGTAAAATTTTAGTTTGAGCATCTATAATCGACTCTTTTAGTCCGCTAATTGATGAAATCACACAATTTGAATTGGCAAATATTTCACAAATTTATTTTCATCACCAAAATCAACGCAGTGAATTTCTAGATTCTTGGTCTTTAGATTCTCAAGATTTTTTGCTTTTGATAAATTTCTTATAACCGCTTTTACCTTGCCATTTTGCTTAAGTAATTCTCTACACAATCTATAACCCAAATCGCCATTTGCTCCAACTACTGTAATAATTTTTGTCATAAATCTCAAAACTTAATTTGCAAAAAACTTTATAAGAATTAAACCTATGCTAGAGAATTCAATAAAACAAATTCGATAAGTGTAAGTTGTGACTCACAAATGCTATAAGCACATTTGTTCGCCCTTATAGGGCGCTATCGCTCGCTCACGCTCGCTTACGCGTCCAAATTAAAATAAAACGAATTCGTTTTATTTTAATTTGTTGAACTCAAGTTCTCATCTCTAACATCTTAGTTCCACCATTTAAAAAGCATATGCTTTACATATGTTTTTTAAATGGCGGAGCTGATAGTATTTGAAGCCAACCGGTCTCCATTTTTTACATTCAGTGTTTATAAGGCTTCAACCTACCTTATGCTTAACTAAAAATTTCTAGAAATTTTAGGCGATAAGCAAGAAGATACTTTTCGAACTTTTTATAACTCGTGAGCGTCGCCTTTACTTCTAATATTTCCATATTTTCCAGCTTGCATTGCTTGAACATAAGATCGTGGTTTTTCATCGGATTTTTTTTGAAGACCTGGTCTTTCAAAGAAACTTTGTTTATCTGTTGATTTTGCAGTCTCTCTTTCCTGTTCGCTTGTGATTAAAATAGAAACCTGTTCCCCAGTCATTCTAGCAAAACAACTATTTTGTGCCAGAACACAAGAAGTGCCCGATGGAACATGAACCGAAAACCATGATGAACCTTCTGCGCCAATATCCCCAGGGTGACTTATAACTTGCCTCTCATTATCATAAAATTCCTGACCATAATTCTCTATCGCGCTTCTAAACCTTTCATCTTGCATTCTGTTGCAAAGATGATTGGCAAAATTTTGCATATCATGAGCAGTTGTCCAATATCCACCAGCGGGGCTGCCATGTCCATAAGGTTGTGTTTTGCTTGCTGTATTTATCAGGGCACCATCAAGAGGAGTGACTGAAAAGTTAGTTATTCCAGCTGGCTCAAGAACTAATTCCTGCAAAATTTCATTGTAAGATTTATGTTCTGATGCGGGCTTTTCTCTGTTGTAATATGATTCCGCAACTAAACCAGCAAGCAAAATTCCCGTATTGCTATATGATTTTTTGGCGCCGCCTTTGTTATCTTTAACCTTATCATTTGCGTAAGCCAAAAAATCTCTGGGATTTGTTGGACGAGGAATTTCTCCGGCATTAACTCCAGCTATAATTACAGCATCGTAATTCTCTAAATAATCACCGAAACCAGCGCGATGCGTCATTGCTTGGTGCAGCGTTACTTTATCTATTCTTTTACTTACTTCTGGCAACTTATATTGTAGTGTTTTTTTAACATCTTCGTCTAGTTGCAAACCGGTAGCGCTAAGATCAGCTTCAGGAATTATGCCACGCGAAACCATTTCTAAAATCAAAACACCAGTAAACACCTTGCCAATTGAATATATTGAAAATGGTTTATCAGAATTTTCACTGCCAATCTCGCGCACATCATCTTTTGTTTTAACTACACATACACCATCATATTTATCTTCCACTCCCGCAATTTGTTTTAGGTGATCGATTGCTTCTTCATGATTTTCGCCACTGATGCGCGAAGATTTACTCGCTGGAATTTGTACATTGTTTAAAGAACATAAAGAAAAGAGATTTTCTCTTGGAACTTGTAAAAATATTTCTCTTAAACCCTCATAACTATCAGAGGACATTGCTTTTTCAAATCTAGCTTTATCAATTTTTCCTCTAGTAACATATTCACCTTCACCAGCTAAAAAATCTCCAGCATCTTTAGCGCTTTTTTCATTGGAATTAAATTTCTCAAATAATCTCTGAGAGGCTTCATCAACAAATTGAAGATATTCTGAGTCGAGTGATTTTGACATAAGTAAGAGATTTATTGAAAAATGTAGTAATAAAATATCTCTCTAATTTTAAAAATCATCATTCTCTGCGCTTTTTACTAAACTTTTTTGTTTAAGTCTAATTCTTGCTACACTTTGAATAAATCTCCAAATCTCTGTCTTAGCTTAGCCTTATTTTGACCAGCAATATCAAGACTCTAGAAGTTAATTTTGCTAAAAAATATTGAGCGATTCTCCTTCTTAATTAGAAAAATCAGTTTTTGACCATCTATTCCAAAGAATTTGAGACAACAAGAAACGTTCTCTAGTAAAGCATAAGCAAGTGTTGATGAGGATTTTTCTATGCTAGAGAATGAAGGATCGTAAGGACAATTTTTGAGGATAGCTTAACTAAAAATCCCCAAAAAGTTCGAAAATGAGACAAAAGTTACGCATGCTAGGTATGGCGGGCGAAGATAGATTTCTCGCCCTTTGGGCGAGTTGCAAGTCGCCTATAATTCTAAATTCGCTTTGCTCATTAAGAATTATAACGGCTTCTTGTCGAACTCAAGTTCTCATCTCAAAACATTTTATCTGCTAAATAATGCCATTTTATACAAAATATTTTTGAGATAAAAATCTTTAAAAAATGAAGCTGTATACCTATACAGCTGAAGCTTTTTAGAGATTTTTAGCCAAAAAGATGAAGTATAAAGTGGCATTATTTGGTAGATAAGATGTTTACTTATTCCACCATTTAAAAAACCTATGCTTTGCATATGCTTTTTAAATGGCGGACGAAGAGAGATTTCTCGCCCTTTG
>CAZDGN010000006.1:23405-89473 GCA_964505265.1 uncultured Rickettsia sp.
TATAACGGCTTCTTGTCGAACTCAAGTTCTCATCTCGATCATTTTATTCCACCATATAAAAAACATATGCTTTGCATATGCTTTTTAAATGGCGGACGAAGAGAGATTTCTCGCCCTTTGGGCGAGTTGCAAGTCGCCTATAATTCTAAATTCGCTTTGCTCATTAAGAATTATAACGGCTTCTTGTCGAACTCAAGTTCTCATCTCGATCATTTTATTCCACCATTAAAAAACCTATGCTTTGCATATGCTTTTTAAATGGCGGACGAAGAGAGATTCGAACTCTCGATAAAGCTTTTGACCCTATACACACTTTCCAGGCGTGCGCCTTCAACCACTCGGCCATTCGTCCAATAAAAATATATTTTAGGAATTATAAAGCTGCTAAATTTAAATGCAATCTGATAGGAAATTAAACTGTGTGAATAAAAATGACAAATAAAAAATCCCCACAAAATTAATTTTGCAGGGATTATTATAACAAAAAATACTAGTTAATAGCACATTGCATATCTGTATTTTGACCAGAAATAGCAGCAACAATCGAAGGGGCACCGAACATAGAGGCGATACCAGCAGCAACACCGATCATCAAACCCCAAGAAACTTTACCTGAGAAGAAACCAATACCTACGGCAATAATTGCAAATGCAGCAAAGGTTTTACCTGCAGATCCGGTTACTATTCGTAAAGCATTACACATAACTCTTGTTAATGAGTTTGAGCTGGTATTATATGAAGCATCAGATATATTTGCATGAGCTGGTTTAGATGCCACAATTGCAATTGTTGAAAAGGTTAAAAAAGAGAAAATCATTAGCTTAGTTAAAAATTTTGAAAATTTCATAAGAAAAATATTATTTGATGTTTAAATTTAAGAATTCACAGTATTTAATTTGTTTTTAATTTTAAATCTAATTAATTGACCCTCTGGTGTTAATTTATTAAATCTAAAATTTAGAAGAAAATTATCGATGTTGCCATATTTATTAATTGTTCTGATTGTTGAGGTGGCAACTTTAAGTTTTAAGTTAATTTTTAATATATCGCTGTAAAAGGACATAGATTTTAAGTTTGGCAAAAATCTTCTGCGAGTTTTTCTGTTTGAGTGGGAAACTTTGTTTCCAGTAGTTACAGATTTATTTAATAATTCACACTTTTTAGACATTTTTTTAAATATTTAGTTAATAGCACATTGCATATCTGTATTTTGACCAGAAATAGCAGCAACAATCGAAGGGGCACCGAACATAGAGGCGATACCAGCAGCAACACCGATCATCAAACCCCAAGAAACTTTACCTGAGAAGAAACCAATACCTACGGCAATAATTGCAAATGCAGCAAAGGTTTTACCTGCAGATCCGGTTACTATTCGTAAAGCATTACACATAACTCTTGTTAATGAGTTTGAGCTGGTATTATATGAAGCATCAGATATATTTGCATGAGCTGGTTTAGATGCCACAATTGCAATTGTTGAAAAGGTTAAAAAAGAGAAAATCATTAGCTTAGTTAAAAATTTTGAAAATTTCATAAGAAAAATATTATTTGATGTTTAAATTTATTAAGATTGTATTTTTTGAAAATAATATATCAAGCATTTTTTTAAAATATTTTTTAGCTTATCATTTTGAGATTAACAGAAATTAATTCTCAGTGGTATAATTTGGCGACTCGCTTGTTATGGTAATTGAGTGAGGGTGAGATTCTCTCAAACCAGAGTTAGTAATTCTTACAAAACTACAATTATTTCTCATATTTTGCAAACTTGCATTCCCAGTATATCCCATTGCCGATTTTAAACCACCAACTAGTTGATGAATTACATCAACAACCGAACCTTTATAAGGAACTCTTCCTTCCACGCCTTCTGGAACTAATTTCATTTTATCCATAACATCTTGTTGAAAATATCGATCAGCTGAACCTCTTGCCATTGCTCCTAGCGAGCCCATTCCGCGATAAATTTTATATGATCTTCCTTTAAATAATACAATTTCCCCAGGGGTTTCTTCGGTTCCAGCAAGCAATCCTCCAAGCATCACTGCACTTGCTCCACCGGCTATCGCCTTAGCTAAATCACCCGAAAATCTAATGCCACCGTCAGAAATAACCGGAAGATTCACCTTGTCGCAAAATTCCATTACGTCAAGCAGTGCTGATAATTGAGGAACACCAACTCCAGCGATAACTCTAGTTGTACAAATTGAACCTGGACCAATCCCAACTTTAACTGCATCGGCACCAGCATCATATAGCATTTTCGCCCCCTCTTTGGTAGCAATATTTCCAGCAATAAAATTTTGTTTTGGGTATGATTTTTTTAAATCCTTTAGCATTTTTACAACTCCAGCTGAATGACCATGGGCAGTATCAATTACAATAATATCTGCGCCAGCCTCGATTAATCCATCACATCTTTTAATGCCATCTTTACCAACACCAGTTGCGGCGGCAACCAATAATCTTCCCTCCTCATCTTTGGAAGCAAGAGGATATTGTTTAGTTTTTTCGAGATCCTTACCCGTCATCAAGCCAATGCAGTTGCCTGAATTATCGACTATAATAATTCTTTCAATTTTATTTTTATGTAACAAATTTTTAGCTTCCGATCTTGAAATATTTGATTTAGCAGTGACTAAATTATCTTTGGTCATTAAATCTTTTATCAATTGTTTTTTATCGGTTGCAAATCTGACATCACGATTAGTAAGGATTCCCACTAATTTATTGGTGCCATTTTTTACCACAGGAATTCCAGAAATACCATAATTATTCATTAAATTCAAGGCTTCGGCTAAGGTTTGATTTGGATTTATAGTAACAGGATTTAAAACAATTCCTGACTCAAATTTTTTTACCTTTCTTACCTCATCCGCTTGTTCTTTAATCGATAAATTTTTATGTATACAACCAATACCTCCGCTTTGAGCCATTGCTATTGCTAATCTGCTTTCGGTTACAGTATCCATTGCGGCAGAAATAATTGGAATTTCGATTGAAATATTTTTAGTAATTTTCGTTTTAGTTTGAACATCACTAGGTAAAACCTCAGAGTATGAAGGCTTGAGCAAAACATCATCAAAAGTTAATGATGGATTTTGTGATTCAATAATTTTGCGATTTGTTTTCATGGGCTACCAGAATTAAATTTTATAATTATTCAAAATAAAGCTAGAATTTTTTTTTAAACAATTTATTGTTTTAGTAGCAAGTTATTATCCCACATTTAAAAATAAATTACAACCTAATAATTATGATTTCGCAAATTGAAAAACTCTGCAATGAAAAAAATATTAAACTTACAGAAAATCGAAAAATTATTGCCAAGGTTATTTCCAAAAGCACAGATCACCCCGATGTTGAGGAGTTATACAAAAGAGCTTCAAAATTAAATAAAAACATCGGAATTGCAACGGTTTATCGAACAGTTAAAATGCTTGAAGAGGCCGGAATTATAACCAAGCATGACTTCTTTAATGAGGGTAGGGGACGCTATGAAATTCTGGAGCAAGATGAGCATCACGATCACATCGTTGATATAACTTCCGATCAAGTAATTGAATTTTTTAATCAAGAAATTGAAATCCTTAAAGAAAAAATTGCACGAGAACATGGATATGAACTAGTTGGACATAAGCTAGAATTATATTGTCGACCTTTAAAAAAATAATATGGCAGTTTATACAAAGATTACTCAAACAGATTTGTCAAATCACTTAAAAACCAATTATGAAATAGGCGATTTGATTACTTTTGAAGAAATTGTTGATGGTGTCGACAATTCGAATTTCATAATTCACACCGAAAATCAAAAATATATTTTTACTATTTTTGAAAGCAGGATAAATAAAGATGACTTGCCTTTTTTTATTAATTTTAAAGAACATCTTTTTTTAAATGAAATAGCTTGCCCAAAGCCAATTCGAACAAAATCAGGTCAAGTAATACTCGATTTTTATGGCAAAAAATCTATTATTGTAAGTTTTTTAAATGGCAAAACTTTAAAGCCCAAAGATGATGGTTTTTATTACAATATTTCCGCAAATAAATGTGCATTAATTGGCAATAATCTTGCAAAAATCCATTTGGCATCAATTAAATTTTCGCAATCCAAAACCAATGATTTAAATATTTTTGGCATCGAAAAATTATTTTTAAAATTTCAAAATCATTTAGAATCATACGATCCTAGCTTGTTAAAAATTATTCCGAAACAAATTGAATTTGTTAAAAGCAGATGGAATTCATCTTTGCCTTCAGCGCCTTGTCATCTTGATTTATTTCCAGATAATGTTTTTTTCAATGATAACGAAAGTTTCGCTGGAGTCATAGATTTTTACTTTTCCGCCAATGATTTGCTTGTATATGATTTTGCAATTGTGGCAAATGCTTGGTGCTTTGATAAAACCATTTTTAATACTGAAAAATTTGCAAATCTTTTAAATTCCTACCAGAAAATTAGACGCTTTAACATTGACGAGTTAAAATTTATGCAAACCGCATTTATAATGGCCTCATTGCGCTTTTTATGCACCAGACTTCACGATTATTTTTTTACCCCTAAAGACTCAATTGTTAAGGTAAAAAACCCAAATGAATATAAAGAAAAACTCCTATTTTTTATTAATAACAAAATTTTAAATAATGATATTATATAATTTTTTTGGCAGAGATGCCAGCCTTCCAAGAAATCTTAGCGACAATTCAATTTTATTTCAAAAATTACAAGAATTAAATTTCCAATTCAGCGAAATTTTTTTAGTTAATCAATTTCATAGCAATCAAGTTTATGTTCTTGATTCTGCCGATAAAATTTATACAAGTAACGATATGCCAAAAGCAGATGGAATTGTTACGAATTTAAAAAACTTACCAATCGGAATTTTAACCGCGGATTGTGGTCCAGTTTTATTTTTAGATGAAGATAAAAAAATTATCGGGGCTTGTCATGCTGGTTGGAGAGGAGCTAGGTCTGGTATTATTGCAAACACTATTTTAGAAATGCAAAAACTTGGTGCAACCAATATCAAAGCAATAATAGGACCAACCATTCAACAATATTCTTATCAAATTTCTAAAGATTTTTATGACGATTTCTTAAGCGAATCATCGCAAAATATTAAATTTTTTAAAATAGGGAAGGAGGCAGATAAATGGCAGTTTGACCTACCTTCTTACATCTCTGAGAAAATTGTAAAGGCTGGAGTTTATGATATTGAAAATTTAGAAATCGATACTTATACCAATCAAAGCAAATATTTTAGTTATCGTAAATATTGCCACGAATCAAAAGCTCTTGACGGCAGTAATATCGCCATTATTTCAATTAACAGTTAGAAATAAATTCATTATATTTTTTGGTTAGCAATTTGGCGATTCTAAAATTATCGCCACCTTCGATATAATTTATTAAAATATTATTAATCGACTTTACTGGACGAATCAACAAGCTAGAGCTGGTCAAAAACACTTCTTTTGCATTTAAAACTTCATCAACATCGAAATTTTTTTCAATTACACTTAAATTATTTTCTTTTGCAATCATAATTAAACGATTTCTAGTGATGCCAGCCAATATGTTATTGTTGGCAGGGTGTGTGATTAAATTATCATTATTATCAACCATAAAAACATTAGCATAAGTGGCTTCGGTTACAACATTATTGCGTACAAAAATTGCATCATCAAATCCCGAGTCCTTAGCTTTTTGATTTACCAAGGTAGAGGCTAATAAATTTACAGTTTTGATATCGCATCGATGCCAGCGAATATCATCATGGGTCATAATTCTAAAACCATTTTTAAATTCATCTTTACTAACCATTTTTCTTGGCAAAACAGTAGCACAAATAGTTGGTTCAAGATTTTTTGGGCAATATGGAACTCTATTATTTACCCCACGAGTTATTTGAAGATAACAAGTTGCCTTATCTTGAAAATTATTTTTTTTGAATAATTCCAATTGAATTTCTAGAATTTGCTCGATAGTAAATGAATGATTTATGTTTAGCTCACTAAGGCTTCTCATCAATCTTTTGGCATGAAACTCGCCATCAATCAACTTATTATTTTCAAATAAAGTTACTTCATAAGCACCATCAGCGAATTGGAAGCCCCGATCCTCAATGTGAACAAAACATTTCTCATGTGGTAAAAATTTTTCATTTAAATAGGAAATTCTAGTCATATTATTTTTTTAAAATTGTGGTTCCAGCATATTTGGCTCTGGTTCCAAGATAGTTAGAAATTCTAAGTAATTCATTGTATTTTGCAGTTCTATCGGAACGACATAGTGACCCCGTTTTGATTTGACCAGCATTGGTGGCAACTGCAATGTGAGCAATTGTTGAGTCCTCAGTTTCGCCAGAGCGATGCGAAATAATATTTTTATAACCCGATAAATTTGCAATATCAATTGCTTCTAAAGTTTCGCTTAAAGTGCCGATTTGGTTGACCTTAATCAAAATTGCGTTTGCCATCTTTTCTGCAATTCCCTTTTTTAAAATTTCTGGATTAGTAACAAATAAATCATCGCCAACCAACTGAATTTTGTCACCTAATTTTTGAGTAATGAGCTTCCAACCCTCATAATCATCTTCGGCGCAAGGATCTTCAATGGAAAATATCGGATAAGAATTCACCAAATCTTCATAAAAATCGACAATTTGTTTTGAATTAAAATTCTTTTCTTCACCAACCATTTTATAAATGCCATTTTCATAAAATTCTGAAGAAGCACAATCAAGCGCCAAATAGATATCCTTGCCAATTTTGTAACCCGATTTAACAATCGCTTCAGAAATAAAATCTAGAGCTTGTTTGCTTGAATTAAGATTTGGAGCAAATCCACCTTCATCGCCAACATTGGTGTTAAAATTTTGTTTTTTCAAAATTGATTTTAAGTTATGAAAAACTTCGCAACCAGCTTGAATAGCCTCTTCAATTGAGTTAAGTCCAATTGGCGCAATCATAAATTCTTGAATATCAATTTTATTATCGGCATGCTTTCCACCATTGATAATATTCATCATTGGCACCGGCAAAACATTGCCATTTTTATTGCCCAAATGCTCAAAAAAAGGGATTTGTTTTGAATTAGCAACGGCCTTAGAGCAAGCTATAGATACAGCTAAAATCGAGTTTGCTCCGAGTTTAGATTTGTTTTTTGAACCGTCTAAATCAATTAAAATTTGATCAATTAATTTTTGATTCGAAGCATCTTTGCCAATCAAATTTGCATTGATAATATTATTAACATTGTCGATGGCTTTTAGCACTGATTTGCCTAGATATTTCGAGCTATCTCCATCGCGAAGTTCATGAGCTTCAAGCCTTCCAGTTGAAGCACCAGAAGGAACGGCACAATTTCCAACAACACCATTTTCTAGCTCTATTTTGGCTTCAACAGTTGGAAATCCTCGTGAATCCAAAATTTGTAAAGCACTAATTTTTCTAATTTTAAACATTTGAATAAATTGCAATTAATTTTGATAATGACTAATATTTAAAAAAAAATTTTAGTTATTGTCAATTTACAAATTTATGTTTTTACTAAGGGTATTGTTTTTTATTATAATTTTACTTTTGGCCTATCCTTTCATTTCGGATATAACCAACAAAGCACTTAACAAAACTGGGATCTCAAGACAAATCAACAATGTCTCCAACAAAGCCAAGAAGAAAATCAAAGACTTAAAAGATTAATTCTGAGAAATTGTTTTTTCATCAGCCTCAATTTTACTTAAATCTTCAGCAACTTTAAAAATTGAAAAATTCTTTTTGAAAATCGCTTTCATTTGGCTTGCTCTTTCTGTTTCATTTTTATTATAAGTTTTTCGAAACTTTATAATTTCAATCTTAATTAACTTCTGTTTGTTTGTGGGTAATTTAGAATATTCCAGAAAAACTTTATTGGATATTTCGTTATATGGAGTTGAGTTTGCATTTTGCTGAGTATGGCTCGGAAATATTCTATTGACAATGGAAAGTATATTAGAGATTTTAGCGATTCTATTTACTTCATGGTTTAAGCTATTAACGGCTTCCATTGATCTTTTAAAGAATTCCCTATTTATTTGATCAAATTTAGTTTTTTGCTCAGGAGTTAAGTTTTTAAAAATCTTTTCATATTCAATTTGCTCTGGGGTCTTTTCTGAATTAATATTCGGCAATTTAGGAGCAACGGGTTTTTTTGTATCGCCCTTGGCAATATTTTGGGCAAATGCATTAAAAATTCCAAAATTTATAAATAAAAATCCACAAATTAATATTCTTAATCTCATAATAATTTTTTAAAGTTGATCTTTGGTTAACTATTTTAATATTATTAAATTAGATTGTAATTTTAAGACTTTTTAACATTTAAAAAATAAAATATAAAAATTTATTCAAATTCGGAATTAAAAATCTCTAAAATTTTAATTAATAATCCTGAAAATTTTTTTAAAAATTTAGTCTAAAACTCGCAAATATTATTAAAATGCTTTTCAAAATATTCAAAATTTTTTTCCTCAATATTTTTTCTAATAGCCATCATTAAATCTTGATAATATTGAATATTATGCAATGAAAGCAGCATAGAGCCAAGAATTTCATTGGATTGAACTAAGTGACGCAAATAAGCTTTGGAATGATTTTTGCAAGTATAACACCCACATTTATCATCAAGCGGAGAGTCGTCAAAACGATATTTTTCATTTCTTATATTTACCACACCCTTACGTGTAAAAGCTTGACCTGTTCTTCCTGATCTAGTTGGAATGACACAATCAAACATATCAATTCCTCTGGCAACAGCTCCAACAATATCGCTCGGCTTTCCAACTCCCATCAAATATCTTGGTTGATTTGTTGGTAATAAATCTGGAGCATAATCCAAAACTTCAAACATTTGTTCTTGACCTTCACCAACCGCCAAACCACCAAGAGCATATCCATCAAAGCCGATTTCAATTAAATTTTCCGCAGAAATTTTTCTTAACTCTTTAAAAGTTGAGCCTTGAACAATCCCAAAAATTCCATATCCATCTCTTTTTATAAAAGCATTTTTGGAGCGCTTGGCCCATAATATGGAACGCTCCATAGCTTGCTTAGCATTGTCGTAAGTGGTCGGATATTCTATGCATTGGTCAAAAATCATAGTAATATCGCTACCAAGTTGATGCTGAATTTCAATTGATTTTTCTGGAGTTAAAAAATATTTTGCACCATCAATATGAGAGGAGAATTCTACACCATCATCGGAAATTTTTGCAATTTTTCCAAGCGACATCACTTGAAAACCACCTGAATCAGTAAGTATTGGCTTATTCCAGCCAATAAATTTATGCAACCCCCCCATTTTTTCAATTAAATCAGCCGAAGGTCTAAGCATTAAATGATAAACATTTCCCAAAATAATTTCAGAATTTGTAGCAAGAACATCGTCGAATTTTACCGCCTTAATCGTTCCTGCAGTTCCAACTGGCATAAAAGCAGGAGTTTGAATTGAGCCGTGATAACAATTTATCTGTCCTCTTCTTGCTTTATTATCTTGAGACTTTAAATTAAATGTAAATTGATTTGTCATTTTAAAAAATTATTTTATGAAAAAATTTATACCTCTTGGCATTTTATTGCTTTTTATTTATATAATTTCTTTTGCGATTTACAATCTTAACCAAAAACAAAATATTGAAGGTCAAGAAATGCTTGAACAAGAAACCTCGGGTGATAATGATAGCTCCAAATCAGAGCTCGAAGATGACATTAATTTTATAAGTGTAAAATTAGATTTGCCAGAATTTTCACTACCAGAATTATACGATAAAACAAAAGATTTTAGCAAAAAAGATTTAAAAGGCAAATATACCATCGTAAATTTTTTCGCATCTTGGTGTTCAACTTGCCATGCTGAGCATGATATTTTATTAAGAATTCAAAGCGAAGCTGTTGCCGATTTATATGGAATTTCGTGGCGCGATATCGATGAAAACACTATAAAATATTTACAACAAAGTGGCAATCCATTTTCTAAAATCGGTGTCGATAGCAAAGGAATTTTTAGCAAAATAGCCAATATTGAAGCAGTTCCAGAAACATGGTTGGTAAATCCAAAAGGCGAGGTGGTTTTACGATTAAAAGGAAATTTACAGGAATTTTCAGTCGATGAAATTAAGCGCTATATCAGGCTTCATTGATTTTAATTTAAGATAAATTTTATGCTCTCGTAGCTCAGGGGATAGAGCAGTGGTTTCCTAAACCATGTGCGCATGTTCAAGTCATGCCGAGAGCACCAATTAACTCTATTTGTAACCTATTTCTTTTTAATTATTTCATTTGGATTGTTTATTTCTGGCAAATCCATATCTTCTAATTTTTCATCATTGACAATCTCAGAGACATCTTCGGATTCTTTAAACATTTCAAAATCCTCTTTGAGCAAATTCTTCAAGGCAATTCTTCTTTCTTTTTGTGCCCTATTCATAGCTTTACGGTAAATTATAGCTTCTTGTTTAATTTTTTTACGCTGATCAGGGGTAAGTTTTTTATACTCATTACTTACTTTTTGATTATAAGCTTTAATATTTTCTGGAAGCTCCCCCCTATCTCTTTTAGGCTCCTGTTTTGAAAAAATTGTATTAAAATTCATAACCACGACTGTTCCTTTAGAAATTTCCTTATATTTTTTTTGATACTCATTGTTATTCTTGGTAAGTTCCTGAAAATATTTATTATTAATTTCAGAAAATTTTTTTCTTTGCAATGGGGTAAGTTTTGCAATAGCATCATCAAAATTTTGATATTGAGCTGGTTTTTTGGGTTTTTGATTAGGAGTTTCTTTTTTATTATTTAAGTTCGCTTGAATTGGCAAGGAATTAACATTTTGTGCGCAAACACTATCTGTTAGCAAAAAAAGAGTAAAGATGAGAATATTTAGCATAATTTATTATAATTCATTAACTTCAAATCCGGTAATTTTTTTTATCTCTTGGCGATGACGCTCATTTTCTTGCTTTAAAAGCTCTCTTTGTTCTTTACTTAATTTTTTAAACATCTCTTTTCTATTATCCATTTTTTGCTTAACCTCGGGAGAGGAGCTTTCATAAAGCTTTTGTCTTAATTGGCGCCTAGAAGAAGCTTCTTTATCAATCTTATTTTCAATGACCGCACCTTCAATAGCTTGAGCAAAACTATAATTTGAAAAATTGATTGAAAAAACTATCAAAAATAGAAGAAAATGTTTGCGATATTTATTCATAAAAATTATATTTTAATATTTGTTTTTTTTAAATTTTTTTAGCTTATTTTTTATAAGAATTATAAGCAATTTTTTTAATTAAATTTTTACTTATTTTTCAATTTTATTCAAAAAAAATTCAAAAAAACCCAAAAAAAACCTATTTTTTTAAAAAAGTTAATTTTTTTTGTGGACAAATAAAAAAATTTTTTTATTGTTCCGCCCCTCTTATTATTTTTTTTCAAAAATTTTGTATAAGTTTTTTGTTTTTTATTAATTTATATTTTACTAAAAAGAAATGGAACCAGAACAAGAATATGACCGAAGAGTCTCTTCAAAAATTTATTATCTTCATAATAGCAATAAAAAAGCTAATAAAAATAATAAACCAGATAACCACTCCATCAAACCAAGTGAAGATTTATCTTCGACCAATAATCTTGTTGCGATAGATGATTATATCAAATTAAACTCACCTACAATTCCAGTATATTGTATAAGACCAAATTCAATAAAAAAAGCTGTGAATTTTTTTCAAAAAGAATTTGTTTCTAATAATAATCCAACAGAAATTTTATATTCTGTAAAAAGCAATCCAGATCGTCAAGTTTTAAGGCACTTGTTTAATAATGGCATCAAGCATTTTGATGTCGCTTCCCTTTCAGAAATAAATTTAATTGACGAGTTATTTGGCAATAAAAATGTCAAGATGTATTTTATGCATCCAATTAAATCTCCAGAATCAATTGCCGACGCTTATTTCAATTATGGAATAAAAGATTTTTCTTTAGATTCTTTTGACGAGCTAGACAAAATTCTTAAAGCTACAAAAAATGCAAAAGATCTTGGCTTACACATTAGATTATCAATTCCAAATTCGCATTCGGCGATTGATCTATCTGGAAAATTTGGCATTTTACCATCTGACTCAGCTGGTCTCTTGAGAAAAGCTAGAGCCATCGCCAAAACCCTTGGTATCTGTTTCCATGTTGGCTCTCAATGTATGGATCCAGTTGAATATAGAAATGCAATCATAATTACCAAAGAAGTCCTCGAGGATTCTGAAGTAAATATTGATGTGCTTGATATTGGAGGCGGTTTTCCATCAATTTACCCAACAATGACTCCGCCAAATTTAACTCATTATTTTGATGAAATTTTTGATGCAATTGAACATCTAAATTTATCTAATAACTGCAAAATATGGTGCGAACCCGGAAGAGCATTAGTAGCCGAATCTGGCTCACTAATAGTTAGAGTTGAGGGCAGAAAAAATCATATGCTTTACATTAATGATGGAACCTATGGTGGATTGTTTGATGCTGGCTATCCCGGCTTTATTTACCATACCAAGGCTATTAGAATTAAAAATGAATCAAAATTATCTTCGGAAAAAATTGCCTTTGGATTTTATGGTCCAACTTGCGACTCACTTGATACTATGAAGGGTCCGTTTTATTTACCAGAAAATATTCAGGCTGGCGATTACATTGAAATTGCTCAACTCGGAGCTTATTCTCGAAGCATTAGAACTGAATTTAATGGTTTTAATAAAAACTTACAAATCGAGGTAAAAGACCTTCCAATTGAGTCAATGTATCCCGATATTCAAAATCAAAATATAAAAAAAATTAATTCATAATTTATGGTAAATAAAAAAATTTCAAAAAAAGATTTACTTAAAAAACAAGTAGAGCATATCGACATTACCTCCTTTGATGCAAGACCAATCATATCACAAATGGACAAAATGTCATTTACCTCAAGAGATTTGGCAAGAGCTACTGAAATTTTTAATATGATGTTAGCTGACAAATCATGTTCGGTTATTTTAACTCTTGCTGGTTCAACTTCGGCGGGCGGATGTATGAAGCTTTATGCCGATATGATTAAATACAATATGGTCGATGCCATAGTGGCAACCGGAGCCTCAATTGTTGATATGGATTTTTTTGAAGCCTTAGGTTTTAAACATTACCAAGGTACTCCTTTCATTGATGACAAGTTCTTGCGCGATAATTACATCGATAGAATTTACGACACCTATATCGATGAAGAAGACTTGCAAAAATGTGATCATGCTATTTTTGAAATTGCCAATTCACTTAAAGCAAAACCATATTCATCGAGAGAATTTATTGCCGAAATGGGCAAATTTTTGCAAAAAAAAGCCAAAAAGAAAGATTCATTAATTCAGCTTGCTTATGAAAATAATGTACCGATTTTTTGCCCAGCCTTTACCGATTCATCTGCGGGATTCGGTTTGGTTTTACATCAAGTCAAAAATCCAAAATCACATATTACTATCGACTCAATTCGTGATTTCAAAGAATTAACTGATATTAAAATTAAAGCTGGAACCACTGGATTGCTAATGATTGGTGGAGGAGTTCCAAAGAATTTCGTTCAAGATACCGTAGTTTGTGCTGAAATTTTAGGTAAGGAAGTTGATATGCATAAATATGCAATTCAAATCACAGTAGCTGACCAAAGAGATGGAGCTTGCTCATCTTCAACTCTAAAAGAGGCTTGCTCTTGGGGTAAGGTAGATGTAGCTTTTGAACAAATGGTTTATGCCGAAGCTACTTCAGTTATTCCATTACTAGCATCATGTGCATATCACGATGGCAAATGGAAAAAAAGAGTTAGAAAAAATTTTAGCAAATTATTTAAGGGATAGTTAATTTTAATATTGATTTAACCATAAATCATCTTAAAATTAGTTAGCAAAATTATTCGATTTTAATCTTGTACATTAAATTATGTTTAATAAATTGATTGAAATTCATTAATATTATTAAATCGCAATCTTAATTCAATTTGATGTTAGAACAGAAATCAATTTTTAAAATCTCGTTTATTTATTTTTTTGCCGCAATATTAACGGCGATGAATCTTACCAACATAAGAGTTGCCGGAATTAACAATTTGTGGCCTCTTTTTGACCTAATGGCAATTTTTTACTTTGGAATCTTTAAAAATCGCTTCGGCTTGGCATTTATTTTTTTTCTTGGAATTTGGAATGATGCCATCAACGGCAATCCTTTGGGTCTTACTTCTCTAAGCTATATTATGCTTATAAAAATATTTTCAATTATCAATCAAAGGATTTTATCTAAGGAAAATTTCATTCATATCTGGAAACAATTTGTGGTTTTTTTAATTCTGTTTTTAATCTTTAAGCTTGTGCTTTTTGTGATAATTTCTGGAAATTTTATTTCAATTAAAATTATGCTGTTTCAATTTGTAATTTCAATTTTTGTTTACATTCCAATCCATGTATTTTTTGATTATTTAAGCAAAAAATTATTAGAAGAATAATATGCTTCGAGATATTAGAAAAAACAAAATTTTCAATAGACGTGCTATGATACTTGGAGTCACCCAATCGGCTTTGTCAGGAATTTTAGTGCTTCGCCTTGGATATTTGCAAATCTGGAAATATGACGAATATAAAAATCAATCGGATAGTAATCGCATTAAACCCGTAATCAATCCAGCGGGCAGGGGAACAGTTTTTGACCGATATGGTCTCCCATTAACCAGAAATGAAAGCAATTTTAGGCTTTTAATTTATCTTGATAAAAAAAATAATATAGAAAAATCTTTGGATAAAATATGTCAAATCCTTGAAACCAGCGAAGAAACTAGAAATCTTTTTTACGCCAAAGTTAAAAATGCCAAACGCAAAAATGTTATTTCACTAATCGACAATCTTGGTTGGGACGACCTCGCCAGAATTGAAACAAACTTTCATTCATTACCAGGCGTTTCAATTGAAAGTGGCATCATCAGAAAATATCCCTACCCTGCAGAAACCTCTCATTTCCTTGGATATGTCTCATTGCCAGCTGAAAAAGAAATTGATGAAAACGAACAAAACCTATTTATGCATCCGGATTTTCGTATTGGAAAAAGCGGAATCGAAAAAACTTTTGACACAGTTTTGCGGGGTAAATATGGAGTAAAATATGTTGAGGTGAATGTTCACGAGGTTCCACTACGAACCTTGTCAATTAAACAACCATCCGAAGGCTCTAGAATAAATTTAACTATTGATTTTGGTTTACAAAAATTTATTACCGAACGCATCAAAAACGATGTTGCATCGGTTGTAGTTATGGATGTCAAAACTGGAGAAATCCTCGGTTATTGTTCCTCACCGACTTTTGATCCAAATAATTTTGTAGAAGGCGTATCTAAAGATTATTGGAAACAATTAAATGAAGATCCAAAAAAACCATTAAATAATAAGCCCATCTCGGCACTTTACCCACCAGGGTCAACTTTTAAACTTATGGTTGCCCTAGCGGCACTTGAAACAGGTTTCAATCCAGCCACAAGATTTTATTGCAACGGCTCTTATCAGCTCGGCAAAAGAACTTTTCATTGCTGGCAAGAAAAAGGGCATGGCTCTCAAGATTTAATTGGGGCAATTAAACATTCTTGCAATGTTTATTTTTATAACTTGGCAAGTCAAATTGGCCACGAACGATTCAATGATGTAGCCAGAAGATTTGGCTTTGGTGAAAAATTTGATATTAGTCTGTACGGATCAAAATCTGGACTTCTTCCAAGTGACGAGTGGAAGAAAAAAACCTTCAACCAGCCTTGGGTAAAGGGCGACACTTTAAACACCGCAATCGGTCAAGGAAATGTTCTTGGCACTCCTCTTCAACTTGCAGTTGTTGCCTCAAGAATTGCAAATGGCGGAATTCCTATCAAGCCATATCTTGTAAGAAATAGCAATATTTTTAAACAATATGATGCTTTAAAAAATGAGCCAATAGTTGATAATAAATTTTTGAAATTAATACAAGAGGGCATGAAAAAAGTAGTAAATGAAGCAGGGGGAACTGCCTTTGGCAAAAAGATTTTAACTCCTGGATATGAAATGGCCGGAAAAACTGGAACATCACAAGTTATTTCTAAAAGAGAAAAGGAAATGTCCAAAGCCGAAATTGAAAATAACGCTAACCATGCAATTTTTATTGGCTATGCCCCAATTCACGACCCAAAATATGCGATTTCAGTTGTTGTTGAGCACGGAAAAAGTGGCTCAATGGCGGCGGCACCAATTGCCAAAGATGTCTTGATGCAAGCACAGGGTCTTAAAATAAATTTATAAAAAATATGTTTATAAAAATCCCTTTTAAAAATCAAAAAATTGAATTTTGGGAAATAAAAAACAATGCAAAACTTCTCGTAAAAAAAATCTTTTTTAAGAACGATATTTCAAGAAAAATTATAAGTTATTTGATTTATTTTTACTTATTTTTTGTTTATAAAACTTGCAGAAAAAAATTTATCGGCTTTGAAAATCAGACTAATTTTATTGAAAAAAATTCAATAATTTTTTCATTTTGGCATAATCGTTTAATGATGATTCCATTTTTATCAAGAAAGATTAAGAAAAAAATTAATAATTTCAACCTAATGACCCTAGCTTCAAGACATGGTGACGGCAGAATAGTGGGTGAGGTTATGGAAAAATTTGGCCTAATCTCAGTGCTTGGATCAAGCAAAGACAAAAGAGGGTCGCACAAGGGTATTGAATATTCAAATTTAAAAAAAATAATTAATGGCTTAAAAAATGGCTACTGCCTAGGCATTACCCCAGATGGTCCTCGCGGACCCAATCAAGAGATTAACGGCGAAATTATTAATATCGCCAAATTAACTGGCGCTTCATTAATAAATGTTTCTTATTCTTGTTCAAGATTTATTGTAATCAAAAAAAGCTGGGATAAATTTAAAATTCCCCTTCCATTTTCACGCTTATGTTTTGTGGTTTCAGATAATATATATAAGGTCGATAAAAATATGAGTGAATCGGATTTAGAATCTTTAAAATTTCAAATTCGTGATGATTTAAATCACACTCAAAATCTCGCAGACTCTTCCTTATAAATTAATATTTTTGCATAAAATATTAGTGCAATTCGCGGTTTTAAAATTTTTATAATCCTATTTGCTAGCAACAATAGCCAATTTATTTGACGCATCTTCGATGGCTGAAATTAGTTTTTTGTTAAAATCATCTTTGGATAATCCTTGATTAATTGCTGGCAAAAACTCAATGATTATTACTCCGGGTTTTTTTAAAATTTTATGTTTTGACCAATATAATCCAGAGTTTAAGGCAACAGGAACAATTTTTGTTTCGCAAGAATTATACAAGGCGGTAATGCCTGCTTGATAGGGAAAATCTTTGGGGCTTCCAGCAATCGGAACTCTTGTACCTTGCGGAAAAATCACCACACTTTGACCCAAATTTAAATAAAATCTTGCTTGGGCAATCACATTTTTTAAAGACTTCATGCCACCTTTGCGATCAACGCTGATACCGCTCATAAATTTCAAAAACCAGCCATAAAACGGAATTTTTTCTAACTCCTTTTTATATGCATATACAGGCCGATTTAAAATTAAGTGCATTACCACCGTTTCCCACATCGATTGATGCTTACAAGCATAAATACAAGGCTCCTTGAGAATATTTTCTTGGCCTATAATTTTATACTCTATTTTGCACAATTTTTTTAGGACATAAAATGAAAATTGTGACCAAATTTTGGCACCAAAATCGCCAATTTTCTTACTTTTAAAAATAAAGGCGGGTGGCAAAAAAATAATTGGAATAATCGCTCCCCAACTATTGATAAATACGACAAACAATAAGGATTTTAGATACTGCATTAAAATATATTTTATTGCCTAACTGGATAAGTAAAAGCTTATTTTGAATTTAAGGATTTTATTTTGTGTTATGGTGGTGCCGGATGTCGGGTTTGAACTGACGACCTACTGTTTACAAGACAGTTGCTCTACCGCTGAGCTAATCCGGCTTTATTTAAAAAAATTGTAGAATTTTAAAGTTAATTTTACAATAAAAAAATTAAAAATATTCGGATTACAACTTTTTTTAAAAAGCATAATCCGAATATTTGGCACCTATTTTTTAACAGGAGCTGGAGCTGGAGCCGGAACTGCAACTGGAACAGCTGCTGGAGCGGTTGCAGCATTTTCTTGAGCTTTCGCTTCAGCTTTTTTAGCTTTTTTAGCTTTTTTAGCTTTTTTTTCAGCTTTAGGGGCTTCAGCTGGAGCTGGAGCATTAGCAACTACTGGAGCATTAGCTGGAGCGGTAGCTGGAGTTTGAGCATTAGCAACTGATGCAAACATTGCAAAGATTGCCACGATTAGTGAAAATTTTTTCATATTTTTAAAAATTATTTTGTTTTAAGATAATGCTTTTTTATAAAGCCAACATAAATTTTTTAGGTTTACATCACTGCTTTTTTAATAGCCTAAGAATTTTATTTTTAAAAAAAAAATTGTCAATATATCAATTAATAAATTACATTAAAAATAAATAGAATGAATTTAATTCAATAAATAATCAGTTAAGTCATTTAATAATTGGGCTTTTTGACCAAATATTTTTAAATGAGATTTTGCCTGCTCCCTTAAAAGAACCAATTGCTTTTCGCAATTATTAAGACCAATTATATCGACAATGCTGGTATTTTTTTTTGGTTTTTTGTGAGCAATTTCATCAATTTCAGTTTTGCCAATATCCACTCCCCGATGATCCAAAATATCGTCCTTAATTTGAAATGCCAAGCCCAAATCATTTGCAAAAAATCTAATAGTTTTTCTTTCGCTTGAACTAGCATTTGCAATAACTCCACCAAGTTCAGATGATGCCATAAACAACTCTCCCGTCTTGAGGCGGTGAATATTGGCAATTAATTCTTTAGAAATAACTTTACTAGAATTTTCAATATCAATCATTTGTCCACCCACCATTCCACGGTAGCCAATGGCATTTGATAAAACTTTTATCATCTCAATTTTGATATTATTATCTTTAATTTCGTTGGTAGAGGCAATAATTTCAAAAGCTAATGTAAGTAATCCATCGCCAGCAAGAATTGCGGTAGCATCGTCAAATTTCTTGTGATTTGATAATTTACCTCTTCGATAATCATCATTGTCCATCGCAGGCAAATCATCGTGAATTAATGAATACACGTGAACAAATTCTATAGCACATGCAACATCAAGGCAGGAAGCAGTTGGATAATCAAAAATATTTGCTACCGCCATCAATAAGAACGGGCGAATCCTCTTGCCTGTAGACAAAGCGGAATATCTCATTGCTTCCATAATTTTAGAATCTTCACCATCAATCGACAATAACTCATCCATTCTTTTATTTAGATGGTAGCTTGATGCAAGCATTGCTTCTTTTAAATTTGCGAACTCCATATTTATTTTAATAATTTTGCTAAATATTTTCCAGTAACCGAGTTTTTATCTTTAGCAATTTTCTCTGGCGTGCCTTCGGCAACAATATATCCACCTTTTTCACCACCACAAGGTCCGATATCAATAATCCAATCTGCGGTTTTTAAAACATCTAAATTATGCTCAATAACTAAAATAGAGTTGCCAGACTCAACCAATTTATGCAACACTTTTAACAATTTATTAATATCTTCAAAATGCAATCCAGTTGTTGGCTCATCAAGAATATATAAGGTATCGCCCGTGGCTTTTCTACTTAACTCCTTAGCTAATTTTATTCTTTGAGCTTCGCCACCGGATAGAGTTGTGGCACTTTGCCCAATCTTAATATAACCCAAACCCACATCACATAAGGCTTTGAATTTATCTTGAATATGGGGCATTTGAGCAAAAAAATTATAAGCATCTTCCGCGGTCATTTCTAAAATATCTGAAATTGATTTATCCTTATATTTTATTTCTAGAGTTTCGCGGTTATAACGCTTGCCATGACATGTTTCGCACTTAACATAAACATCTGGCAAGAAATGCATCTCTATTTTTATTACCCCATCACCTTGGCAGGTTTCACACCTTCCGCCCTTAACATTAAAAGAAAATCTGCCAACCTTATATCCCCTAGCTTTTGACTCTGGTAAATTAGCATAAAATTCACGAATAAAACTAAAAGCTCCAATATAAGTACATGGGTTAGAGCGAGGAGTTCTGCCGATTGGCGATTGGTCAATTTCAATAATTTTATCAATAAAATGATGCCCAAACAAACCCTGATAAGGTCCCGGCATAACTCTTGCTTTGTTGACAATTTTGTTTAAGGCTGGATATAAAGTTTTAATAATCAAGCTGGATTTTCCACCACCAGAAATTCCCGACACTGCAACAAATACTTTTAAAGGCAAATTTAGATCAACATTTTTTAAATTATTTAAAGTTGCCCCTTTTAATTTAATCATTTTTTGAGCATCGATTTTTCTTCTTTTGGCTGGAATTTCAATGTTTTTTTTGCCACTCAAATATTGACCAGTAATACTATTGTCGTCGGCAACAACATAATCTGGCTTACCCTGAGAAATTATTTTTCCACCGTGAATACCAGCACCCGGCCCAACATCGATAAGATACTGAGCCTCTCTCATCATTTCTTCGTCATGCTCAACAACTATAACCGAATTACCAAGATCACGTAAATTTTTTAGGGTCTGAATCAATTTATTATTATCAGATTGATGAAGTCCAATAGAGGGTTCGTCAAGAACATATAAAACCCCCGACAAACCCGAACCTATTTGCGAAGCCAATCTAATACGCTGGGCTTCACCACCAGATAACGTTCCGGCTTCACGATTTATAGTTAAATATTCTAATCCAACATTTGATAAAAATCCAAGCCTACGCGATATTTCTTTAAGCAATCTTTCAGAAATTTGTTTTTGCATTGGTGTTAGATATTTTGGCAAGTCGGTAAACCATTCAATAGATTTTTCTACCGACATTGCGGTGACTTCGCCAATATGCTTTCCGGCAATTTTTATTGACAATGCCTGTTCATTGAGTCTATATCCATTGCAAGAGTCGCATTTTTTATTAGCTTGATATTTCAAAAATTCATCACCCTCATCTTCTGCAACTTTTTCTTCGAGTCGTTTTTTTAAATTATTTACTATACCATCAAAAGTCTTTTTTACCTTAACTGACTTAAGTCCATCTTCAATTTTTAATTCAATTTCTTCGCCTCCAGTGCCATAAAAAATTTTATCTTTTATTTCTTTAGAAAGCGATTTAAAAGGAACATCGAGGCTAAATTTATAGTGATTTGCCATTGCTGTTAAAATCTGCATATAAAACCTCTCTTGAACACCTTGCCAGATGGAAATGGCGCCTTGCCTTAAGGATAAATTCTCATCCTCAACCAGCAAATCAACATTAAAATACTTTTCGGTTCCAAGGCCGTCGCATTTTTTACAAGCACCAAATGGCGAATTAAAAGAAAATAATCGTGGTTCGATTTCGGCAATTGTAAAGCCCGATTCTGGACATGAAAATTTTTCACTAAATAAAACAATATTATCAACTTTTGCCGTTAACAGTTCGTTATTGTCGATATTTTCAGGTTTTTTTGAAGTTTTTTTAGTTTTTTCTTTTACTAAATTTTCTTCTTCAGGCAAACTTACAATTTCAACATAAATTAGACCGTCGGCAATTTTCAAAGCATTTTCAACCGAATCTGAAACCCGATTTCCAAGGTCTTCAGAGATTACAATTCTATCGACAACAATTTCAATATTATGTTTTTTATTCTTATCAAGCTGAGGCAAAACTTCGTTTAAATCGTGAATTTTACCATCGATTTTAATACGCTGAAAGCCTTGCTTTCTAGCTCCCATCATTTCTTTGCGAAACTCGCCTTTGGTGCCACGAACTATCGGGGCTAAAATATATATTCTAGTTTTTTTGGGAAGTTGTAAAATTTTATCAACTATTACCGAAGCCGACTGGCTTTGAATGGGTTTGCCAGTAACTGGAGAATATGGCACACCAATTCTAGCAAATAATAATCGATAATGATCATATATTTCTGTAACAGTTCCAACGGTTGAGCGCGGATTTCTTGAGGTGGTTTTTTGATCAATAGCAATAGCTGGTGATAGCCCCGTGATTGACTCTACATCAGGCTTATCCTGCATATCTAAAAATTGTCTAGCATATGAAGAAAGACTTTCGATAAATCTTCTTTGACCTTCAGCATAAATAGTATCAAACACTAAAGAAGATTTTCCTGAACCGCTTAAACCCGTGACTACAATCAATTCATTTTTTGGAATTTCGATATTAACATTTTTCAAATTATGTTCTTTGGCGCCAACAACTTTAATAAATTTCTCTTCCATTTTTTAAGATTTTTTAATTTTAATTTAAGGGATATATTTTTATAAATTATATTAATAACATATAGCAAAAAAATATGCTATTAATTTTTTAGATTTATAAAGTTAAAATTAGTTTCTCTCGATAAAATTCATATTTGTAAAATCGCTTTAAAAAACTCATACCAAGCAACGGAACCGACAAATCTGATTCAGTAATTGAAGCCTCAACATTATAAAATTTAACCCCCGAAACATCAATTTCATCAATATTTACACTTGCCCCCCGCACTTTACCATTGGCTGTTTTAAATATTTTATCATAATATAAATTTCTAAAATCTATGCCGATTTCTTCGGCAATTTTTTTATCAATTACGGTTTCGCTTGCTCCGGTATCAATCATAAAACGAATATTTTTATTATTTAATTTTAAATCAATATAAAAATGACTATCAGCTGAAATAGCAATAATAATTTGTTCGTGATTTTTTATTATTGCTTTTGACGGAAATATTTCTGAAGATACACGATTTTTGACATCGCCAAATTCATATCGAAAACTATATAAAATTATTGCAAATAATATTATAACCGTCCAAATTAAAATATATTTTAAAACTATTTTACCAGGCATTTCTTTACGAGAAAAACCCATTGCAATTAAGGCAATAACAATGATAATATAAATAACATTAGCTATTTGCGATCCAGAAAAATCATTATAACTATTTAGCATTTTAATAATTTTTTTAAATTTTCTAAAACTATGGAATTTTCTTCATCATTCCCGATACTTAATCTTAAGAAAGATGGTAATCCATAGCCAGCAACTTCTCTTAAAATAATACCTTGTGACAATAAATCTTGGTTAATTTTTTGTGAATTCTGGGCCGAAAAAAAATCTATTAATATAAAGTTTGCTATTGATGGATAAGCCTCCAAATTGGCAATTTGTTTAAATTCGTCGCTAAAAATTTTAAGCCATTTAGAATTATGCTGTTTTGAAGCTAAAGTAAAATCATCATCATCTAAAGCATTTAAAGCTGCGATTTGAGCTGGTCCAGAAACATTAAAAGGTCCACGAACTTTATTTAAAACCTTAGCAATTTCAAGTGATGAATAGCTCCAGCCAATTCTTAATGATGCCAAACCATATATTTTAGAAAATGTTCTTGTCAAAACCACATTTGGAAATTTATCAACTATTTCAAAACCATTATAAAAATCCGAAACATCAACATATTCTTCATAAGCATGATCTAAAACCAATAAAATATTAGATGGAATTTTGGTAATCAATTCTAAAATTTCAGTTTTATTTAAATATGAACCCGTTGGATTATTTGGATTTGCTAAAAAAATAATTTTAGTTTTTTTGGTAATAGCATTTAAAATATTGTTAATATTGGTTTTTAAGTTTTTTTCCAAAACCTTTATTGCTCTAGCTCCAACCCTTTGTGCGGAAATTGGATACATTAAAAAACCATGTTCAGTATAAATAATTTCATCATCAACCGAGGCAAAAGCCGAAGCAATAAGAGCTAAAATCTCGTCTGAGCCAGCTCCGCAAACAATTTTATTAGCATCAATTTGATTTTTATGTGCTAATTTTTCTCGCAAATTTGCACATGATCCATCTGCATATCTAAACACATCTTTTGCATGTTCAATATATTTTATTAAGGCTTTAGGACTTGCTCCAAGAGCATTTTCGTTGGATGATAATTTAATGATGTTTTTATTTTTTGATTTTACTTGAGACTTACCCGGAACATAATTATTGATATCAAGTAAGTATTTATGAGGCTTTGGATACATATTAATTGCGAATTAATTTTAATAAAAATTCAACATTTTCAATTGGAGTTTGCGGTAAAATTCCATGACCT
This sequence comes from uncultured Rickettsia sp., assembly GCA_964505265.1. Lineage (GTDB taxonomy): Bacteria > Pseudomonadota > Alphaproteobacteria > Rickettsiales > UBA1997 > CAILUF01. The sequence continues at coordinate 47,696 of CAZDGN010000006.1, forward strand.
AAGTTAAAGATAAAAGGTTTATTTTCAAAGGTTTTAAGGATTTTTCTTACTTCATTTTCGATGATTTTTTTATCACCAAAGGCCAAGATAAAATTATCAAGATTTCCTTGAATTATTCTATTATTTTTTTCGTAAATATTTTCTATTGCCCAATTTAAATCAAGATTTTGATCAATTGCCAAGCCATCGCTATTAACCTTTTTTGCAAAAACCTCATAACCGTTTCCAATTGCTTTTGGAAAATAAATTACAGGAATTTCAGGATGATTTAATTTTAGATAATTAACAATTTCAATTGCTGGATTTATTACCCATTTTTCTAGGAGAGTTGGTGGTAAAATTCCTGCCCATGAATCAAAGATTTTAACAATATTTGCTCCAGCTTTAATTTGTGAAGTTAAATATATTTTTAAACTTTCGGTTAAAATTTTTATAAGATTACCAAAATCTTCTTCGTTTTTTAAAGATATTTGACGGATTTTTTCAAAATTTTTCGAGCCTCCACCTTCAAGCATATAACAAGCTAAAGTCCAAGGAGCTCCACAAAAACCGATTAAATCAATAGCTTTATCTAATTTTGATCTAGTGAGGTTTATAGCTTCGTAAACTGGATTTAAATTTTTATTAATATCTTGAGTATTTAATTTTAAAAGATCGCTTTCTAGATTAAAATTAGCCAATTTTGGACCATGATTTTTAACAAAATCAACTTTAAGTCCTAAAGCATCTGGAATTACTAAAATATCAGAGAAAATAATTGCTGAATCAAAATTAAATCTGCGAATTGGTTGTAAAGTTACTTCACAAGCTAATTGGGGATTATAACATAAATCTAAAAAATTGTTAATTTTAGAGCGGACTTCTAAATATTCTGGTAAATATCTACCAGCTTGCCTCATTATCCAAATTGGTGGTTTAGAACATGATTTTTTATCTTTTAAAATATTAAATAATTTATTCATTATATTTAGATGTAATTAATAGGTGATGTTAATATTTTAATAAACATTTATTAACAAGTTATTAACAATTTTACCAACATTAAAATTATTGTAAATAATGCATTTAATAAAGTTATTAACAATTTTAAAATGGTTAAAAAAAGGTTATTAACATTAATAAATTTGTTGATAAAATGTTAATATTGTTAATAAGTTTTTCTTTAAAAAAAATATGTTTAATAAGTTCACTTTTATTAACAAGTTATTAACATTTTATCAACATAGTTATTAACAATGGAAAAAATAATATTTAAAAAACTACAAGAAGCCTTTGAACCAGAGTTATTGAAGGTTGTTAATAATTCTCATCTTCATAGCGGACATTTCGCCGTTGAAAATCCTAAGCATCATAATCAAACACATTTTTTAGTTAAGATTTCTGCAAAATCTTTTGCCAATAAATCAAAAATTTCAATTCATCGCGAAATAAATAATTTACTCAAAGATGAATTTAAAAACGGTCTTCATGCTCTTGAAATCAAAATAATATGAATAAAAAAAATAAATTATTTCTTTTTTTGTTGTTTTTAACTTCGTCATGTTCAAGTTTACAGAAACAAAATCCAATCATCGAAGAAGCCCCGAAAAAAAATAATGTTTATTTTAAAATTAAACCAAAGAAATTATTGGATTTAAAAGATGGGGTAAAGCCTGCAATTTTGCAAATAAAATGGTGTAATTTAAATTCAGGAAAATGTCAAGGCGGTTTTACTAGTTATCATTGTAGTTTTGATGATGATAAAAGCTTATGCGGTGATCTCGAAAAAGAATTTAAAGAAGCTAAAATTATGAAAGAATATGAAAGTTTTGATTATACAAAACTTTTTTTAAAAAGCGGAATATGGTACATAGATAGTATTCAAGAAATTTCAAATAATAAATTCGATAAAAAAATATCTAAAATAAAAAATCCTAACGACAATTTATATTTTAATAATCAAAAATTTTTGACAAACCCAACTTTAGATTTAAAAAAAGATAATCAATTTGCAAGGATGGTTGATTTAATTGGTTTTGGAAGTATAGTTTTTGCAGAAAATATTAAGCCTTCCACCTCTGAACAGTTCATAGTAGAGGGATTTTTTTTGATTAATGGGGTGTTTTTTATGTCAGTTGGTCGATCGATAAATTATATCAGCACAAAAGATTTTGGTTTTATTAATAATTTTACAACCGCTCTAAATAAGGATACAAATAAAAATATGGATAGGTTTCTAAGTTTTGAGGTCAAGGAAAATCAAGTTATAAATTTAGGAGATATTGAAATACTTATAAGAATTCGTGGTGGCAAAGGAGAAAAAAGAAGAGAGGGTTTGGTTGATTTAGAATTTAAAAATGATTTAGAAAAAATTTTAAAAAATGATGTAGATTTGAAAAAAATCAAAATCATTTACCAAGAGCCTAAAACTGGTAATTTGATAGGTAAATTTGGTGGTGGATATTTTTAAAATCTACTTTTTATTCTTGGAATCAAGTAAAGAAATTTCTTTTTTCCTTTCTCTTTCTTCAATTTCTCTGTCAGTTAAATAATCAGTTTTAACATGTTTAGAGTTCTTCAAAGCATCCTTATTAATCGATATTGATTTAATATTTTTTTGTGAGGGAATTTCAAACATTGAATCAAGTAAAATATTTTCAACTATGGCTCGAAGACCTCTGGCTCCAGTTTTTCGCTCAATAGCATTTTTGGCAATTTCATCAAGAGCATCATCTTCAAAATTTAATTCAACTCTATCCAAGTTAAATAATTTTTGATATTGTTTTACAATAGAATTTTTCGGTTCAACTAAAATTTGTTTTAAATCTTCTTTGGTTAAGCCGTCAAGAGGTGAGATGATTGGGAGTCTACCGACAATTTCAGGAATCAAACCAAACTTAATCAAATCATCGGGTTCAACATTGCGAAAAATGTCTTTTCTTGCATAATCTTCCTTTTCTCTAACATCGGCACCAAAGCCAATTGAAGAGCCGGCTCCTCTTTTAGAAATAATTTTTTCTAAGCCTGAAAAAGCTCCAGCACAAATAAATAAGATGTTTTTAGTATCAATTTGTACATATTCTTGTTGGGCTGATTTTCTACCTGGTTGGGTCGGAACTGAAGCAACGGTTCCTTCAATAATTTTTAATAAACCTTGTTGAACACCTTCTCCTGAAATATCTCGACGAGAATTATCTTCAACTTTTCTGGCGATTTTATCAATTTCATCAATATAAACTATACCTCTTTGAGTTTTTTCGATGTCATAATTTGCAGATTGTAAAAGCCTAGAGATGATATTTTCAACATCGTCACCGACATATCCAGCCTCGGTTAATGAAGTGGCATCGGCCATAGTAAAAGGAACATCTAAAATTCTGGCAAGAGTTTGAGCAAGAAGAGTTTTACCACATCCAGTTGGTCCAATCATTAGAATATTTGATTTAGCAATTTCTACCCCGTCGGAACCCAAGAAAGTATTATCTATTCTTTTATAGTGATTGTATACAGCAACCGCAAGAACCTTTTTAGCATAATCTTGACCGACAACATAATCATTTAAAATTTTAATTATTTCTTTTGGGGTGGGTTTTTCACCAGTATTTTTATGAAGTGGTGAGCGCTTATTTTCTTGCTTTAAAATATCCATGCCAAGCTCAATGCATTCGTTGCAAATAAAGGCTGTAGGACCTGCAATTAGTTTTTTTACCTCATGTTGAGATTTGCCACAAAAAGAGCAGTGCAAATCTTTTTCGTCGTCATGTTTTTTAACCATTTTATATAAATTAAATTAATCTTTTTTATGTAAATCTTTATTAGAATCCGGTCTTTTTTCAATTACTTTATCAATAATTCCGAATTCCTGAGCTTTTTGCGGAGACATAAAATTATCTCTTTCCATTGATTTTTCAATAACTGCAATTTTTTGCCCAGTATGTTTGGCATAAATTTCATTCAGTCTTCTTTTTAGAGCCAAAGTTTCTTGAGCATGGATTTCAATATCAGTAGCCTGACCTTGATATCCGCCACTTGGCTGGTGAATCATAATTCTTGAATTTGGTAGACAGAATCTTTTGCCTTCAGCTCCAGCGCAAAGCAACAAAGAACCCATTGATGCTGCTTGACCAATGCAAACGGTGTTAACATCAGGAGTTATATATTGCATAGTATCATACATCGCCAAGCCAGAAGTAACAATTCCCCCAGGAGAATTGATATAGAAGTAAATATCTTTTTTCGGATCTTCCGATTCTAAAAATAACAATTGAGCTACAATTAAAGAGGATACTTGGTCGTTCACTGGACCGCATAAAAAAATAATTCTTTCTTTTAAAAGTCTAGAATAAATATCAAATGAACGCTCGCCTTTAGGGGTTTGTTCAATGACCATAGGCACTAAATAATTTGCAAGATCTGGAGTTTTATCAAACATATTTTCAAAATTAAATTTAAAGGTATAACTAAATTATAAAGATTTTTTTTTATTGCAACCTTGAAAGTCTTTTTTTTAAAAATTAAATGTTTTATTATTTTAAAAAATTAAATCTAATATTAAAATTATGACTGAAAACAATCAAAATAATAATGCAGAATTTTCTGAAGTTAATTCTAAAAACTCACCCGAAAATCAAGAAAACAATGCCTCAAGCAATAGCTCAAATAATGGCAACGAACAAAATTTAATAAATAAAATTCAAGAATTAGAACAAAAAAATTTAGAATTAAACGATAAGCTTCTTCGAACTTTGGCTGAGGCGGAAAATATTCGTAAAAGAGCTCGTGAAGAAAGCGATAAAGCCTCAAAATATGCCATTTCTGGCTTTGTTAGCGACTTAGTTGTGGTTTGTGAAAATTTTTTTATGGCTCAAGAAAATTCCCCAAAAAACGAAATTGAAAATAACATAGCGATTAAAAATTATGCCACCGCAATCGAGATGACTCAAAAAGAATTGTTAAAAGTTTTAGAAAAAAATAATGTAAAAAGAATTTTTCCACTTAATCAAGATTTCGATCATAACTTTCACGAGGCAATTGCTCATATTGAATCTGATTCTAAGGCGGGTTCGGTAGTTCAGGTTATTCAGGCAGGATATTCAATTGCCGAGCGATTGATTCGTCCAGCCTTGGTTGGAGTTGCTAAAGAAAAAACTCCAGAAAATAATCAATAAAGATGCTTGCAAAAATAAAATAAAATTGAATAATTTAAGCATAAGTTGTTTAGTGGGATTGTAGCTCAGCGGTCAGAGCAGGACGCTCATAACGTCTTGGTCGTAGGTTCAATCCCTACCAATCCCACCACTAAATTCCTTAAATTTTTTATGCTTGTAATTTCAAAATTACTTGACTAAAATTAACAAAATCAAATTTAAATTTATTTAAGTTTGAATTATTTTAACTAGATTTGTAGGTTCAAAACAGATGTAAATCTTACCTATTTTTCTGCAATTTATTTTCAAAATGCCTAAAGTAAAAACAAATAGCGGTGCAAAAAAACGCTTTCGCGTTACCGGAACTGGCAAGTTAAAACACAAACAAGCTGGTAAAAGACACAATCTTGGCAAAAAAAGCCAAAGACAAATCAGAAATCTTCGTAAAAGTGCATCGCTTTCAGAGGGTCATAGCGCTAGCATCCTGAAGTTCAAAATGCCTTATGATCGTTAATCGGTAACAAATTTAAAATAAAATTAGGAGAAATTATGAGTCGTGTAAAAAGAGGTGTAACCAAAAAAGCTCGTCACAAAAAAATATTAAAAATGGCAAAAGGCTACAGAGGAAGAGCCAAAAATTGTTTTAGAATTGCCATTCAAAAAGTAGAAAAAGCCCTAAGATATGCATATAGAGACCGTAAAGCTCGCAAAAGAGATTTTCGTGCCTTATGGATTCAAAGAATTAATGCCGGAGTTAGAGAGCATAATCTTGTATATTCAAAATTTATTAATGGCCTAAAATTAGCCAAAATCGATCTAGATCGTAAGGTTTTGTCGGATCTTGCTATACATGACAAAAATACTTTTGCTAAAATTGTCGAAAAAGCTAAGAAAGCTCTTGAGGCATAAATAAATTAAATTGATTCAATTCAATGAAGCTTTATAACGGACTTATCAAATATGGTAACAAAGATCAGATTGATGATGTTATCATAATTGATAATTCCTTTTCTTTTAAGGCTTTAATTTTTAATCCGTTGTGGTTTTTTTATCATCGTATGTGGCAAGAATTTTTTTTGCTCATCGTTATGTCGGTGCTACTTACCTACCTTCCTCTTGCTCAAATCGATGTTGTTTTTATGCAATTTGCTCTTTATATAATGGTTGCCTTAAATTCAAGATCTTGGCTCATTGACCATTTAATTAAGCATAAAAAATATCAACAATTAGCTATGGTTTTTGCAACAAATGCCACAGAAGCAAAATTAAAATTTATCAATCAAATTATTGCCAAAAAATCCATTCAAAATGAAGATGCTTTCGAACAAATTATAAAAAATATAAAAAAATAATTTCCATATTTTAATTATTAATTTAAGATTAAATCATAAATTAAATTAATATAAAACATGAAATTAATTGTTATAGATTACGGTGCTGGTAATGTTCAATCAGTGATAAATGCCATCAATCAAATTGATAATTCCCTTCAAATTATTGTTTCTAAAGAAATTTCCGATTTAAAGTCGGCAAATTATTTTATATTACCTGGTGTCGGTGCCTTTGGTGATTGTATGGAGGCACTAAAATCAATAGATGGTTTCATTCCAGAGCTTAGAAATCAGATTTTAAATTACAAAAAGCCCTTTCTGGGTATTTGTGTTGGAATGCAGGTTTTAGCAAGTATCGGCTATGAAAATGGCGAGCATCAAGGACTTGGTTTTATTAACGGAAGAGTCGAAAAAATCCCTGCCAATGATGGTTTAAAAATTCCACATATGGGCTGGAATAATATCAAATTAAAAAATAATCGTCACCCAATTTTAAAAGATATTAATGAAGATGAGGATTTTTATTTTGCAAATTCATATCATTTTGTCTGTCAGAATGAAAATAATGTTTTGGCTTATGCAGATTATGGTCATAGAATCAATTCTATTTTAAATAAAGATAATATTTTGGCGATGCAATTTCATCCAGAAAAAAGTGGCGAAGCGGGTCTTAGAATTTTGAAAAATTTTATTAATTGGCGCCCATAATCTCTTGACCCCCCATTAAGTTTTTAACCATGAAAATTTCCGATGTAATTGCTAAAAGTTTATATAATGCAGAAAACGGATACTACATCCATAAAAACCCACTTGGAAAAGAAAATGATTTTATAACCGCACCAGAAATTTCGCAAATTTTTGGCGAGGTGATGGCGATATATTTGTTGCATATTGCACAAAATTTTGATGGAAAAATTGCCCTGGTTGAGATGGGAGCGGGCAGGGGTGTGTGGTTTTACGACATATTGTTTACCATTCATAAATTGGCAGAAAATAATGCAAAAATTGCCATAGATTTTTTACAAAAAAGCAATTTTAATATTATCGAAATTAATCGCGAACTCACTAAAATTCAGCAACAAAAACTTAAAAATTATAATATTAATTGGTTTCAAAATTTTACAGAATTTGAAAATAATAATTCTCTGCCAATTTTTTTTATCTCCAACGAATTATTTGATTGCTTTCCAATTGATCAATATGTTAAGACTGAGGCGGGTTGGCAAGAAAGATTGGTAGTTTTTGATGATAAGCAAAACTTATCAATAGGGCGGTTTGTGATAAGAAATTTTGATAAAAAAATTGATGATTTTGTGGTCAATCAAATCGGCAATTATAATGCCAACAAAGCTAGAGTTGGAGCGGTTTTTGAGTATAGTGAAATGGCACAGAATTTGATGAATTCGTTGTGTATGGCAATAAAACAGCGAGGTGGAATTTTAATAAATTTCGATTATGGTTATAATTTTTACGAATTTGCTAATACCTTACAAGTCGTAAAAAATCATCAAAAGATTGATTTCTTTCAAGGGCTTGGAAATGCCGACATTACTGCTTTGGTAGATTTTGTGGCTCTTGATAAAATTGCTAAAAAATATCAATTAAAAACCTCGTTAATATCGCAACGAGAATTTATTTTAAATCTAAATGGTGATGAGCGTTTGCAAAATTTGATTAAAGAAAATCCTGCACAAAAAGTTGATTTAATAAAGAGATTTAATCGATTAATCGATAAAAATCAAATGGGCGATCTTTTTAAGGCAATCATAGTCTGGTAGCATTATTTTCGTTTCGCTTTTTCCATATCCCTTGAAATTTTTTCTGCTATTGCATATCCAACAACCCCTCCAGCTGTAATTCCGGCTATGGATGCCAAAACTGGTGCACTTGGAACTGATACCGCTGCTAAGGCGCCAAAAGCTAAACCGCTAGTTAAGGCACTATATATTTTTACTTCATCTGGGCTACCAAATAAATCCCATAGATTTTGATTTTGTTGTGCAGGAGTGGATGTGGAATTATTGTGATATGATGATGAATTGAAGGAGGGTGTTGCGTTTGGGCTTGGTTCGTCTTCTGCAAGAATCATTTGGCTTGAAACATGGTCTGTGCCAACTTCTCCAGGTGGTGATCCAAGTTGTTTATCTGGTAATTTATTTTGTTGGGGGGGCGAGTTTCTGCAAACCAATGCAGCTTGGTTCCTTGGCGGTGTTTCGTTTGTTTTTTTTGTTCCATCTTCGCCTACGTGTTTTGAGTCTGACGCGCTACGATGTTGGGGATTGGATTCAGGCTCATGATCTCTTTCGGTCCTGTAGACATTTCCTGTTGTTATGACAGCAGGGCTCGGAGGAGGGCAACCCAATCTAGCTCTTGCTGGCGGAGGAGGTGGAGTTGATTGCTTGCTTAGTGGCTGATCATCTGGGGGTCGGGTAAACAAACTACTGCAAGTTAGGACACTATCTGTATTTATATTTGTAAGAGGAGCCTCTGATAAATTAGCTGCCCTAGTAGATACATGGCCTTTGGATCCTGATCCTGAACCGGATGTTGGAACAAAGGAATCTAACCGAGGTGTCGGCATCACTGAAGTTCTAGCATCGAAAACGAGATTTGTTTTTATTGTTAGAACAGAATCGTGGGTAGGACATCTTGTGGGATTTGGTTTAGATTCATTATTAGGTTTATCAGGTTCAAATGATCTTCTTATACGCGAAACTGCTCCAGGGCGTATTACATTTTTTGCATCATTAGAGCTCGTTGATCCAGAATTTGATCTCGGCGAATGATTTTTTTGGATGGGCAAAACTTCTGTACCCAATGGTAAGTAATTGACATTTTTGATAGATTGATTAGAATCCAAAGGGTCGAGGGGAGGGGGATGAACAAAAACAAGAGTTGCAGTGGTGGTGATACAATTATCAAGTAATTTCTTCTCCAGAGTCAAAGGTTTCATTCCAGCTCTTAATCCAGTATATAACTCATTTTTAATAATCCCAAGTTCTGCACTAACACTATCAGCAATCATACAAATCAACAAAGGAAAAATTTGTCATAAACTAATAATTGGTTTAAATTTTTTAAAACTCCATTATTATAAGCAAAATTATATATTTTATCAAGAATTATTCATAGATAAATAAATAACTAAAATCAATATAAATCTATAATACATAGTAAATTTAAAAAAAGAAAACCCCTTAATTTCAAAATGAGAAATTATTTTTAAGATTTATAAATTTATGAGTCAATTAATATAGCTAAAGATGTTAATTTGAATAAATTTTTGGGTTGATTAAATTAATATATCTAGGAAATGCAGAAATTTATAATTAAATTTTTAACTATTTACAAAGGCGGTATAGCGTGCCTAAATGTTATGGTGGCAGTAACTTCAGGCCTAATGGTCGGAGATGGAGGAGTTGGGTGTGTTGAAGGTGAGGAATTTTGTACTTGAGTAATAATTGACGAACCATGGGCAAGATTTTGAAGGTTTGGAGGAGGGGCAGAAGTATCATTGGAAGAGCCTTCTTTTTCTAGTAGATTTTGGAATAATCCATTTGGATTGGAAAAACATAACATTGTAACATCATATTGATCTTCATTAGAGTGAGTAGGTTTATTCATAAAATTAAATTATATAAAAATTTAAACCTTATTTTTTTAAAAAATATAAAAAAATTAGGTCATAGGACATTAAGATTTTGTTTTATAATATTTTACTTTGAAAAAATTTAATTGCAGTGAATATTTTTTTACAAGTAAAAATTTAATATTTTGTTAAAGAAGTAAAATAAACTTTATATTTCTCAAAATGAGAATATATAATTTATAATACAAAAAAAAGTTGTGTATTATTTTAGTATAATTAAATTAAGTAATCGTAAAATAATATTTTACAAAACCCACGCAAACCGGTTAACAGCAAGCCACTTGTGCGGTAAAGCAAGCTTCTTCCCGACCAGCTCTTTACCGCACTTTAAAAATAAATTTAGAATTTTCTTAGATTAAATCACAAAATATTTAAGAAAAGATAGTTTTAAGACTACTTGCCTACTGTTGTCTTATGCATTTAGATCGTCCAAAAAAAACATAGGGGCGTATGCTCTACTAAGGAATATTACCCTCTAAGTGAGAGCGAGGATGAAGGCACCAGTTGAGTTGCCAGCATATTTTACTAAGAAAATTATTTAAATATTTCATCAAAATTAATTTATAATCTAGCAAAAAAATCTTAAAAAAAAACAATTTAAGCCTATAATTAGATATTAATTTTAAATTTTAGTGCTCGAATAATTCCTGCTAAATCCTTTTGATGCTTCTCAAAATGCCAACCTTCTTTTTCAAAAATATCTCTTATTGCTGTAAATTGATTTACCCCAATTTCTAAATATAAGGAGCCGTTTTTTTGCAAATAATTTCTAGATTTTTTGGCAATTGATCGATAAAAATCAAGCCCATCTTTTCCGCCGTCGAGAGCTAAAATTGGGTCGTAATTTTGGACTTCCATAGCTAGTAATCCTATTTCATTAGATGGTATATAGGGCGGGTTGGAAAGAATGATGTTAAATTTATTATTGGTGGCAAGTCTTTCAAATAAATCGCTTTGTAGCAATTTAATTTTGGTTGATAATTGATGTTGTGAAATATTTTTTTCTGCAATTTGCAATGCTTTGTCGCTAATGTCTATGGCGGTTGCCGATGCATCTGATAAAGCTTTTACTAAGGCAACAATTAAGCAAGAAGATCCCGTCCCGATTTCAAGTAAGTTTAAATTCTCAATATTTTTATAATCAGAAAGAATCAATTCGACGATAATTTCGGAATCTGGCCTAGGATCTAGGACATTCTCATCGACATAAAAATCCAAACCAAAAAATTCCTTGTGATTAATTAATTTAGCAATTGGTTTTTTTTCAATTGCTCTTTCTAATACTAGTTTTTTGAAAATTTCATATTGATTCTCTGTAAGCAATAATTCGTCATTTTGAAGTAAAATTTGGCTTTTGTTATAATTGCTTACATAAGATAGGAGTATTCTGGCATCTAAAAAAGGAGAGGCAATTGAATGCATTTTTAGCATATCAACTGCCTCTTTAATGGCAAATGAAATAGTAATCAATTTAAACTAATTTATAACTTACCAACAATTTCACGAACTGGAATTTCGTTAATCATAAATTCAAGATTCTTCTCTCTTCTAACATCGAATTGAGAAACATCATCTTTGGTAACTGAGTTTTTTGAAGCAATTTCCACAGCAACAATAGGTAGAGATGAGGCAATGTTGTTAAGGAAGATTTCATAATTTTGTATGTAGCTAGCATTAGCTTGCTCAACACTAACCTCATTGCCTTGGGCGGGGGCGCTAGGTTTTTTTGTTTCAGCATATTTTCTGAATTGACCCGAAAGTTGTTGGATTAGGTTGCCAATTTTTTCAATTTTAACTGTAATACCGCCCGATGGATAATTGTCGTCAGATGATGAAGAAAAGTCTCCAGTTACATTGATTTTATATAGTGGATTTGAAAGTTCAAAATTTTCAATTTTAACATTGTGAACATATTGAATTGGTAATTCTTGAATTTGTGTTGGGTCTACTGGCTCAGATTCATCTTGCTTGATTGATGGGGTTAGAGTAATTACTAAATCCATAATAATATTGCTTTTAATAATGCTAGTATCAACAATAGCATCTACAATATTCGGAGTTGGTTGAGCAATTTCGGCCGCGACATTGTTTGGTGCTGACGATGGATCGACAATAGTAGGTGGCTGAATTTGTGGATTTGATGGGTCATTAGCTGCGACTTGATTGGCAATAACAACGGCTTGTCTCATTGCATCAACTGAATTTGTTGCAACAATTGATGGATTGTTTGGTTGATTTGGGTTATACGGCACTCCAGCTTCGACAGGAGTTGGCGAAGGGGCGGTTGCAGTTTGTGGCTTTGCAGGATTGGCAGCTGATACAGCTGTAGCAGAAGGCGGAGTAGCTGGGTTTGCAAGAGGAGCTGGTTGAGCCTGAATTACAACATCACCTGGTTGAGTTCCAATAGCTTGTGGATTGGTTGGGGGGAGTTGGCTTGGGTCGGGAAATACATTGCTAATTACCCCAATTTGATTGGGCTGATTATCAGATAATCTAACTTTGATCTCTTCGGTTTTGATTCCTTCGATAACCTTTTTTTCGAGTATGTTTTTGTAAAAGTCAATTAAGGCATAGCCCTCAACCTCATTAAGAGAGATTGAAACTTTGCTGGTTTTTTTGTCGGTTTCATCAACTGTAGTTTCAGATGAGATTGATGTTCCTTTGGTAGAATTGATAACATTTTTTTCGCCATCTAAAACTTTAAATCCGCCATCAGAATATTTGAAGTTGGATATAAATCCGTCATTTAGAGAAATCAAAATTTCTGGTTGATTAGCAAACTCAATATCATAAATATCACCTTCATTATCTTGGGTTTTAACTACATCAAGAATATTTATTTTAAATTCGCTGGAAAAAATTCCAGCACTCGCTTCGATTTTTTTAAGAATAAAAGTTTTTTTGGAAACTAAATTTACAGGAATAGTTATTTTTAAATCATTGATTGTGATTTTTTGATTTAATGGAAAACCAGCTACAGATACCTCGCCAATATTAATATAATTTGAGTTTTCACCAATTAATTTGTTAATTTGCTTTTCAGTTTGACCAGCTTTAAAGAACCAAAAAACACAATAGGACAACCCTATTACAATTAAGACAATGGCTAATTTAATTATAAGACCTTTTTTCATAAACAATTATTTATTTGTTATTGATTGAAATATTGCGAGTTTCGTTTGGCACTATAAGTGTTATTCCGTCTAACTCTTTAGTTAATAAAATTTGACATCCAAGTCTTGAAGTTGGAGCCAAACCAAAAGCTAAATCAAGCATATCTTCTTCGTCTTCCGAAGGAGGATTCAGCATATCATAAAATTTTTTATCAACGATAACATGGCAGGTGGAGCATGCCAAGGAGCCTTCGCAGGCACCTTCTAAGCTAATGTTATTATTATGTGCTATTTCCAAAATTGAAGACCCAATTGGAGCTTCAAATTCTTTTCTTTCTCCATTTTCAATGAAAATGATTTTGGCTTTATCTGTCATCTAAAATAAAATATAAATTTTAATTTGCAAAAAATTTTTTAATAATTTTTAATATTGCAACATATCTACTCAATAAACCTTAATATATTGTATTAATAGACCATAAAGGTTAATATATTTGTAAAAATTTATAGGGTAAATTTAAAAAAATTGCACTAATTTTTGAAATTATAAAAAATTTATTTTAAAAAATAAACTTCTTTTTTAATCTATGTTAAAAATTGTTTTATTTCAACCTGAAATTGCTGGAAATGTTGGAGCTATTATTCGAAATTGTGCCGTATTTGGTGCCGATTTACATATTATTGAACCTTGTGGTTTTCCATTTGATATCAATAGGATTAAAAAATCAGCTTTGGATTATTTGCAATATGTAAAAATTTTTCGACATCAATCTTTTGATATTTTTTTAAAAAATTATTTTTTAAAAGAGTCGTCAAGACTTATTCTGGCAACAACTAAAGCCAGCGAAAACCTTTTCGATTTTAAATTTACCGAAAATGATTTTATAATTTTTGGCACTGAAAGTTCTGGAGCCCCTGATTATGTTCATAATTCAGCAGATTTTAGAGTTAAAATTTTTATGAAGGGAGCCTTTAGATCGATAAATATCGCAACTTCTACTGGGATCTTTTTGGCAAAAGCAAGAAATGATATTGGTTAATTTTTTTCTGAATTTGTTTTTTTGCTTTCCCCTTCAGATTTTGCTTTAATTGATAATAGCGGAGCAATATTTTTGATTACTCGACCCGCAACCGGAGCGGCGACCATACCGGCAGTGTTGAAGGTATAATTTGGCCTGTCAAATACTACATAAACCAAATATTTTGGTTCAAAAATTGGAAATGCTCCAACAAATGAAGCTAAGGTTTGACCTTCATTATACCCTCCCATTTCAGCTCTATCTGCCGTTCCAGTTTTTCCACCAACTTCGTAACCTTTGATATTGGCATATTTTCCAGTTCCTTCCTCCACCACATTTCGCATCAAAATTTTCATTTTTTCAACGGTTTCATCTTTAATTAATTTTTGAGGAATCTTTGGAGGCTCTTCGAGTTTTAAAAATGATGGCTTGTAAAGATATCCGCCATTAACTATAGCCGAAGTTGCCAATGCAAGGTGAAGTGGGGTTGAGGCGATGCCGTGCCCATATGATATGGTATATAGACTAATCTCGCTCCAGTTTTTTATTGGTGCCATAATTCTGCCTAAACCTGGAAAATCAGCTTCAACTTTTTTAAGAAATCCAAATTTTCCCAAAAATTCCTTTTGATTATAAATGCCGATTTTTTCAGCAATCTTTATGGTTCCTATATTTGAGCTTTCCGCAAAAATTTCTTTTACAGACATTTGATCTTTGTGTCGGTCGTGATCCTTAATCGAGAATTTTCCATATTTAATTGGCTCTCCAACAAAAAAAACATCGTTTAAATCAACTAAATTATGCTCAAATGCCATGGCATTGGTAAAAATTTTCATAACTGAACCAAGTTCATAACTCCCATTAGTAACCATATTGAATCTTTGTTCGGGAAGTGCTTCGCTTTGTATGTTGGCATCAAAAGAAGGAAGTGAAACCAGCCCTAAAATTTCACCATTATTAACATTCATCACGATTCCAGAGGCTGATTTTGCTCGAAATTCTTCTTTGGCTTTGGAGAGTTCGTCAAACAAAATATCTTGAATCCTAACATCCATTGCTAAGGTTAAATTTTCATTCATCATTAATTTGCGATCATATTGCATCTCGATACCAGAAAGACCTTTTCGGTCAAGATCGACATACCCAACATAATGGCTTGCAATATTTTTTTGCGGGTAGACTCGAATTAGATCATCTTCAAAAATTAGGCCAGCAATTTGTAATTTTTCTACCATTTCTACTTGAGATGGAGTAAGGTTGCGACGGATTAAAATCCAGTGTTTGCTGTGCTTGCCTTCAGTAATTTTTCTTAGAATTTCATCGTAAGATAAATCTCCAAAGCTAGTGGTGATTGCTTTGGCAACCAGTTTTGGATCGCGAACTAAAACCGAACTTACATAAAGCGATTTGGTTTTTAAATCAGTGGCCAATAAAACACCGTTTCTGTCAAAAATATCAGCTCTTTTTAAATTATGCTTTGATTCGTAAAGGTTTCCGATGTTATTTGCATCTTTTGAGGAGGCAATGTAAATCAAGCGAAAAATAATAAAAAGGAATATCAAAATTATTATGAAAAATAATAACTTTAACCTGCCATATGGAATTTTTGCTTGTTCCATACTTGTTATATTTTAAGTTCAGCTACTAGTTTTTTTACGGCCTCAACCGATTTATCAAACATTTGTTTTTCTTCGTTATTAAGATTTAATTCAATAATTTTTTCCACACCATCGCTTCCAATAATTGCAGGAACGCCGATGAATAAATCCTTAACTCCATATTCGCCATTTAAATAAGCAGCAATTGGTAGAATCTTTTTCTTATTAAATAAGTAGCTTTCAGCCATATCTATTGCCGAAGTGGCGGGAGCATAAAATGCTGAACCATTGCCCAAAAGTTTAACAATTTCAGCTCCGCCATCTCTGGTTCTTTGCACAATTTCGGTGATTTTTTGTTCGCTAGAAAATCCAATTTTTAATAAATCAGGTACAGGAATGCCAGCGATTGTTGAATAGCGGATTAGAGGAACCATAGTGTCGCCATGACCCCCTAGCACAAAAGAGTTAACATTTTCGATGCTAACCTTAAATTCTTCGGCTAAAAATAAAGACATGCGCGATGAATCCAGAACCCCAGCCATTCCAACGACCTTGTTAGTTGGAAGACCTGAAGATTTTTGCATAACATAGACCATGGCATCAAGTGGATTGGTAATAACAATTACAAAAGCATCTGAGGCATATTTTTTAATATTTTCAGCAACTGATTTAATTATTGAAGTATTGGTTGCCATTAAGTCATCTCGACTCATGCCGGGTTTACGAGCAATTCCTGCGGTTACAATAATCACATCGGAATTTTGAATTAAAGAAAAATCATTGCCAGCAGATAGCTTGCTTGCAAAGCCTTCAACTGATGAAGATTGAGCAATATCAAGAGCTTTACCTTTGGAGATTCCATCATTGACATCGACTAAAACTACATCACCTAAATTTTTGAGGCTAATTAAATGAGCTAGAGTTCCGCCTATATTGCCAGCTCCAATTAAAGAAATTTTATTTTTTTTACGCATAAATTATATATTTTGGTTAATAATAGTTAAAATTTGTTGAAAAACTTCATCGCTATTTTTCATTCCATCGATTATTTTAATTCGCGAATTATTTTTCGCCAACTTAAAATATGAATCATAAATTTTTTGATGAAATTGTAAACCGAGTTTGTCGTAGCGATTGTTTTCGGTGCGCTTTGCAGTTCTTTTTAAACCTTCTTGTAAAGAAATATCGATGAAGAAAGTTATGTCTGGAGCAAAATCATTTAAAACCAACTTATTTAGTTGACTAACATAATCAAAACCTAGCTCCATAGCACCTCCTTGGTAAGCGTAGCTGGAATCAAAAAAACGATCGCAAATAACGATTTTTCCTTGGTCAATTGCTGGTTTAATAATTTTTTCAATATGCTCAATGCGAGAAGCATAATTTAATAATAATTCGGTTTTGGCTTCAAGCTTGTCAATTTCTTCATCCATTAAAATTGTACGAATTTTTTCTCCAGCTTTTGTTCCCCCAGGTTCTCGAGTTAAAATAGAATTAGTTTGATTTGTTAAAAAATATTCGTAAAGTTTTTTGGCTTGAGTTGATTTGCCGCAACCTTCAATGCCTTCAAATGTAATAAAATTTAATGGTTTTGCCATGATTTCAAAATTTAAAAATATTGTAATAACGGGAGCCAGTTCTGGTATTGGCAGAGCATTGGCTATAGAATTTGCAAAAAAATCACAAAATTTATTTTTAGGCGCTAGAAATTTAGAAAATTTAGAGCAAACTAAAAATTTATGCAAAAATATAAATGATAAAATTAATATTTACATCAAAATTTTAGATGTCAAAAATGAAATTGATTGTAAAAATTGGATTGACGAAATAGAAAAAGATTTCGCTATTGATTTGGTGATTGCTAATGCTGGAATCTCCGCTGGAACAGCCGGAGGAGTTGAAGATTATTTTCAAATAAAAAATATTTTTGATACTAATTTATACGGAGTAATAAATATTATACAGCCTGTAATTCCGTATATGCAGACCAGAAAATCGGGGCAAATTGCTATTATTTCTTCTTTGGCAAGTTTTGTATCTTTGCCAAGCTGTCCGAGTTATAGTGCCAGCAAATCTGCCGTTAGAATATATGGCGAAGCTCTTTATAATTCGCTTTATGAAGATAATATTGGTATTAACATTATTTGCCCTGGATATATTAAAACACCGATGACTGCGGTTAATAATTTCAAAATGCCATTTTTAATGGAAGTTAAATATGCCAGTAAAATGATAATAAAAAAACTTGAGCAAAATAAATTTTTAATTATTTTTCCTAAGCGATTATTTTTGGCGATAAAAATTTTAGGATTTTTGCCTTTGCCAATAAAAAATTTTATTTTAAGAAAATTACCCAAAAAACCAAATTTAGTAAATTAAAATATGCAACCACTTCCTGCCATTGAAGATTCACCTAAAATCGAGAGTCATGAGGGATATTCAACTAGCAATATACCAGATTTTAAAACTTCAGATCATATTGTTTTTGTTTTAACTGGTCAGGAAAATCATCCAGAATCTTTTTTGAAGAATTTTAAACAGCATTATCAAAATCAATATGATGGTAAAAAATTAGTTTTTCTTCATAGTACAGGTCTTCACTGGACCACTTATGAATGCGATTATAAATATGAATCCGATACAGAACCTGTTATTACAAGGCACGAAATTAGAGGGGATGGTAGATGTGGATTGCATGCCGTTGCCAAGGCTTTAGCTATAGTTGGAGGAAAAAATGACTTGGTCGAGGAAGAAAAGTTGCATGGTACAACGCATTTTCAGGTTCCTGATGGGTTTGATATATTTGTTCATTTAGGTTTAAATCAGGCTAATTTAGCTAATATAAAGATTGAGGCAAAGAAGGATAAAGAAAGAATTGTTGAACCAGAAACCAACCTAGCAAAAAGAATTGATGAATTGAATGCCCAATCCAGACCTGAAGATTGGCTTTCTAGTGAGGATATAGAAAATATTTTACTTAAAACCAGCATTCGCTCAAAAAGTGGTGAAATGATTTGTGTAGCTTCTCAAAAAGAACCTTTCAATATCTTGCCGGGAGGAAAAGAAAAAGGATGGGATGTCGAAATTTTATCAATTATTTACGATGATAAATATTGGCAAAAAGATAGATGCACAAAATCTTTTGAAAGCTTTCCTGCAGAGAAAGGGGCATATTTTACAGCTCTTTTATCATCTTCTACAACAAGAAATGATGCTTTAAGTAATCAGTTAGATAGATTTAAGGGATTTAGATATTCCAAAAATGATGGGGGTATAATTAAAATAACTTCAGATATTAATAAATTTAATTGTATTGATACTTTACAGGAAAAAGAAAAATTCTGTCAATTTGTTTTTGAAAATATTGGTTCTTCATGGCTTGACGATGAAGTAAAAAAATCAATACACCAAACCTTGATGTTTTTGAAGATTAGTAATATGCTTAGTGGGAATTTACAGAGTGATAAGAATATATACTCTCCTTGTATTTCTGCAGAAGATCGAATTGCAAGAAATGATTTATATGATGAGCTTCTTAAATTCTATCCTTTAAGTGGCCAGCCCGAAAAAATTGATGACTCAAAAAAATCTATGATTAATAGTTTTTTGAGGCAGGCATTTACCGATGGGATTGAAATGAAATCAGGTAGCAAAATTAAAATTTCTGATGATGGGGCAGTAAGAATTAAAGGCGGAAAAACAGAAGAATGTATAATTAATAAAATTAATTCCGTAAATTTTGGAGATTGCAATAAAGAAAAATTAAAATCAAGAATGTTTCTTGAATTAACTTATGGAGATGGCGAAACTAAGGTGGTAAAAGTTAATTCGGAAAAACCAGATGTTGTGTTTGAAGAAATTGAATTTCGAAATACTTCGCCTAAGTTAGCTTTATATTCTGAATATGTTAGATATGCCGAGGAAAATAAAGGGGAAGAATCCGATTTTTTTTCGTTACAACCACAAAAATTTAAAGGATATGGTTTAAAAATTAAGTTAGATAATAATAAATTGTATTTTGAGGAATGTTTTAACGAGAGTTATAAAGGCAAATTTGCTGGAAAAGAAAATAAAAAAATTACTAAAATTAATGGTGAAAATTTGCAAACACATTTAACAAGAGCTAAAACTTTAGGTATAGAGCCAAAATATTATATTAACTCATTATTTCGAGCGCAAGATTCAGATATAAAGCTTACTTTTGATGATGGTGCTGATGTAGATTTGATAGGGGGAAATAAGCAGACTTTTGAAAAGAATGAAAACGGCTCATATCTTGTTTCAAAAGAAGTTATCGATATTGAAGAAAAGAAAAGAGAAATAGATGAATTGATGATTAGCAAAAATGAAAAAAAGAAAAGATTTGCCGACCAGACTCAAAAAGATTTAATGCAGAATGCTTCAAGGGCAATTAATGGGATTGATGAGGTAATGGCTTCTTTAACATCAAATCCTAAATTCAACCTAATAACTAATTCAAATCATTTTGATTGGTGGTTTGTTAATGATTTTAATAATGAAAATGCTACAGGTGGAGAATGCAAATATTCTGCAGAAGATAAAAAATCATTACTTGGAAACAAGGATTATCTTAATAATTCACTCGATCTAGCTAATGCATATTTTAATCAGCTTTTAAAGACTCCTCGGGATGAGAATATATATGGAATAAGGTTAATCAAAATTTATAATTACTTAACAATTTTGCAAGATAACAAACAAAATGAAACAAGTTCTTTGTTTAAAAGCGATAAAGAATTGGATGATAAACTTGAAATAGCTATAAAAAATCTTGAACATGCAATTGAAAAAAAATATAAGAATGATGGTGGTGATAAGGGTGTTTTAGACCATAATGGACTAACGAAAAATGTGAATAATCTAATTGTTCCAGAGGCTAGGAATAATGGATATCATAATATATTAAAAGAACGGGCAATACCAAGTTCATCTCCAAGTGCAGCTGGATCTGATAAATCGAGGGGTAGTGAAGTTGGTATGTAGTGATTTTTAAAAAATTTGACTTTTGTTTTTTTTGTGCGATAATGAATATCAGTTATCAATTTTTTTTAAGAAAATGTCGACATTTTTTCGTATCAATTATCAAAAATATTTTGGATTATATTTGGCATTAATTATGCATAGCATTATTGCCTTTGGACTGTTCTTAAATCTTGATTCTCAAATCACGCTACAACAAATTATCAAAATTAATTTTTTAAATTCTAAACCCGCAAATTCTGCCCAAAATTTTTCGACAAATTTAAATCGGAATTCTAAAAGAAAATCTGCAGAAAATTCACAAAATTCTTCAATAAATCAGGCAGAAACTGAGCCGGTTTACAATGCACCAGAATTAAATAATCCATCTCCAATTTATCCGTTGCAAGCCAAGTCTAGAGGCATAACGGGCAAGGTGGTCTTGGAAGTGCTAGTTTCAGAAGATGGAAAACCTTTGAATGTAAAAATATTTTCTTCAAGCGGATCTGATTTGCTTGATGATAGCGCTCTTGAAACTGTTAGTAATTGGAGTTTTTTGCCGGCAAAAAGATTTGGCAATAATGTTTTGGCTAAAATTTATGTGCCGATAGAATTTAAACTAATTTAAAATGAATTTAAATGAAATTTATCGTGATGCCGATTTTGTATTGATGGCGGTTTTATTGATACTGCTTGCAATGTCAATAATTAGTTGGATGATAATTTTTTCAAAAATAATTAAATTAAGCCAACAAAAAAATTATCTTAATTTGTTTTTGCAAAATAATTACCAACCCAGCAATTACCAATCAAAATTTTTTACTTTTAATTCAATTTTTTCAATAACCTCAATCCCGCCAAGTGTCAATTTCAAATGGATTGATAATATTTTTTCTAATAAGTTAGAAATTTCTGGAGAAAATGCTCTTAATTCTCCGCAGTTTTCAGCACTTAATCATATTATTTTTGCTACCAAAAATCTTGAAAATATCTTGCAAAATTATCATTCGCACGATGCCAAAAAAGAGGTAATCACCCTTCATTTATCTCAAGCGCTTGATGAAATTAAGATTTGGTTTGACAAAGGCTTAACGATTTTGGCGTCAATTGGGTCATGCTCGCCTTTTATTGGATTATTTGGAACGGTTTGGGGCATTTATCATGCTCTTGGTAATATTGCCAATAAGGGGAGTGCGGGCTTGAATATTGTAGCAGGTCCAATTGCTGAAAGTTTAATTGCTACTGCAATTGGTTTATTTTGTGCAATTCCTGCGGTTTTAGCTTATAATGCTTTTATTCGAGCTCATAAGTTGATGATTCAAAATCTTCGACATTTAGCCGAGCAAATCACTGTTCACTTATCAAATCAAAGGCTTTAATTTATGCAAAGCGGTTTTGACAAAGAAGATTTTCAAGCGCCTTTGGCAGAAATTAATATGACTCCTTTTGTTGATATTATGTTGGTGCTAATGGTAATTTTGTTAGTTACTGCGCCAATAATTCAATCTTCGATTGAAGTAAATTTGCCAAAAGAGGTAGGGCAAAATATAGAAGATAAAAATCCGATAAGTATTACAATTACCAAAGAAGGAAATTATTATATCGAGCAAAAGCCTGCTTCGATAAATGATTTGAAAAGCCACCTCGTTAATATTGCAAAAGAAGATGTTCAAACGCCAATTCATATAAAAGCCGACCAAGAATGCGAATATGGGAAAGTTAGTTCGGTGCTGTCAATTTTACAAAATTCTGGATTGAGTAATATTGGTTTTATTGCCGAAAATAAATAAATTCCAATCTGTTTATTTGGTTTGGTCAAGTTGATAGGCGTCGTGCAAAACTCTAACCGCTAACTCACCATATTCTTTGGCAATTAAGACCGAAATTTTTATTTCAGAAGTAGAGATTAGTAGCAAATTAATTCCTTTGTCAGCTAGGGTTTTAAACATAGTGTGGGCAACTCCAGAATGACTAATCATACCAACGCCAATTACCGAAATTTTGGCGATATTATCATCGATTTTTAAGTCAGAATATTTAACTTCGCTTTTAATGGATTCAATTGCAATTTTCGCTCTTTCAAGTTCTTCTTTGCTGGTGGTAAAAGTGATGTCGATAAATTTTCCATCGGCGGAAATATTTTGCACAATCATATCGACATTAACTTCTTTTTGGGCAAGTGCTCCAAAAATTGTAGCTGATAAACCGGGGTGATCGGGCATATTTGCCAAGGTGATCCTGATGTCGTTTTTACTATAGCTAATTCCTGTTATTAAGCGTCTTTCCATAATTTCCTCATTGTTATTTACTAAAATTGTGCCAGAATTTTCATTGGCTTCGCCAAAAGATGACAATACTCTGACTCGAACATTGTGAGCCATCGCCATAGCGACAGATCGGGTTTGTAAAACTTTAGAACCACTATATGCCATTTCTAGCATTTCTTCGTAAGTTACTTTTTTTAACTTGCGGGCTTTGTCGGTAATTCTTGGGTCAGTAGTGTATACGCCATCAACATCGGTATAAATATCGCATAAATCCGCCTTAACAGCGGCAGCAATGGCAACTGCAGAAGTATCGGATCCGCCACGACCAAGAGTGGAAATGCGCTGATTAGAATCATTTATACCTTGAAAGCCAGCAATTACAAAAACATCATATTCTTGTAAAGTTTTTAGCAAAAATTCCCCATCAATTTCCTCGATTCGAGCTTTGCTGTGAACATTGTCGGTTTTAATAGGAATTTGCCATCCTAAAAAGGATCGGGCTTTGTAACCCATTGATTGTAATTGCAATGCAAGCAGACCACAAGTGATTTGTTCGCCAGTGGCAACTATTGAATCATATTCGATTAATGAGTCGTCATTGGTTAAATTTGAGACTTGATTGCAATAATCAACTAATTGATTTGTGACACCCGACATTGCTGAAACCACCACAATAACCTTGTTCTTTTTATCAAGTTCAGCTTTGACTTTTAGGCTCACATTTTTAATTCTGGCGATATCTCCAACTGAGGTTCCGCCAAATTTTTGCACTATAAGCATGAAGTAAATTTTAGTTAATATTTTTATAACTACTTCGATTGTAATTTAAAATTTAATTTGATTAAATTGATTCGAAATATCAAAATAAATCTTATAAATATTATATCAATAATACAACAAAAAAAATTTTTTGCTAAAAATAAAAATTCTAGGTTGATTTATCATTATTTTTTTTTACAATTAGCAATGAAATCAATATTATTTAAGTAAAAATTTTTCGTATGAATGCATTTCGTAAATTAGCCAAAAACATATTTTTCAAAATCATCCTTGCTATCGTTGGACTCAGTTTTGTAACATTTGGAATAAGTAGTTTTTTAATTGATATGCCAAATAGTTGGGTATTAAAAGTTGGCGGAGAAAAAATTAGTCTTAAAGCCTTTGAAAAGGCTCTGGATTTAGATAAGGCAATTATCAGATCAAACAAAGGCTCAGGCGAAGAAATCGAAAAATACCTTAACTCTGAAGGATTTAAATCTGAAGTTGCCAATCGTCTTATTCGCAAAACAATAATTAAAAAAATTGGTTCAGATATAGGAGCTTATGGCAGTAAAAAAATTATTTTAAAAAATGTTGCCGAAGATAAAAATTTCCAAGATAAGGATGGAAAATTCGATAAGGAAAAATTCACTAATTTTTTACAAAATAATGGCTTAAATGAAGATATTTATGTAAATGAAGTGCTTGGCGAAGTTTCTGCTCAAATGATTTTTGGGAGTTTAACCTCAATTCTTCCTGTCAATTATAAAAATTTTAATGAAAGAGAAGAGTTCAATAAAGAAAAAAGGGTAGTGGATTTAATCTCAATATCGAAAAACGATGTAAAAAATTTTGAAAATCCAACTCAAAATGATGTTGCAGAATTTTATAATAACAATAAAAAAAAGTTTGTTACTAATGAGTTCCGTGAAGTTAAAATAGTTGAGTTGGATAAAAAAAATCTTAATTTACAGTCAGAAGTTTCAAATCAAGAGATGGAAGCCTATTATAACCAAAATATAAAAACTCTTTTTACTTCGGCTGAGTCTAGGGACTATTATCATTTGATGTTAGATGATGAAAAGTTAGCTCAAGAATTTCAGCAAAAAATTGTTACTTTTAACAATTCAACAAATGTAAAAAGTGAATTTGCTAAAATGGCAAAAATATTACATAAAAAATCGCTTAAAGACATAACAATTGAAAAAATTACTAAAGCGACATTGCCTCTAGAAATTGCCGATAAAATTAATAATTTACAGATAAATCAAGTAAGTGAAGTGGTAAAAAGTAAAATCGGATTTCATATATTTTTGCTCAATAATATCAACCCAGAACGCCAAGCTAGTTTTGCCGAGGTAAAGTCGGAAATTTTGCAAAAAATTTCTTTGCAAAAACAAGAAAAAATTGTTGAAGAACAGATTGCCAAAATCAATGATGCATTGTTAGCCTCTAAATCTTTAGATGAGGTGGCTAATAAATTTAATCTTGCCATCAAAAAAGTTGATTTATCCTTTAATGAAAATGGCTCTAGTGTTGAAGGTAAAGAAGTTGTGCAAACAAAAATTTACAAGGATTTAGTCAAAAACAGTTTTTCATTAAAAATCAACCAGCCCTCAAAATTATTCTTAAATTCTGACGATAAATTATATGCTATTGAGGTCGTAAAAATTCATCCAGCTAGAGATTTGGAATTGACGGAAGTTAATGATAAAATTATGCAAAATTTAATTGAACAAAGAAAGATTGCTGGTTTAGGAAAATTAGTTAAAGAAGCATTTTTAGAAATTGAAAAATCGCCCCAAATGGCGGTAGCGATTAGCTTTAATAAGGGTTTTAAAGTTGAAAAAAATAAAGAGTTTCAACGATTAAATTTTGTTGATGTTGGCGAATCTAAAATGCCGATTAAAAATGAAATAATCGACGAAATCTTCGCAACGAAAATTGGTAATGTAACCAAGGCAGTTGCCTTGACTCAAGATTTATATGTAATTGCCTTGGTTAAGAATTCTAAATTATCCAAATTGTCTGCTCAAGAAGAAATTGATGCCAAAAACAATGCGGTCAATGAATTTGCTCAAGATATTATTTTGGAATATAATGATTATCTTGCCAAAAAATTTCCAATTAAAGTAAATGAAAAATTTTTCCAAAGTAAAAATTCCTAAATTGATCAGATGAGTTTTAATTTTGATAAAAGGCAGTTTGAAGAAATTATATTTAAAAACCAATCCGCGGTTTTGTTTAAAAAAATTTCTAGCGATAATTTTACTATAATTTCTAGCTTTTTAAAATTATCTAAATTTTACGACGAAAATATTTTTTTATTAGAATCCGCAGAAAATGGCAATAATAAAGGTAGGTTTTCAGCTATAGGATTAATGGCAGATAGGGTTTGGAAATGCGAAAATAATAAATCTTACATCAATTCGAATTTTGCAAATTATCCTGAAAATTTTGTTTTAGAAAATGGTGATATTTTTGACAATTTTCGCGAATTTTTAGCTTCATCTAAAATAAATTGGTCGGATTTGAAATATCAAAATTCACAATTGCCATCAATTTGTTCCGGAGTTTTTGGCTATATGAATTATGACATGGTGCGCTTTATGGAGCGATTACCAAATAGAAATTTGCCTGACGAAATTAATGTCCCAGATTCAATTTTTGTGCGACCTCAAATTCTGATAGTTTTTGATAGCCTTTTTGATTGTGCATTGATTTGTTGTCCAGTTTTTAGAGATAATATGAGAGATTATGATTCGCTTTGTGATAAAATTCAAAATGTAATTAAAATTTTGCAAGAAACTACGGTTATAGAAAAAAATTTAGATAAGGAGTCTTTTATTTTTGATGATGAATTTAAAAGTAATTATTCGCAAAATGAATATTGTGATATTGTAGAAAAGTCAAAGGAATATATTGTGGCTGGTGATATTTTTCAAATTTTGCCATCGCAAAGATTTAGTGCAAATTTTGATAAAAATTTAGATCCATTTTATTTTTATCGTTCACTTCGCAGTATCAATCCCTCTCCATTCTTATTTTACCTAAAATTTAAAGATTTTGTGATCACTGGATCAAGTCCTGAAATTATGGTTTCGCTTCAAAAAGATGTGGTTACCATTCGTCCACTTGCTGGAACTAGAGCCAGAGGAAATTCTCAAGCACAGGACGAAGAAATTTCTAAAGAATTGCTCAATGATGAAAAAGAGGTTGCCGAGCATTTGATGTTAATAGACCTTGGAAGGCATGATTTGGGTTCGGTTGCTAAGGCAAATACGGTTAAGGTCACAAAAAAAATGGCGGTTGAATTTTATTCGCATGTGATGCATTTGTCATCAACCATCGAAGGAAAAATCCTTGATGATTATGATGCGGTTGATGCCCTGATAGCTGGGTTTCCGGCTGGGACGGTCTCTGGAGCTCCAAAAATTAGGGCGATGGAAATTATTGAAGAAATCGAAAAAGTTAAAAGAAGTTTTTATGCAGGTTGTGTTGGCTATTTTGCGAGTAATGGTGATATGGAAACCTGTATTACTCTAAGAACTGCATTGATTAAAGATGGCAAGATTTATGTTCAAACTGGTGCGGGGGTAGTATTTGATTCGGTAGCAATTAATGAATATAATGAGTGCATCAATAAATCAAAAGCCTTGATAAGAGCATATCAAAATATTAAAAATTTATTGGAGTAGGGCAAAAAAATCTTGTAAAATATTAGTTTCTCAATTCGCCCGATTTATTTAGGTCAATATTTAAAACCATTCCAAATCCTATCATCATTGAACCCATAATGGTTCCTCCATAAGAAATAAATGGTAAGGGAGCTCCAACTACAGGTAATAATCCCATAACCATTCCAATATTTATGAACATATGAATGAAGAAAATATTAACAACACCAATCACAAATAATCTACCAAATTGATGCTTGGTTTTCATGGCAATATTGATGCAAATTGCTAGAATTGCCCCATAAATTATAATGGTAAATAAGCCTCCAATGAAACCCAACTCTTCACTTAGCATTGTAAAAATAAAATCAGTTTGTTTTTCTGGAAGAAAATCGAGTTGACCTTGAGTTCCGCCTAAAAATCCCTTGCCAAAAAAACCTCCAGAGCCAATGGCAATTTTGGATTGAATGATGTTGTATCCGCTACCCAAAGGATCGTGAGTTGGGTCAAGAAAAGTGAAAATACGTTTTTTTTGATAATCATGCAGTAAAAAGTTCCATACAAAAGGAATGGCAATTAGGGTGGTAATACCAACCGATATAAATTTCCATAATTTTACCCCTGCCATAAACAACACCACGATTCCAACCATAGCTAATATTGTTGCAGTTCCTAAATCGGGTTGATGGAAAATAAAACCAACGGGGACAAAAATCATTAGAAGAGGAGGGATAACAAATTTTAGTCTGCCAATATTTTCGGCTTCGATACTATAAAAATAGCGCGATAAAGCAAAAACCGTACAAATTTTCATGATTTCCGAAGGTTGAATTTTAATTGAACCAATCCTAAACCATCTCGTTGCCCCCATGGCATTGTGGCTTAATTGCTCCATAACATCGACCATAATTACCATTATTAAGGCAACTGCATAAAAAATATAAGATAATTTAAACCAAATTTTAATATCGGTAACCGCAATAAAAATCATCAACGGAAAAAATATACAAAAAAATGCGAGTTGACGAATTAGCCATGGTTTAAAAGAGCCACCCGCAGCTGAATAAAGCATAAAAAAACCAATAAAAGCTAGGGTGATTATAAGATATATTAAGATCCAATTTAGTTGCTCTAGTTTTTGGGAAAATGATATTTTATCGTTATTTAAAAGATTCATTTTTGAATATTTTTTGCTTTTACAAATTGAATTTTAATTATGTTTGTTCTAATTTTAATTTAAAATAAACATTTTATAATAATTTTATCAATTATATTTCATTTACATTTAAAAATCAAAAATTCTTTTTTAATAATTTAATATAAATTTTACTTTTACATTTAGAATAAATTGTTAATATTTAGCAATAATTAAAATCTATTTTATTTCAAATAATGGCCGAAAAGGATAAGAAAATAAAAATTAAAAGTTGGTATTCTAATCGCTATCAGATTGTTGCAGTGCAAAGGAATGTCTTACTTTTATTAACGGCAACTTCAATTATAATGGTGGCGATTGCGGTTTTTTTTGTAAAAAATTTTATGTCTTCAAAATCGCTTGAACCTTATGTTATAGAGATTAACGAAAAAACCGGAACAGCGGTTGTTGTTCAGCAAATTACTTCACAAACTTTTACTGCCAACGAAGTTATGAAGAGATATTTTATTAATAAATATGTTCAATCTGCCTTAACTTACAATCCCAGAAATTATAAAGAAAATTCTGAAGAGGTGAGATTATTTTCAACATCGCAAATTTTTAATGAATATCGAAATCGCATTAATCCTTATTCCCTTGGTTCTGAATCACAAATTGAACTAAAAATTCGGTCATTGCTTTTTAAAGATAATATGAATGTTGAAATTAGAACCACAAGAGAAATCAATATTGTTGGTCAAAAATCGACTACAAAAAATGAAATTATTTATATGACTTTTTATTTTGCACCTGAATTAAATTTATCAATTGAAGAGAGGTTAATCAACCCACTTGGTTTTCAAGTCTCTAAATTTGAGGTCGCTGAAGAGATTATTAATCAATAACTATGAAAAATTTTTTTGTAAAATTTATTTCTAAATTCTTAATTTTATCGAATATTTTTTTGATAAATTCTTTAGTATTTGCTCAAACTCCAATTACCACGGACTCACGAATTAGAACCTTGGTTTATAATCCAAATGAAGTTTATGAGTTAAAATTTTATTATAATTATCAATCTTTTATCGAATTTGCTAATGACGAAGAAATTGAAATGATCTCGGTCGGTGAGGCTTTTTCATGGCGACTTACTCCAGCTGGAAAAAGATTGTTTGTGCGTCCGCTTGAAATTGCTGCTCATACCAATATGACTATAATCACGAATAAAAGAATTTATCACTTCGATATTCGTTCTGATGAATTTACTGGGAAGGCTGATGAAGACTTGGTTTACACTGTAAGATTTTTTTATCCACAAATTGGTCAACCTTTGCCAATTCCTCCTCAACTTGCCGTGCCTAATGTTGCTTCTAAGCCTCGTCAATTGCAAGAACCAATTGCTCCTCTTCCAGAATTGTCTGGAATTATTAAAACCCCAATTCCAAAAGCTAGAGTTGACCAAAAGTTGCCTGGAATTATTGAACGCAATCCAGAGGATGCGGTTTTAAATTTTGACTATCGTTTTTCTGGAGAATCCGACAATATTATGCCTTTGAAAGTTTATGATGATGGCAATGAAACCCATTTTCAATTTGCTAATGATAATTTGGTAATCCCAACTATTAGCGCTGTTGATCCTTACGGCATTGAAACCCCAGTCAATTACACTATTCGTGACCGATATGTGGTGGTGCCAATTGTAGCTCGTCAATTCACTTTAAGATTGGCTGACAGTATGCTTTGCATCTACAATGCTAAAAATCTTCTTCCAGAGTAATTTTTACTATGAACATATTTAAAAATATCGCTGATATTAAAAAATTTATTGGTGATGCAAAAAATAAAAATTTAAAAATCGCTTTTGTTCCAACCATGGGAGCATTGCATTTAGGACATTTATCGCTAGTAAAAAATGCTCAAAAATTTTCCGATATAGTTATTGTGAGTATTTTTGTAAATAAATTGCAGTTTAATGACCAAAATGATTTTGCTAAATATCCAAGAAATTACGATAACGATATTTTGATGCTCAAAAATCAAGGGATTGATGCGGTTTTCTTGCCAAGTGATGATGAATTGTACCCAACCAAGCCTAACTTCAAAATCATCGCTCAAAATTATGCAGATTGTTTGTGTGGAAAATATCGGGCAGGGCATTTTGATGGGGTTTGCATGGTGGTTAGTAAATTATTTAATATTGTTGAGCCTAATGTTGCCTTTTTTGGTTTAAAGGATTATCAGCAATATTTAATTATAAAAAAATTAGTTGATGATTTAAATTTTAACACCGAAATTATAGGCGTTGAAACTTATCGTCAAGATAATGGCTTAGCCATGTCGTCTCGAAATGAATTATTATCGCCATCAGCTAAAATCAAGGCAGGCTTAATTTATAAAACTTTACAAGAAATAAAAAATAATCCAGATTTAATTGAGGATAAAAAAATCGAATTGCTAAAAAATGGTTTTGAGCGAATTGATTATATCGAGATTCGCAATGCTTTAAATTTACAAATTGAAAACCCAAGAAAAACTGACCAAAAATATCGTATTTTTATTGCTCTTTATCTTGAGGGCGTTCGGTTAATTGATAATATTGAGTTATAATGATATATTTAGCAATATTTAATGTGGCTTTGATAGTAACGATAATTTATCTTTACTATCATTATCGCCAAACCAAAAAAATCTTGTTAAAAGAATTAAAATTATTGCGCAATAGAAATTTAAAACAAGAGCACGACCTAAAAAATTTTGAAAAGAAATTTTTACAAGTAAACAATGAGTTTCATCTGCGTATCGAATCATTATTGGTTGATATGTTGAAATTAAAGCAAGAAAAGGAAAGAGAGACTGAACTTAAAAATGATTTTGAGCAAAAATATAAAATTTTACAGCAAAAAAATATTGATTTTGAATCTGTTCATCAAGAGTTTAATGAGGCAATATATAAACTTGTAAAAGACATTGCGAAATATAAATAATACCATCTATTGCAAAATTTTTGTCTAGCTTTAAGATTATTTAAAAATTAATCAAAAAATAATTAAATATGAATGATTCTCTCCCTAAAATTGCCCAAAAACAACCCTACAAAGTTGATGTTGTTGAGGGTCAAAAATATTCTTGGTGCTCTTGTGGCTTATCTTCAAATCAACCATTTTGCGACGGTGCCCATAAAGCCTTTAAAAATGCCGATGGTAGCAGTGTAATGAAATCGGTTTCCTATATAGCGAATGAAACCAAAACTGTATTTTTTTGCGGTTGTAAACATAGCAAAAATGGTATGTTTTGCGATGGTTCACATAATTCTTTAAAAAATTAATTTTTGAAATTTTGAAAGAAAAAACTGCCAAAAAATCTATAAATATCCGAAAATTTTTAGAGTTAATTCCTTATTTTAAGCCATATAAGAAAGATGTTATCTTGGCTCTGGTTGCTTTGTTGGTCACTGCTATGATGGTTTTGCTTTTTGGAAAGGGCATAAAATATTTGATTGATTTTGGTTTTGTGCCACGAGATAATATTGCCTTAACTTTGGTGTTGATTTTATTTATTGTTGCGATAGGAATTATGTCAATTGCTGGCTATTACCGATCTTACTTAATAAATTCAGCTTCGGAAAAAGTTATTGCCGATTTACGCAAAAAAATTTACAATCACATTATCCATGTTTCTGCTGAATTTTTTGAAATTACCAAAGCTGGAGATGTAGTCTCGAGGCTTACTGTAGATACCACTATAATTTATAATGTTTTAAGTAACACCATTTCTTTTTTATTAAGAAATTTAATTTTATTTTTTGGTGGTTTAATTTTTTTATTTTTCACCAGTTTCAAACTTAGCATAATCTCAATTTTATTGATTATAATTGCAATTATGCCAATTTTTATTTTAGGCAAAATTGTCAAAAATTTATCGCTAAAATCGCAATCTGGAATTGCCGAAGTCTCATCTCATATTGAGGAATCGGTTAACGGTATTAAAACAATCCAATCATATATTTGCGAAGAAAAAGAGGCTAGAAATTTTGCAAATTTTGTGGATAATTCATTGCAATACTCGCTTGAGAAAATCAAAATCAAATCTTTGATGGTGGCGATGGTAATATGCTTGGCTTTTGGCTCTATTGCTATTGTGCTATTTGTGGGCGGTCATGATGTTTTGAACAATAAAATAACTTCAGGAGAATTATCTTCCTTTATTTTTTATTCGATAATTTCAGCGACATCTTTGGTAGCTCTCAGTCAAATTGCTGGTCAGTTGCAAAGTGCTTCGGCATCAATTGAAAGAATTTTTGAATTATTAAAAATTTCTTCGCCCGTTCAAGAAAAGCCCATTCTAAAAAATCTTGAAAATACCAAGAATTTTGCAATAGAATTTATAAATATTGGCTTTTCTTATCCGTCGCGAGCGGATTTTGAGATTATAAAAGATTTTAGTTTAAAAATTTTGCCCAAAGAAAAAATTGCCATAGTTGGCTCTAGTGGTTCCGGAAAAAGCACTTTATTACAATTATTACTTAGATTCTATGATGTTAATCAGGGCGCTATTTTGATTAATAATATTGATATTAGGGATTTAAGTTTTAAGGATTTGCGCCAAAATTTTGCTTATATTTCGCAAGATTGTTTTATTTTTTCTGGAACCATTTACGAAAATATCGCTTATGTCGATAAAAATGTCACCAAAAAAGAAGTTGAAAAAATTATTGAAGAAAATTCCGCTCTTCAATTTATTAAAAATTTGCCAGATGGGATTGATAGTTTTGTGGGTGAAAAGGGCATCAAACTCTCTGGCGGTGAGCGTCAAAGATTAGCCTTTGCTCGTGCTATTATCAAGGATTCGCCAATTTTGCTATTAGATGAGGCGACCTCGGCACTCGATAATGAAAATGAGCAATTTTTGCAAAAATCGCTTTTGAATTATGCTAACGAAAAAACCGTTATAACAATTGCTCACAAACTCTCATCCATCATTAATGTTGATAAAATTATTTTTGTAAAAGACGGGCGAATAGTTGAAGTTGGTAGCCATTTAGAATTGATAAATAGTAATGGTTTTTATCAAAAGATGTATGAGATGGAATTGTCAAAAAAAGATTAATTTTGAAGAATATTGATGGTGGTGGAGAGGGCAGGATTTGAACCTGCGAACGCTTACGCGGGCAGATTTACAGTCTGCTGCCATTGACCACTCGGCCACCTCTCCAATATTACTTTGAAATATTTTAATTGTGCTTTTAATTATTACTTCAATAAAGCAATGAATTATAATGGAGCGGGTGAAGGGAATCGAACCCTCACGGCTAGCTTGGAAGGCTAGAACTCTACCTTTGAGCTACACCCGCTTATAAAATACTTTTTTATTTTATTGAAATTTATTTTAAAAGTAAAATCTTATTTTTAATAAATTAGAATCAGCAAAATTATTAAGCCTTTCCGCAAATTTCACAATTTTTATTTTTATTTAATTTGGTTTTACGAAAATTATTTTTTAAAAAATCGTAAAATAAAATCTGCCCAGAAATATCATTATCGATTTTTAAAATTTCTTTTATGGCGTAAATCGCCTGCATAGCTCCAATACTGCCGGCTACTGCTCCTAAGATACCCTTTTCATGAAGTGGTAATTGAAAATTTTCATCGACAATATTTGGATTAAAACATGTATAGCAAGGTTGATTTTCAAGGTAAGGTTTAAATACCGACAACTGCCCAAGAAATCCCTTCACCGCCCCGAAAATTAGAGGTTTTTTTTGCTCAAAACAAACCTGATTGATTATAAATCGAGTCGGAAAATTATCGGTGCAATCCATTACAATATCGTAATCATTAACCTCCTTTGATAATAAATCATAATTGGCTCGTTGATTAATTAAATTTATGGTTAAATGCGGAGATAATTTTTCTAATTTTTCTTTGGCACTAAGGATTTTTTCTTGCCCAAGATTATCAAAATTATGAATAATTTGGCGTTGTAAATTTGAAATTTCTACCTTATCATCATCGATAATTCCAATTAAACCAATCCCTGCACAAGCAAGATATTGTAAAGCACTAGAGCCAAGACCGCCAGCACCAATTACTAAAATTTTTGCCTTAAGCAATTTTTCTTGACCAACTTCACCAATTTCTGGTAAAATAATGTTGCGAATATATAAATCCTGTTGCTGTTTAGTTAGCATATAATCAAATTTTAATTTTTTTTAAAAATTTTTGTGCCGAGTCTCTAATTGCCAATATTTCCTTTTCGGTTTTGCGTTTTAAATTAGCGTATGGATAAAAAAGCCGACCATTATTTTTTAGTAATTCTTGGTTTTTAATTAAAAAATTCCAGTATAAATAATTAAAAGGGCAGGCCTTGTCTCCAGTTGTTAATTTGACATCATATTGACAGTTTTTGCAAAAATTTGACATTTTGTTAATATAATTTCCGCTCGAGCAATAAGGTTTTGAAGCTACAATTCCGCCATCGGCAAATAGTGCCATACCTCGAGTATTTGGCATTTCTACCCATTCAAAAGCATCGGCATAAACTGCCAAATACCACTCCTCAACTTGATCTGGGTCGATTTCTGCAAGAAGAGCAAAGTTGCCTGTAATCATTAGGCGTTGAATATGATGGCTGTAAGCGTGAAGTCGAGTGTGTTTGATGGCGGTTTTCAGACAATTCATTGTGGTTTCGTCTTCGTTCCAATAAAATTCTGGCAAGTTTCTTTTGTGATTGAAGTAATTTAATTTTGCGTATTTTGGCATAAAGTGCCAATAGATTCCACGAATATATTCTCTCCAGCCAATAATTTGGCGAATAAATCCTTCGGCACTGGCAATATCGCAATTTCCTAGATGATATTCAGCCTCAACTTTTTTAGCGCAATCAAGTGGGTCAAGCAAGCCAATATTGATATACATTGAAATCACACTATGAAAGCCAAAATCAACATCTTCACGCATGGCGTCTTGATAAATTCCAAAATTATTTAAACGATTTTTTAGAAAGTCTGCGAATTGATTCTCAGCGTCTAAATGATTGGTTGCCAAGTTAAAATTTTCTAGTGAACCAAAATTTTCTGGAAAATTATTTTTGACTAAATCAATTACTTCTTGGGTATTTTTGTTAATTTTAATTTGTTGAATCTTTGGCTGGCGAACATCATTTGGCATGGTTCTGCGATTTTCTTTATCGTAATTCCATTTACCGCCAACTGGTTTTAGAGTGCCAGAATTTTTTTTAGTATTTTTATTTTCTTCCATCAAAATTTTAGTTTTTTGACGCATTAAATGATAAAAATTTTCGAGTAGTAAATTTTTTTTATCCTTGGCATAGCTAGCAAATTCAAGGTGCGAGCAAATAAATCTTTCATCATTGCGAATTTCATAATTAATTTTCTTTCTGGAAAAATAATTATTAAAAATTTGCAAAACCCTATATTCTGATGGTTCGGTGACGATAATTTTTTGCGGTTTTTGTTTGTCGATAAAATATTCAAGCTCTTTATCAAAGCTACCCAAATTGTTGGCATCATCTAATTTTTTGTAAAAAACTTTAAAATTATTTTGCCGAAGTAAATCAGCAAATTCACGCATTGCCGATAAAATCAAAACCAATTTCTTTTTGTGATGCTTGACATAATTGGTTTCGTCCCAAATTTCAGTCATTAAAATGACATCATGTTTTTTGTCAAAATTTTGTAAGGAAGAAATATTTAAATTTAATTGATCACCCAAGATGTAAATTAAATTACGCATATTAAATTTTTATTTTTGGCATTACCGAGCTAAGTCCACCGTCAACCGCCAAGACCTGTCCAGTGATAAAATCATTGTTGGTATCGAGTAAAAAATTTACTGCATTGGCTACATCTTGAGCCTTGCCGATGCGAGCCAGAGCATGCATTGCCTTGGAGTAATTTAAGCTAGTTTCATTTTCGGTAATTTTTTGAGTTAATTTTGTTTGCGTTAACCCTGGAGCCACAACATTGAAGCGAATATTTTTTAAGGCATAGCTTGATGAAGCTGATTTAGCGAGGGCAACGATTGCACCTTTAGCACTGGCAATTGCTTCATGATTGGCAAGACCATGCATCGCAACTGCTGACGCCAGTAAAACTACGCTACCGCCATTTTTGAAATATTTACCAGCACTTCGCACACAGGCAAAGGCGGGCGCTATATTTGAATTCATTGTATGTTGGTATTCTTCAAAACTGGTGAGGTGAGCGGGTTTAAGTAGAACGGAACCAGCAAAGCAGGCGACGCCATCAACAGTGCCAAGCTCTTGGGTTGCTTGTTCAAAAGTTTTATCAACTTCACTGAAATTTGAGCAATCAAGAAGATTTCCGTTGCAATTAAATTTAGATTTGAGAGACTCTAATTTGTCGGAATTTCTGGCGGTGATAAAAATTTTATGATTATTTTCAACTAAATTTTTAGCTGTTAATTCGCCAATTTCGCTAGATGCGGATAGTATAAGATAATTTGCCATATTTTTTAATTTTAATTTTTTAACTATAATGAAACTTTTACAACAAAAAAGCAAATTTTTAATCACTGGCGCTACTGGTTTTATCGGTAAAAGATTGGTCGATGAATTATTGCAAGATGGTCATCAAATTTTTGCCTTAACTCGAAAGAAAAATTTAAAATCTAAAAATAAAAATTTGCAATATATTAGTGATTTTGTCGATTTGGAATTTGATTTTGACATTATTATCAATTTGGCGGGAGCGCCAATTTCAGTGAACTGGAATGCTAAAAATCGTCAAGAGATTTACGATAGCAGAATTAATATTACAAAAAAAATTGTTGAAAAAATTTTAGCCACTAAAACTCCGCCAAAATTATTTATTAGTGGCTCAGCAATTGGTTTTTACGGCACTTCCGAGACCACAATTTTTAGTGAAAATTCTTCGCCAACCACACAAAATTTATTTTCACAAAAACTTTGCAAAGATTGGGAATTTCAAGCGCAAAAAGTTGGTGATTCGACTCGTTTAGTTTTGCTTCGAACTTCGGTTGTAATCGGGCAGGGCGGTGGTATTATTAAAAAATTGACTCCGCCATTTAAAATGGGTTTGGGTGGTAATATTGGCGATGGCAAGCAAATTATGAGTTGGATTCATCTTGATGATGCAATTGGAATTATCGAGTTGATAATTAATAATTCTACCATCAAAGGTGCTATTAATCTATCTTCGCCAAATTCATGCTCCAATGCCGAATTTTCTGGGGTTTTGGCGAAAAAATTTAATCGACCATATTTTTTTCATATCCCAAAATTTGCAGTAAAAACTATTTTTGGACAAATGGGCGAAGAATTGCTCTTATCTTCGCAAAAAATTGCTCCGCAAAAGGCTCAGGAAAATGGATATGATTTTAAATTTGTTAATATTGCAGATGCTATTGCAACATTGTAAATATTTTAATACATTTCCAAATCTCTTCTTGAGGAATTTGTTTGGGAATTTATTGGTGATTGAAAAACCGTAGTTGCAACAATATTTTTTGGATGCAAAGAACAATCATCCCTTTTTATATTATCAATTTTTAATGCCCAAATACATCCGAAAAAAGCTAAGCAAGAATTGCACAAATTTGATTTTTCTTCTTTATCAACAAATGCCCCGCTTGAGCTTAAATAAATAGTTTCCCTGGATTTTCTCGAAATATCCATTGAGGATTTCGGGGTGTAGCTAGAAAGTGAAATTCTAAAAATATCGTTGGAGTGTCTATTTAACTCGCTATTGCTCATAAATTCAAATTTAACCGAACCTTTAAGAAATTGCGCAATCAATTCTTTGTTATTTTGGTTTTGCATTAGGATAAAATCACGATTAATTTCGTTTAAAAAATCACGAAATCTTTTATTTTTGTCTAATAACCCCTCTGTAAATCTAGAATCTAATAATTTACTTGCATCAAAAAACTTAACTAAACCAAAAGAGGAAAAAAAATAAAATTCATCTGAGTCAAGAGAAATCTTGAAGGAATTTTCTGGAGTCGAAATGTTTTGTTGAGTTTTGTAGATTTCATAATAATCAAGAATCTCTTGCAATGAACTATTAAATTCTAAGCTATTTTTTATAGTAATGCTATTTTGATTTTTTAATTTTTTATAATTTGCTACCTTAATAAGCTCTGATTTATAAAATTTACTTTCACAATATTCAAATTCAAAATCTGGAAAATCTTGAGGTGGAACCCAAAAATTAAATAACATCATTTTTAGCAATTTTTTGTCAGTATCGTTTAAAACCTCCAATTCGCCAAAGTAAATATTCATTGATTCATAGATTTCTTTGCAATTTAAATCGTTAGTTAAAAGCATTTGATTTAATCTAAAAAAATCAGATTGAGAATGATCTGCTTCCGTATCTTTATGAATTTCCTTAAGTGTCAAAATTTGGTGTGCAATCTTATGAGAGTGCTCTTTTGGATTGTTTTCGGCGGTTATTTCTGGCATATTTTTTTATAAAAATCTATTATATTTTTTATAAATTTACAGAAATTTTGAAATTATTATAAATTTATAAAAAATATGTATTCTTATAAAATAATTTATATTTTTAAGTTTTTTATTTTTAAATTTTTACTTGAACTTAAGAGCAAGTTAAGTTATTATCGTTAATTAATTTTAAGCGATAATTTATCGTTCAATACTCACCAAATTTATAATGACAAACGACAACAACATACCAAATATTATTGTTCCTGCTACTGGCAAGGATATTCAGCCAGTTTCACTAGTTGGTGAAATGCGTAAATCTTACCTCGATTATGCTATGAGTGTTATAGTTTCGCGTGCTATTCCTGATGCTTGCGATGGCTTAAAACCTGTGCATAGACGCATTTTATATGCAATGCATGAGGGTAGCTATGATTATAACAAACCTTTCAAAAAATCCGCCAGAATTGTCGGAGAAGTTATGGGTAAATATCACCCACATGGCGACTCGGCAATCTATGAATCCTTGGTTAGAATGGCTCAAGATTTTTCAATGAGAGTGCCACTAATTGACGGGCAAGGAAATTTTGGATCAATTGATGATGATCCTCCTGCGGCTATGCGTTATACCGAGTCGCGTTTGGAAAAAATCTCGCACACAATGCTTGATGATCTTGATAAAGACACCGTCGATTTTGTGCCAAATTATGATGGCAACGAAAAAGAGCCAAAGGTTTTGCCCGCACGCTTTCCAAATTTATTGGTTAACGGTTCGGGTGGTATTGCGGTTGGAATGGCAACAAATATTCCGCCACATAATTTGGGCGAAATGATAGATGGTTGCTTGGCTTTTATTGACAATAACGAAGTCACAGTTGATGAGCTTATCAAAATCATTCCGGGACCTGATTTTCCTACTGGTGGTATAATTTTAGGGCGTTCGGGTCATGACTCTGCTTCTCGAACTGGAAGAGGTTCTATTGTAATGAGAGGTCGCCATAATATTGAAAAAAAGTCTGGTGGCAAAAATTCAATTGTTATTACCGAAATTCCTTATCAAGTTAATAAGGCAAAATTAGTTGAAAAAATTGCCGAATTGGTAAAAGAAAAAAAGATTGAAGGTATTACTGATTTGCGTGACGAATCTGACCGTGATGGCATTAGAGTTGTGATTGAACTGCGTAAAGATGCAATGGAAGAGGTTATTATCAATCAGCTTTATAGCTTTACCGAATTGCAATGTAATTTTAGCGTTAATATGCTTGCCTTAAATTATGGACAGCCAAAATTAATGAATTTGCTTGAGGTAATTAGTGTTTTCGTCGATTTCCGTTTCAATGTTACCACTAGAAGAACCAATTTTTTATTAAATAAGGCAAGAGACAAATCCCATATTTTAATTGGCTTGGCTGTAGCAGTTGCTAATATTGATGAAATTGTCGATTTAATCAAAAAATCAAAAGATGTTAACGAAGCCCGTGAAAAACTTCTTGCTCGCAGTTGGCCTGCTGGCATAGTTGAAGCTATGATTAAATTGGTTCAAGATAAGGGTAATGTTATCAAAGATGGTAAATTTTATTTTACCGAAGCTCAAGCTCGGGCAATACTTGAAATGAGGCTTGCAAGATTAACGGGCTTAGAAATGGAAAAAATTACCGATGAGCTTAAGGCTTTGGCAAATGAAATTTCTGGCTATCTTGAATTATTGTCAGATAAATTAAAAATGATGGCATTGGTTAAAAAAGAATTAATCGCTATTAAAGATGAGTTTGCCACACCTCGTAAATCAACCATTGAAGATTCTGAATTTGAAGTGGATATTGAGGATTTAATTCCAAAAGAAGAGATGGTGGTAGTTGCCACCATGAATGGCTATATTAAAAGGGTTGCCTTGTCTTCCTATCGAACTCAACGCCGAGGAGGCAAGGGTCGAAGTGCTATGGATGTGCGTGAAGAAGATATCGCTACCGATATTTTTGCAACCAATACTCACACCCCAATTTTGTTTTTCTCAAGCAAAGGTAAGTGTTATAAACTTAAAACTTACAAGCTTCCGCTTGGAACACCACAAGCTCGTGGTCGTGCTTTAGTAAATTTACTTCCACTTGAAGGTGATGAAAAAATCAGCACTATTTTAGCATTGCCTGAAAATGAAGAAAGCTGGAAAGATTTAAGTATTGTTTTTGCTACTTCAAATGGCGATATCCGTCGTAATTCAATGGATCAGTTTGTTGATATTCGCTCAAGTGGTAAAATTGCTATGAAACTCGAGGGCGATGAAGCCCTTGTTGGAGTGGCTCTATGCTCTGAAAAAGACGATATTTTACTTTCAACCAAAGATGGCAAATGCATTCGCTTCCCAGTTGAAAAGCTTCGTGTATTCCAAAGCCGAAATTCAACGGGTGTTCGTGGGATTAAACTCGATGATGGAAATAAGGTGATAGCCTTATCGATTATCAAACATGCGAAAGAAGATTCTGAAATTAAAGATAAATATTTAAAAATCGATTTAGAGCAAAGACTAGCATTGCGTGATGCTTTGATTTACAACAAAATGCTTGCGGAAAATCCGCCAGAAGATTTGTTGGCTCAACCTATGGAAATTCCGCAAATTAAAGGGGCGGAGCTTGATCAAAAAATCATCGAAAAAATGGCGATTGATGAAGAATTTATTTTAA
>CAZDGN010000007.1:0-10406 GCA_964505265.1 uncultured Rickettsia sp.
TAAAAAAAAATTTTACCCTCCCGCACACGGGGAGGGTGATGAGACCGCTTTTTTTTATAATTTTTTTGACCCCCCACGACTCAAAGAATTTAACTGCCGTTAAATTCTTTTCGTCCGCTCCCTGCGTAAAGCGGGGGAGCTAAGAAACACTTTCGTTGCAAGTATATTTCAATAATCGTATTTTTCAAAAATTACTTAAAAGAATTATGTAGGGGTGTAAGACCTAGGGAGGGTGATGAGACCGCTTTTTTTATAATTTTTTTGACCCCCCACGACTCAAAGAATTTAACTACCGTTAAATTCTTTTCGTCCGCCCTCTGCGTAAAGCGGGGTAGCTAAGAAACACTTTCGTTGCAAGTATATTTCAATAATCGTATTTTTCAAAAATTACTTAAAAGAATTATGTAGGGGTGTAAGACCTAGGGAGGGTGATGAGACCGCTTTTTTTTATAATTTTTTTGACCCCCCACGACTCAAAGAATTTAACTGCCGTTAAATTCTTTTCGTCCGCTCCCTGCGTAAAGCGGGGGAGCTTAGAACCGCTTGCATTGCTAGCATTTTAAAAATGTTTTTCACTAAAATTAATCAAAAATTAATGTAGAGGGGGATGGCACCGCTTATTTGTTGAGTCCTAACAATCCCACTTTGCTCTTTATTATTCCTTAATAATAAAATTTTTTTCACGGCGTTTGCGATGACTATTGATAGCAAAGCGATGAGCTTCATCGCGCAGTCTTTGTAGGTAAAAAGCCAAAGGAGAGTTTTTTTCTAAAACCAAACTATCCTTTCCTTCTTGGTGATAGGTTTCATCGCCAGCATTGCGCTTGATGCCTTTTGACATGCAAATTAACGGTATTTTTATTTTCAATTCGGCTAAAATTTCTGTGGCACTACTCAACTGCCCCTTGCCTCCATCAATAATTAATAAATCTGGCAAAATAGTGTTTTTGACACTGGAAAATCGTCGATACAAGACTTGCTTTAAGATAGCGGTATCATCTTTTGGAAGATTAGTTTTTTTATCATAAAATTCATTTTTCATATTATATTTGCGATAACCACTTTTTATAAATCCATCTGCACCTGCGGTAATTATAGCTCCAACCGCATTTTCTCCAGAAATATGACTATTATCATAAACCTCAATTCGTTGCGGAATTTTTGGCAAATCAAAAACCTTTTTCAATTCCATCAATAGTTTTTTATTACTCATATTATGTGAGATTTTTTGCTCCAAAATTTGTATGGCAATATTTTTATTATCGGTCATTAATTGTAATTTTTCTCCTTTTTTTGGTAAAATAATTTCAACTTTTCTACCCTTTAATTCGGTTAAATATTGCTCCATTAAACTTTTGTCATTAATCTCAACATCAATAAATAAAGCACTTGGTGGCTTTTCGCTTAAGTAAAATTGTCCGATAAAATTCATTAAAACTTCACCAATATTTCCCTCTTCATCTAATTCAAAAAAATATGGTTTGGCTCCGTAATTTTGTCCAAGTCGATAAAAGGAAACATAAAAACAAATACGCTGATTAATAAGCACTGCATTAATCATATCAAAGTCTTGAGCCTTATCAAAATTTATATTTTGTTTGGTTTGAATGCCGTTAAGAGCCTTGATTTTATCTCGATAAATTAGTGCCTTTTCATATTCCATTTTTGTGCTAAATTCTTCCATTAATTTTTGGAATTTATCTTGCACTTCTCTTGATTTTCCTGTTAAGACATCAACCGCATTTTTTACATCATTGGCATAATCTTCGTAAGAAATATTTTGCACACAAGGCGCCGAGCATTTTTTTATTTGATATTCTAAACATGGTTTTTTTCGCGACTTAAATTCTTGATCCGAGCAATTACGAATTTGAAAATTTTTACGCAAAATATCGATAGTTCGATTGACATCATATGCCGAGATAAAAGGCCCAAAATATTGCCCTTTATTATTCTTTAAACCTCGATATTTAGTGATTTGCGGGAATTGATGATTGGTAATTAAAATTTGAGGAAAAGTTTTGTCATCTTTAAGTAAAATATTATAATCAGGTGATAATTTTTTTATTAAATTATGTTCTAAAAGTAAAGCCTCAACCTCAGTTTTAGTTATAACATATTCGATTTTTT
The DNA here is from genome assembly GCA_964505265.1 of uncultured Rickettsia sp. Classification (GTDB taxonomy): domain Bacteria; phylum Pseudomonadota; class Alphaproteobacteria; order Rickettsiales; family UBA1997; genus CAILUF01. The sequence goes on from CAZDGN010000007.1 coordinate 2,131, forward strand.
TTGCCAAAGTAACCATTCGAAGAATTCGCGAAGAAAGTGCGTTTTTATTCATATAACTAGAAAGTCTTTTCTGCAAATTTTTGGCCTTTCCAACATACAAAACTCGATCATTACCATCTAAGAATTTGTATATTCCGCTATTTTTTGGAACAATTTGAATTTGTGGTTTTAAAATTTCAAAACTCATTTTATGATTTAATATGGATAAAAAACTATAAAAAATTGATGTTATTTTATTTTAATAGCTATATTATTATTTTTAAAATATTATTTATAAAATTATCAATCATAAAATCCGAACTACTCAACTATGGTTTTAAAGACAGAGCAACTCAATGAAATTAAGCAATTAAGACAAGAAAAATTCCAAACTTATCGCCCCGTTTCTAATGAACTTGAAGAAATTTTATATCAACCATTTGAGGTTCTTGATCATGGTTTTGTGCGAGTTGTTGATTATATGGGAACTGATGCGTCAGTTGTTCAATCGGCCAGAGTTTCTTATGGCAGCGGTACTAAAAAAGTTAACACCGATAATGCCTTAATTAATTATTTGATGGCTCATCGCCATACAACTCCATTTGAAATGTGCGAAATTAAATTCCACATTAAATTACCAATTTTTATTGCCAGACAATGGATTCGCCATCGCACCGCTTCGGTCAACGAATACTCTGCTCGCTACTCAATTATGGAAGATGAATTTTATATTCCAAAAGCTCAACATTTGGCTTCGCAATCAAAAATTAACCATCAAGGTCGCGATGAAACAAGAGTTTTAAATAGTGAAGAGCAAAAAATGGTTCTTGATATTTTGAAAAAAGATAGTGAAAATTCCTATAAAAATTATTTAAAAATGATTAATCAAAACGCCAGCGGAGATATTCTTGACGAAAGTAAAGATGGTCTTGCTCGTGAACTTGCCAGAATGAATTTACCACTTAATTGCTACACTCAATGGTATTGGAAAATTGATTTACATAATTTATTACATTTTCTTTATTTACGTGCTGATTCTCATGCTCAATATGAAATTCGAGTTTATGCAGAAATTATGCTCGATATTGTTAAAAAATGGGTTCCTGCTAGCTATAATGCCTTTATTAAAAATCAAAAAACTGGCAAAAATATTTCAGGGCCAGCTTTAAATGTTATCAAAAAAATGTTAAATGGACAAAAAATTACCCAAGAAGAAAGCGGTTTATCAGCTCGTGAATGGGGCGAGTTAGAAAATTTACTTGAAGTAAAACTTTAAATATTATTAAAAATTAAACTTAAAAAATTATGTCAATTGGAGTCGGAGAATTATTATTAATTTTAGTTATCGTATTTGTTCTATTTGGTGCAGGCAAATTACCTCAAGTAATGAACGATATTGGTAAGGGCATTAAGGGCTTAAAAAAAGGTCTTAAGGATGAAGAAAAAAACCAAAATTCTGAAACTCAAAATCTCGAAAACATTAATCAAAAAAAAGAATAAAATTTAAAAGTGCCTACAAATTTGGACAACAAAAACTCAAAAAAATACAACAATAGCCCAATTGCCACTCAGGCAATTGAAGATGTTGTAAAAAATTCTTCATCTGACCGTGTTGCCATAAATGATGTTATCAATGCGATGGATGCGGTTGGCTTTGGCTTAATAATGATGATATTTGCTTTTGGCATTATAATTCCAACCCCACCGCCTTTTCCAAGCATAATTTCCACTCCGCTTGTAATATTTTCTTATCAAATGTTTATTGGCTATAAATCACCAAGATTGCCAAAAAAATTCGCAAATTTATCAGTCAAACGTTCGGTTTTGGCTATGATTGTGCAAAAATCTTCTTTGGTAATTCGCAAGATTGAAAGATTTTTGAAACCACGCTATTTATTTATGACCACACCTATCGCTGAAAGAATAGTTGGTTTTTTTATATTATGTTTTTCTAGTTTTATTGTTTTACCAATGCCATTATCAAATTATATTCCAGGTCTCGGTATTTTAATTGCCTCTTTTGGGATGCTTTCTAAAGATGGTCTAATTATAATTCTTGGCATAGTTGTTGGAAGTATTGGCATTTTAATATCGGTGGCCGCAATTTTTCTTGGAATTGAATTTATAACCAATTTTAAAAGTTTTTTTTAAAACCAGCTTGACAATTTTTTTTAACTAACAATAATATTTGCCCTAAACCCATAATACCTTAATTTTCCTCAAATTGAAATCTTAAATAATCAAGAACAATCAAGGAATGTTGCTTTAGAACTTAAATTAAGATCTTTAAGCAAGTTTTTTTCTAATCAAATAAATTTTCAAATTTATAAAATTTTTATTAATCAATCAAAGTAAATAATGTCAACTCTAACTCTCAAAACTCTTAGCTCAAATCAAAATAACGATGCTCAAACTGCTGAAAATTTTAACAATGATTCTTCGCAAGTTAAAACTGGAAATTTAATTCGTAAAAGCTCTCATCCTCACCCAAAAAAAGTTTATCACGATAGAGCTGGGGCTAATATTCCAACCAAAGGTTCTTTAGAAAAAAATAATGAAGAAATTCAAGCCCCAAAAACTTCTGCACCAAATTCAAACGAAACTAATGATGAAACCGACGAAGCCAACACCAACAATATCACTCAAACCAATTCACAAAACACCTTAAATTTAAAGGATTTAAAAAATCACCCAGTCGAATATTTAGCAAAATTTGCACTTTCAATGGGTCTTGAAAATGTTAGCGAATATGGTCGCCAAGACATTATTTATCATATTTTAAAAACTTTTTCTGACCAAAATCCAGAAAATATGATTATCGGCGAAGGAGTTCTTGAAGTGCTAGAAGATGGTTTTGGCTTTCTTCGCACCCCTGAAACCAATTATTTTCCCGGTTCTGACGATATTTATGTCTCGCCAAGTCAAATCAAAAGATTTGGCCTTCGCACTGGCGATACCGTAAAAGGTCAAATCCGTGCCCCAAAAAAAGGTGAAAGATATTTTGCTTTACTTAGAGTTAATGAGGTCAATCACGATTCTCCAGAGAAAATTCGTCATCGTGTTTTCTTCGATGATTTGACTCCACTTTATCCACAAAAAAAGATTAATCTTGAAGTTGATAAAACCACCAACAATGGCGATATTAGCACCCGTATCATCGATATGATGACACCACTTGGTAAGGGACAAAGGGCCTTAATTGTTGCCCCTCCCCGCACAGGTAAAACTTCATTAATGCAAAATATTGCTCATGCCATCACCAGCAATAATCCAGAAATTATTTTATTGGTTCTATTGATTGATGAACGCCCCGAAGAAGTTACCGATATGATCCGCAGTGTTAATGGAGAAGTTGTTAGCTCTACTTTTGATGAACCAGCTTCTCGCCACGTTCAACTCGCTGAAATGGTCATTGAAAAAGCTCGCCGTTTGGTTGAAGCCAAAAAAGATGTGGTTATTTTACTTGATTCCATTACTCGTCTAGCCAGGGCCTACAACACCGTAATTCCTTCATCTGGAAAAGTTCTTACAGGTGGCGTTGACTCTAACGCTTTACAAAAGCCAAAAAGATTTTTTGGGGCAGCTCGAAATATTGAAGAAGGCGGATCTTTAACCATTATTGCAACCGCATTGGTCGATACTGGGTCTAGAATGGATGAGGTAATTTTTGAGGAATTCAAAGGAACTGGAAATTCGGAAATTGTTTTAGATCGTAAAATTTCTGATAAAAGAATCTTCCCCGCTATCGATATCACTAAGTCTGGAACTAGAAAAGAAGAGCTTCTTACTGATCGTGCAACCTTATCAAAAATTTGGATGCTTCGTAGAATCGTCAATCCAATGAACCCAGTCGAAGCAATGGAATTTTTACTTGAAAAAATCCAAAATAGCAAAACCAACGAAGACTTCTTCAAATCAATGAACAGCTAATCAAAATTTTCTTGATAAATATCAATTCCCCCTCCCCGAAATTGCTTTGGAATTTCGTTCCTCCCCTTGAGAGGGAGGGTGATGAGACACCGCTAATTTTTTTAAAAGAAAGTTTTTTAATTGAACAACTGAAAGAGTGATAACACCGCTCTTAAATTTAATCTTTTTGCCCCCACGACTCAAAGAATTTAACTACCATTAAATTCTCTTCGTCCACTCCCTCGAAAAGTCGCAGAGCTTAGAACCGCTTGTGTTTCCAGTATTTTAATAATGGTTTACAAATTTTAGTTTTAACAAAAATTAATTAATTTAGGGGCGTAAGGACTACCGACTGTTTAAATTTTTAAAGATTTTAAGCCAAAAATATGATGTTAGAATTTTTTTTAAAACTTTATGGAATTAAAATGGTATAATTTCACTTCGATTTTAAAATTGAAGTGAAACACAACAACCAAAAAATAATAAGACTAAGCTATTAAAATCAAAGCCTAAATGCTGAAATAATTTTTTAAAATTATTTAAAATTAAGAAAATTATTGTGAAAATAAAATTATTAAAAAATCTAATTTTCTTAGATTTTTTGCCATCATTTATTACCCCAAAAACTCGAAAAATTTTATTCGAAAATGTCCGCTTATAATTTTTAGAATTTTTAATCAAATCGATTTTTTTTAAATTTGTAAAATCAGGATTGATAATAGAAGGCTTTGGTTCCTTTTTTAAATAGGAAAATATAACAATAATTAAAACTACAAAACTCTTATTCATAATAACAAAATATGAACCATCAAAAAAATTTTCTAAATTTTTAGTAAATGGTAATTGGACTAGATAACGTACTTAAGAAAACATAAAGCTATTTATAAAATAGCATAAAATTAGTTGTTGCAACAACAACAATTTAGAGGAGATGGGAAGTAAATAAAATTTGTAAAAGTAAAAAATTTATTATGAATTTTCATTAAATTTTAATAAAATAATTAAAAAATATTTTTTAATTTTAAACTAGTAATTAATGATGTCAATTAATTCTTATATTTTTCAACAAAGGCAAAAATTTTTTGAAATACATTTTGTTTTTTTATCAAAAACTCTGGATTTAAAGGACTCATTTTTGGCAGAATTGAATTTAATTCAGTTCCATTATCGCTGGCAGATTTGTTTTTAATTGAGGTGGCAATATAGCGTTTAGTAAGCTCAGGATTTAGATTTTCCTTAGCAATTAACTCTTCCAATTCTTGTTTTTGTTTTTCATTGGCAAAATTAAAATAACCCTCAATAAGACTGGCTTTATCAGCAATTAAATCAAAATTTGTTTGATTAATAAAATCTATCAATAAACTCTCTTTTGCCCGATTATTTATACTGGAACGAACTAAGCTTCTGACTTCTTCTATTAAAATATTTTTGTTGTTAATTTTTTTATTATTTTCAAAAATTTGCTCTAAAATATAATCCAGATTTATCTCTTGGGATTTCAATAAATCCACTTCAAACACCACATCATCCCAATCAATTTTAGAATTGTTTTTTTGGTTAGCAATCCTTTCATTTAAAAACCACTGACGAATATCGTTATAAATTGAACGATAATCTTGAATTTGACGTTCATTAATTAATTTTACAAAATTGATTTTTGCAAAATCTTCATCGGATAATTGATGATTTATTTTGAATTCTTCAACGGCTTTAGAGTCATTAATATCAATATTTTGCAAGGATTTAAGACAAGAAAATTCATCAAAATTTTGTAAAATATTTTCAAGTCGCAAATATTCGCTAAACAAATTCACAAAAGCTTTTTTATCAACCTCTTTTTCAATTTTCTCTGGATCTAAAAATCTTTGCTCAAGTTCCCTTGAAACCTCAATAAAACCGCGATGAATCTCACCTGAAATTATATCTTTGAAACCCTCCATATATTCCTTATAACCTCTTTCAAGTGCTACACTACAAACACCACTATTACCAAATAATTTAATAGCATCTTTTGTAGCTTGCTCTAAATTGCGAAAGGTGACAATATTGCCAAAAGTTTTAGTGGCATCCAAAATGCGATTAGTTCGCGAATAAGCCTGAATCAAGCCATGATAACGCAAGTTTTTATCAACAAATAAAGTGTTAAGAGTTGGGGCATCAAATCCAGTTAAAAACATCCCAACCACAATCAATAAATCTATTTCTTTAGATTTAACTCGCTTCGCTAAATCTTTATAATAACCCTCAAAGCCTTTACTATCAAGGCTAAAATTGGATTTAAAAAAATCATTATATTCACTAATAGCAAAACTTAAAAATTCCTTCGCACTACTATTCATCGCCGATACATCAAAACTTTCATCTTGAATTTCGCCAACCGCATCTTGCTCTTCATTGGCAGAGAATGAAAAAATGGTGGCAATTTTTAACGGCTTATCACTGTTTTTTTGTAAGTTATTTAGAGTTTCGTAATAAAGTTTGGCAGCCGCCACACTATTTACGGCAAACATCGCATTAAAGCCTTTATTACCCCCTTGCAAACGGTGGGTTTTATAGCGAAAATTATTTAATATATATTGCGATATTTCGCGAATTCTTTCTGGATGAAGCAAAATTTGTTTATTTTCTTCGGTACTCAATTTCTTTTCATCTTGCTCACACTCCAGATCCTTAAATTTAGGGCGTACATCATTATAATCGACTTTGAATTTTAAAACTTTTTCATCGCGAATGGCATCGGTAATTACATAAGAATGGAGTTTGCAACCAAACACACTCTCCGTGGTTTGTGCACCCAAAGCATTATCAGGAAAAATCGGTGTTCCTGTAAAACCAAATTGATAAAATTTTTTAAATTTTTTCTTAATATTTTTCTGCGCTTCGCCAAACTGACTGCGATGACATTCATCAAAAATAAACACCACTTGCTTGCTATAAATTCCCAACTCTTCCTCGCTTTTTATCAGGTTGTTGAGCTTCTGAATAGTGGTAACGATTATTTTGTTATCATCTTTCTCAAGATTGCGCTTCAAACCCGCAGTGCTATCAGAGCCATTAACACTATCAGGCGAAAAACGCTGATATTCCTTCATCGTCTGATAATCTAAGTCTTTGCGATCAACCACAAAAAATACTTTGTCGATAAAATCTATTTCAGTTGCCAATCTCGAAACCTTAAAGCTTGTCAAGGTTTTGCCTGAACCCGTCGTGTGCCAAATATAACCACCACTTTCAGGCTTACTCCAATTTTTAGCCTGATTGGAACTTTTTATTTTCCACAAAATACGCTCGCAAGCAGCAATTTGGTAAGGACGCATCACTAACAAATTATCGCTAACATCAAGCACCGAGTAATTCAGCAACACATTAAGCAAAGTATTTTTCTGAAAAAATGTTGCTGTGAAGTCTTTTAAATCAAAGATCCTTTCATTATCAGACTTTGCCCAATTCATGGTGAAATCGAAGCTGTTTTTATCGCGCTTGGTGGTGTTGGCAAAATATCGAGTGTCGGTGCCGTTAGAAATGACGAACACTTGCAGATATTTAAACAATGAATTATCAGAGTTAAAACTCTCTTTGCTGTAGCGATGAATTTGATTAAAGGCTTCACGAATAGCAATTCCGCGCTTCTTTAACTCAACTTGCACCAATGGCAAACCATTAACCAAGATTGTCACATCATAGCGATTGAGATGCTTGCCTACTTGCTCAAACTGCTTAATTACTTGAAGTTTATTGCGTAAAAAATTCTTTTTATCAAGCAAATAAATGTTAAAAATCCGCCCATCATCAAAAACAAAATCGAGAATATAATTATTGTGAATTTTGCGGGTTTTTTCAACGATGCCATCACTTGGTTTATCCAAATAAGTTTCTACAAATCTTAGCCATTCATTACTAGAAAATTTTATATTATTTAACAACTCTAACTGCACTCGCACATTGGCAAGCATGGCTTCGGGAGAATTTAAATTTGGCAAAAATTCATAGCCTTGATTAACCAAATCATCAATAAATTCAATTTCCAACTCATTTTCACTTTGGTGATTTTTCGCCTGTTGCCATTGTCTAAAATATTTATCCAAGACAATGAAGTTATTTGACTCGGCAATGGTTTTAAGATTTTCTGTTGTTAATTTTTTCATTTTTATATCAATTGATTATTTGCCAATAATGGTTTTTTTACAGTAATCAAAATTTTTAATTATAAATATTGGTGGGACTTATCGAGGAATTTATGGAGGTGTTTTAGTTTTTTAATTTGATTTTTTATTTTACGACCTCCTCATTTTTTGGAAAGTTCAGCAGTAAATCGCGGTAATATTCATATTGCTGTTGACGAAGTTCAATTTCACGGGGCAAGCCTTCGGTGATGGAGTTGGTTAGGG
>CAZDGN010000007.1:10506-12368 GCA_964505265.1 uncultured Rickettsia sp.
TTCCACTCAACTTCGCCTTCTGCAAAAGTTAAAAGCTGTTCGCGATAATAAGCGTATTGTTTTTTGCGGGCGGTAAGCTCGGCGGTAAGCTCGGCGGTAAGCTCGGTGAAATTGTCCAAAATGCGGACAATTTCCGCTTGAATTGCAAGCGACTTTTTAGGATTATCGGGGCATGGAATGGGGATTTGAAGTTTTGCTAAATCTTTAGGATAAACGTGTGGAACGCCTGAACCTTTTTGTAAATTATAAATCCACGACTGGTTATTTAACAAAAAATGGTAGGTGTATTTTGTATTTAAAAAGTTCACATTTGGCTTAACAGAAAAGGCATCAGATACAAAAATCGGCTTATTCCAAAACATTAAATAACCCGCATAAGCACCGCTTCCTGCAACAGTAATTGTCTCGCCATCACGATTAAATTCAGAGTTGTAGTAAGCTGGTTTTTGTCCACCACTAATTACAGGAATATTGCCATCGGTTTTTGATTTTGCCGTTGTTGTTTTTCCTCGTTCTAAATTCGCTACCTCCCCCAAACTTTTCCACTCAACCCTCTCGCCATCCAATAATTTTTCTAAAAAACTCGCTTCTTTCATTTCTTTTCTCCTTTTGTTTCAAGTGCCTTCAAGATTTTATCAAAATCTGATTCATAAAGTCGATCTTGCACAATGCGGTATTTTTCAAATTCACTTAAGGCGTGAGCCTTAGCAATTTCAGCACTTACCTTGCCAGCATCTTGCAAAATTTCACGGTCAGTGGCGGAAATAAAACGATTTAAGCGCTCTTCCCAATCGCTCATCGTCATTGGAATTTGTCTTTGTGCCATATCTTCGGCAATGTCTAAATAGGCACTAACCAGCCTTTGCAAGCCAGCTATTTCAGCATCATTTAAATAATTTTTGGCAATGCCAACATCAAATTGTTGGATTTTACCATCGGGAGCATCTTTCCAAGAAGTTAATCCCATATTTGGTTTTGTAGAATTGGCTCGATTAAAAACCACTTCGGCGGCGGTCTGCCCATGAATTGCCCAATGTAATTTATTTTGAACAGTAGCAAAAAAGCGTTTTGTTGCGGTAGCGGTTATGTCATAGTCAATTGCTGTTGAGTAAATGTCGGTGATTTTTTGGTAAAATTTGCGTTCACTAAGACGAATTTCGCGAATGCGCTGAAGTTGTTCTTCAAAATATTTTTTGCCTAAAATTGTGCCATCATTTTTAAGCCGTTCGTCGTCCATAACAAAGGCTTTTATTGTAAATTCTTTGATAATGTTAGTCGCCCATTTACGAAATTGAACCGCGCGTTCAGAATTAACTTTATAGCCAACTGCAATTATTGCCGATAGATTATAGTGGTTGGTGTTATAATTCTTACCATCAGAGGCAGTTATCCGGAAATTCCGGATAACTGAATTTTCTTGAAGCTCGCCATCTATAAATATTTTGCTTAGATGTTCATTTATTGTGCGCACATTCACGCCATATAAAACACCCATCATCTTTTGACTAAGCCAAATATTTTCATCAGCATAAAATGCTTCAACTCCATTCTCACAATTGGTGGCAATAAAGGTTAGATATTCCGCCGCAGATGAACGAATAGTTGGCGTTGTTAATTTATTTTTACTCATTTTTATTTCCCTCCATCTTTGCACCATCCAATAATTTTTCTAAAAAATTTGTGTTATTCGTCATTTTCAACCCCCGCTAATTCTCTTTCAATATCTTCAATGCTTGGTAATTGGGTTTGTAGGTTTGCGGGCAATGATTCTAATAATTTAAATTCTGCAATTCCCATCGGCTGGGTTTTGTCGCTTAAAGCATATTCCGCAACAATTTTGTTTTTAGTTTTACAAAGCAAAA
>CAZDGN010000007.1:12468-68471 GCA_964505265.1 uncultured Rickettsia sp.
AGCAAAACCAAATTATGTCCCCATGGCAATTGTCCAGCAAGCTGTTGGACAATTTGTTCATCATGCCAACCTTCAGCAAAAGAGCGCATGTAGAGTAGATTAGTGCGGGAAAAGCCCTTCATCTCGGGGAAGGTAGTTCGTAAATCATGAGCTAACCGCTCAATAACTTTCGCCCCCCAGCCTTGCTTTTCTTGTCTAGTTAAAATCTCATTACCAATTTGCCAATATAAAAGCACCAACTCATTATTTACCGCTAAAGTTGCGCGTTGCTGAGCGTTATGAATTTTTATTTTTAACTCTGATAGCCAATCAATATAGCCTATTGGTGGCTGGATTATCAAATTATTGTCTTTTTTCATAATTAGGATCCTCCTTCAATTTTAGCAACAATTGTATCAATATCGGCGCGCAAGCGATTAATTTTTTCAACTGTAATTTTTAACTCAGAATTGAGCTGAGTAATATCAGTCACTTCACGATTATCTTTTGCTTCAACATAGCTACTAACCGATAAATTATATTCTTTAGCTTTGATTTCTTCACAAGGAACTGATCTAGCGAAATATTCAATATTTTCTTTGCTGTCAAACACTCGCATGATCTCGTCAATATGAGCATTAGTTAAAACATTATTGTTGGTTTCTTTTTTAAACAAAGCACTGGCATCAATAAATTGGGTGTTGGTGTCTTTTTTATTCTTGGCAAGAACCAAAATTGTTACGGCAATTGAGGTGCCATAAAACAAATTCGAAGCCAGTGATATAATGGTTTCAACATAGTTGTTATCGACCAGATATTGACGGATTCGTGCTTCCGCTCCGCCACGATAAAAAATTCCAGGAAAGCACACAATTGCAGCACGACCCTTGCTTGAAAGATAGCTAAGTGCATGAAGCACAAAAGCAAAGTCGGCTTTTGATTTTGGTGCAAGAACTCCAGCTGGTGCAAAGCGATCATCATTAATCAATGTTGGGTCGTCTGAACCAATCCATTTCACGGAATAAGGCGGATTAGAGACGATGGCATCGAAAGGTTTATCATCACCAAAATGCGGATTGCGCAAGGTATCGCCCAACTGAATATTAAACTTATCGTAATTAATGTTGTGCAAAAACATATTCATGCGAGCTAGGTTGTAAGTGGTGTGATTAAGTTCCTGACCAAAAAAACCTTCTTCAACAATATGTGCATCAAAATGTTTTTTGGCTTGCAACAACAAAGAGCCTGAACCGCAAGCTGGGTCATAAATTTTGTTGACAGCGGTTTGCCCGTGCATCGCAAGCTGGGCAATCAATTTAGAAACATTTTGTGGGGTAAAAAACTCACCACCCGATTTGCCTGCATTGGCGGCATAGTTAGAAATAAGAAATTCGTAGGCATCACCGAATAAATCAATTTGACTGCCGTGAAAATCGCCAAATTCTAATCCAGCAACTCCCTTAAGAACCGCGGCCAAACGAGTGTTTTTATCTTTTACCGTATTGCCGAGGCGATTGCTGGTTGTGTCAAAATCGGCAAACAAGCCTTTAATATCATCTTCGGAATCATAACCAATCGCAGATTTTTCAATTTCTAAGAAAATTTTGGCTAAGTCGGTGTTTAAGCTTTCATTGCTATAGGCATTTTTAACGACATTGGCAAATAATTGACTTGGATAAATAAAATAGCCTTTGGTTTTGATGGCATCAATTTTATTATTATCGCTAATTTTTTCATCGGCAAAATTGGCATAATCAAAATTTTCATCACCACCCTGCATAAAATTTGTAAAATTTTCGCTAATAAAACGATAAAATAAACCACCTAAAACATAATGTTTAAAATCCCAGCCATCGACCGCTCCACGAACTTCATTGGCAATTTTCCAGATTTGGCTGTGCAGATCGCTACGCTGTTGATTACTGGTTTTTAATTCATTTATATAACTCACAAAATCAAAAATTTAAATTTAACAAAATATTTTTAAGTGGGTTGTTGGCAAGTATTTTTGCGATGTTTTTTTGAATAATTTTTTAGTTTTTTTGGATTTTTATTGCGACGCTTTTTCTTAAAAAAATCTTAGTAAAACCTAAAGAAATTGCAAGAAAATTTCTAGTATTAATCGGTAAAAAAAAATTTAGAAGAGAGATTTTAATTAAAAGAACATTTCAAGAAATTTTCTTCAAAACCAGTCTTTGCGCTTGAAAAAAAACAACTGCACTAAAGTTATCAAAGCCATAAAAACACAAATCATAATGAAGCCATCGGGGTCTTGTGCAAAAGGAATTTTAACAAAATTCATTCCAAACAAACTGGTAATAAAAGTAAGAGGCATAAAAATTATGGCAATTGCGGAAAGTCGATACATATTGCGATTAATCTTTTCGTTTAAAGCATGCGAAAGCTCATCATTGAGGATTTTTGAGCGAATCAAAACCTCGTCAGCTTCTTCGATAATGTGATTAATTTGGTCATATTTTTCTTGAAAATGACGGTGAATAATAGAATTTGTCCAGTCAAATTTAATCGATGACAAGCCTGCAATTGCCTCGCGTTGAGGTGTTAAATATCGTCTTGAAATTGTGAGTTGAGAACGGGTTTTTACGATTATGTCACGAAATTTCATATTGCGAGTAACCAAAACCGCATCTTCAATTTCATCGATTTTATTGCCAGCATGATAGATGTGGTCACTAATATTTTGTAAATTTTCAGACAAGAAATTACTTAAGAAATCACCAGAATTTTGAATTTTTAGACCATTGGCTATTTTTTGCTCTAAATCATAAATCGATTTCATCGCTCTTTTTTCGATTGAAATAATTCTTTCATTATCAATCCACATTCGAATTGAAACCATATCATATTTTGCAGAGTTTTTTGCCAAAATCACCCCACGCAAAATCAATAAAATCCCTTTATCAAATTTTAAAATACGTGGACGGGTTTCGTCAGCAATTAAAGCATCAATAATAATATTATCTAGATAATTTACTTCACTTTGAATCCATTTTGCAGTTGCCTTTGAAGTGCCATCTAAATGAACCCAAGACAAATTTGGATTTTTTAATTCTGTAGCAACTTCACTATTATTGAGTTTAGTGCCCTCACCTTTTGAAGCAAAACTATAAGAAAATAAAATAGGATTATTATTTTTATTGGTCATTTTTTTAGGTTTTGTTGAAAAATTTTTGTGATAATTTTTAAATAAATTCGATATGGTAAAATTCTTAAAAATTTTAGAATGAAAGTGAATTTTTTAGGAAAATGAATTTCAAATTTTTTAGTAATCAATCCTTGATAAATATAATCGCTAGCCTGTTTCGATGAAATTATAAATGGCATTTCAAAATCATTTTTATCGGTAAGGCGAGTTTTTACAAATCCAGGATTAATGATTGATAAATCGATATTTTTATGTTTTAATTCCGGATAAATTCCTTCGCATAAATTTATCAATGCCGATTTGGAGGCACCATAAACAAAGGATTGTGGCAGTCCACTATAACCCGCCACACTGGCAATACAGGCGATGTGACCGGATTTTTGTTGCAAAAAATGCGGAAGTGTTAAATGAAGCAAATTTAAAAATCCATTAAAATTTACTTCCATAATTTTTTTTGCCAAGGCTAAATCAAAATTTTCGGCTTCCATTCTTTCATAAATTGCACTGGCAAAAATTACTAAATCGATTTTGACAAATTTTTGTAAAATATTTTTTACGGCCAAGCTAAAATTATCAAGATTGACAACATCAAAATTGGCAATAAAAATTTCTTTGTTAGAATTTTTATTATCAACTTCAATCTCGGTTTTAAGATTTTGCAAATCCGGTAAAGAGCGAGCGGAAATGATAACATTATAATCATTTTCGTAAAATTTTTTAACCAGCTCCATACCAATACCAGAGCTTGCTCCAATAATCCAACAATTTTTCATTATATGCCGATTTTTTTAAAGCCAATAGTTAAAGTGGCTACTTTAAAACCAAATTTTTTTAACACCGATTCGTTAATTAAAGTATTATTATCAATCAAATACATCCAATCATCAATTTTGACTTCAATAGTTGAATTATTATAAGGAATTTTTAAAACATAATTCATTTTCATCGCATTGCCAAATTGCTGACCCTTAGCAATTCCAACTACATCACCCGCCTTGCCAGTAAAATTATTATCGTCGAAAACTTTCAATTCCCAAACTCTATGATCCGTTTTGCCATCATTAAAAGCAAAATCCTCCACAAGCTTGCCATCATTGCCATTCCATGAGCCATTCATTTTCACGGTAAAAGTTTTGATAACCTTTCCGCCACGGTCTTTTAAAATGCCAAAGGCTTCCAAATCCCCGCGAAAATATTGGCGAATATCAAATTTTGGGGTTTGATTGGCATAAATTTCGGGAGAGCGAGTCGAACAAGAAGCGCAAAACATAATTGCAAAAATTAAGGTTAATAAAGGAAATTTTTTCATAATTTTTTTAGTTTTTTATTGAAGATTAAAAATAACATCACAACCAATTTTAAGATACAAGGAATAATTGCATATAAAATCGGTATAACAAATATCGATTCTTGATTAATATTTTTAGCATCAAAGCCAACAAGATATAAAATTATCAAAGATAAAAAAGATGCGAACATGAGTCCTGCCTTGTTAATCATACTCCAAAATGCCACATAGCTAGAAATTTTATCTTGTTTTTGATGAATAATTTCCGCCAATAATGCTGGAGGCATAATTAAATCAGCTCCCAAAAACATACCAGAAAAAAAACATACCAAATAAAAAAGCTGATAATTATTAGCATCAATAAAATAAGCAAAAATAAAAGTTAAAACACTTCCTAAAATGGAAAATAACCAACAATTTATTTTACCGATTTTGTTCGCTAAATTTTTCCAAAAAATCATAAAAAAACCTGCCGACAAAAAATAAATTGTCAAAAAAATACCAATTTTTTCCTTCTGCTTCAAGACATCATTCACATAAAAACTTATTACCGATGCAGGCATACTAACAGCCAGTGCATTAATAAATAAAATTACCATTAAAACTACAAATCCATTGGTTTGAAAAATCTCTGTGATAATTTTTTTAATATTAAATTTTTGACTTTTAAATTTTTGAGAATTTTTGATTTTTCTAAAGAAAAAAAAGATGGCGATAAACAATAAAAACGCAAAAATTATGCTTAAGAAAAAATATGATAATTTTTCATCTTCAAAAAATAATTTTAAAATTTGCGGCAATGCTGAAGCTAATAAAATTCCAATTAATCCACAAAATTCTTTGGAAGAATTTATAGCAATTCTTTCCCTAGAATTTGTAGCAATTACCACGGCTAAAGATTCAAAATTTACTAAGGCTAAATTATAAAAACTATAGGTAAGTAGCATTGATAAAGAAACCCATAATAAAATTAGTTTTTTAGATAAAAATTCTGGCGGGTTAAATAAGGCAAAAAAACTAAATGCTAAAAAAAATGAGCTAAAATAGATAATTTTTTGATGAGAAACTTTTTTTCTTCGCAAATAATCCGAAAACAATCCAAGTAATGGCTCTTGAAAAGCATCTATAAAACGAACCACCAAGATAATTCCTGCTAATATTGCAATATTAACCTGATAATATCGAATATAATAATCGGTAACATTGATGTAAATTGGCAAACCAACAAACGATAGAGGAAGAGCTAAAATAGAATAGTTAAACGATTTTTTAAAAATCATCCTTACCTAAAATTTCTTTAGTCATTTTTGGGTAAGCCGATTTTTCGCTAAGCCAAACTTCCATAAATCTTTTAGCAAAAATTAAATCTTTAATTTCACCAATTGGTTTACCGTTTAAAAATAATTTAACCCCTGATTTAACATTAAAAATTGCGGTTTTTCGATCGCCTGCAAAAACTGGGGAAAAAATTCTTTGAAAATGAGATTGATATTGATCTAAAATAACTGGGTAATTTATATTGTTAATTCTAGCAATTTCATCAACGGTTTTTTTAACTAAAGTTTCTCGCGAAAAATCTCTTTTATAATCAATAACAATCGCAATTTGATTTTGATATAAAAAACTACGATTTGTATTATAGTTTTTAATATTAAAACGTTCTTCATCAACCAATTGAATATTATAAACCTTCAAACCAAAAAACTTAAATTCATTTTTTCCAACTAATTTTGGTTTTTCAAAATTTTCAGTAATTTCTGGAAGTTTAGTAATATCCAAAAACTTAACTTCATTAGCACTCGCATTACCTGAAAAACAAATAAAAACTCCCAATAAAATAATAATTTTACTCAATATAATTTTCATAAATAAATTTTTTTATTAAACCTTTTCAATTTCAAAAATAACTACATCGCATCTCTGAGAACTAAAGCCAGCAATGCAATAACTCAAATAAAAGCGCCATTTGCGAATAAATCTTTCACTATAACCTAATTTTAGAATTTCAGATTTTTTATTGTCAAAATTATTCAACCAAATTCTTAAAGTTTTTTCGTAATCATGACCAAATTCTAATTCACTGGAGATTTTAAAACCATGATTGGCGACTAATCTTCTAAATCTTGATTTAGATGGCAAAACCCCACCTGGAAAAATATATTTTTGAATAAAATCTACTCTTTTTTTATAGCCCTCAAACACCTCTTCATCAATAGTAATAGTTTGGATTAAAGCCTTTCCATCATGCTTTAAAACCTTGTGAATTTTATTAAAATAAATATCCCAATATTCAGTTCCAACAGCCTCAAACATTTCAATTGAAACCACATTATCATAAAAACCATCTTCTTCGCGGTAATCTTGGAAGCAAAGTGATAATTTATTGCCAAATTTTGCCAATCTCTTTTTGGCATATTGAAATTGCCTCTCAGAAATTGTTAGACATTTTATATCAAAATTTTTATTTAAAGCCTGTTCAGCAAAACCGCCCCATCCACACCCAATTTCAAGAATATTTTCACCGACTAATTTATTGAGAATATATTGATATTTATTTTCTTGAGCTCTAGATAAATCAAAATTCTTATTGTGAAAATATGCGCTAGAATAAGTCATTGATTCATCTAGCCATAATTCATAAAAATCATTGCCCAAATCGTAATGCTCTTGAATATTTCTTTTACTTCCAAGCTTTGAGTTTTTTTTAAAAAGTGAACCAATAAATAATGAAATGGCTTTTAATTTTCTAGCATGAAAAAAATATTCTAATTCAGCGGAGTTTTGGGTAAAAAAACACAATAAATTTGGCAAATTATCAGTGTGCCACATATCTTCAATAAAGGTTTCACCAAATGCCACATCGCCCCCAGTAATGATATAATCGATACAATTAATATCTTTAATAAAAAGATGAGCAACATAGCCCTTTTTAGAACCCTTAAAAGTCCGCTGAGTGCGG
This sequence comes from uncultured Rickettsia sp., assembly GCA_964505265.1. Taxonomy (GTDB): domain Bacteria; phylum Pseudomonadota; class Alphaproteobacteria; order Rickettsiales; family UBA1997; genus CAILUF01. Next base: position 19,861 of record CAZDGN010000007.1, read on the forward strand.
TCTGGCATTATTATGGTAAGGGAGCCGTATTTTACTCTATCAAGAGCATCCCATAAAAAATCATGTCGCATTTTACTTTAAATTTGTTGTTATCCTAACTTTTGGTTGTGGTGGTTTTGGTATATATTTAATCTTTTTTAAAAATAATTTTAGAGCCTGAAAATGAATTAGGTAAATAACCTTGAATGTCATTAAGGGCATTATTAAAAAAGTTTTAAATAAATTAATATTATTTAAATTTAATTGTTTTGTTGAGATTACATTAGTTAATAATGTTTTATTATCAATAAAATAATCTATCCATACTGCAATTTTATTTTGCTTAAAAATGAAACGAAATTTATATTGCCCTTCAGTTTGATAAAAGGGCGATACATGAAATTCTTTTTTAGCATCAAACCATTGATTTTCCGTGATTGGCTCTTGGTTTGGATTGTCAATTAAATAAATATGATTTTCGCCAAAGGTGTTGTTTACTTGAGCAATTATGGCATAAATCTTTTCATCCGCTCCAATTCCAAACCAAAAACTTACAGGATTAAAAGCATATCCTAAAACTCTTGGATGGGTAAATAAAAAAATTTTTTTAATTTTGTTTGTAGCTAAAGAATTGGTAAAAATATTTTTTGCCCATTCCTGAATTGAAGAGCCATCTTTATGACCATGATCTTTTTCATAAAAACTAAAAATGTTGAATTTATTAAGCGATAAAAAAAAGCAATTTAATGAAGAAATTTTGTTTATGTCGAAACAGATATAAAAAACTTCATATAAAAATTCATTAATTTTTGGACTCAAACGTTTGTGAAAAACTTTGGCAAAAAAGATTGATTGAGAATTTATTGCCATGGTGCTTTAATATAAAGTTGATTCAAAACTCTCAGTGCCGAACTAATTCCATCTTCATGAAAACCATAAGATTGATAGGCTCCACAAAAATAAATTTCATTTAATCCTTGAATTTCTTGCATACGACTTTGAGCCTTGATTGCTTGCGAATCAAAGATTGGGTGCTCAAAGATTTTTTGATGAAAAATATCTTCCTTGGCAATTTCTTGTTTTGGATTTAACGAAACGAATATTGGATAATTTTGGTCAATATTTTGTAGATTATTCATCCAATATGAAACCGCCAAATTACTTGGCAAATTCTGAAAAATATTTGATGAATTTTGACTATCATCATATTTGGTATAAACCCAACTTGCCCAAGCTCTTTTATTTTGTGGCATAACTTTACTATCTTTATGCAAAACTACCAAATTTTTTTGATATTTAATATTGCCCAAAACTTGCTGGTGCAAATCAGTTGGATTAACCAGCATTTTAAAGGCTTGGTCGCTATGGGCTCCGATTATGACTTTATCAAAAAAATCCTCTCCTTTTGTAGAAACTATTTTGATATTTCTAGAATTAAGATTTGATAAAACTTCAATTGATTTAACCTCGTCATTTAAACTAATTTTGTTGGAAAAATTTTCACAAATTTTATTTACATATTGCTTTGAACCGCCATCAACCGTGTACCATTGCGGTTGATCACTTACCGTCAATAATCCATGATTTTTAAAAAATCTTACAAAACTTTGTGCTGGATAATCGCCGATTTTTTCGAGTGGAGTGCTCCAAATTGCTGAAGCCATTGGCAGGAGATAATATTGAGAAAAATAATTTCCAACCCGCAAATCTTGCAAAAACTTATTCATACTATAATTAAGATCAACCCCTTGATTTAGTAGATTTGAAGCTGATTTATTGAAATGCAAAATGTCTCTTAGCATTTTTAAAAAAGCTGGCTTAAATAAATTTTTTCTTTGGGCAAAAACTGAATTCAAATTAGTGCCAGCATATTCCAAATTTTTTTCAAGAATTTTAACTGCAAAAGACATTTGGCTTTTAGCAATTTTAATGTCAAGTAATTCAAAAAAAGCTTTTAAATTTGGATAGGTTTGATGATTAAAAACAATAAATCCAATATCAACTGCAATATTTTTTCCGTTGTAATTTATGTCTATCGTGTTGGAATGTCCGCCTAAATAATCATTTTTTTCATATAGCTTAATATCATATTTTTGATTTAAAAAATAAGCAGATGTTAAGCTAGAAATGCCAGAACCAATAACGGCGACTTTTAAATTATTTGTCATTTTCAAGAAATTATTTATGACGCTTTCGAGCCACAATATTTAAGGACTCTACCGCTAATGTAAAAAATAACGAGAAATATAAATAGCCCTTGGAAATTTGAAAATGGAATCCATCGGCTAGCAAAATTACTCCAATCATAAAAATAAAAGCTAAAGCAACAATTTTTAATGAAGGATAAGTTTGTAAGAAATAGCTGATTTTTTCAGAAGCTAACAACATAACTATCATTGAAATTACAATTGCGGTGACAATAACTGGAATATTATTGGTCATGCCAACTGCTGTAATTACTGAGTCAAACGAAAATACAAAATCAATTAAGGTAATTTGCAAAATAGCGGAAAGCATATTTTTTGAAACATTAATCTTTTTTTCCTCATGCGTTTCTTTTAATACCAAAAACACATCTGATGAAATTTCCCAACCACTTTTTATTATCAAAAATAATCCACCAAGAATTAGCAGAAAATTCTTGAAAGAATATCCGTTGTCGCCTATTGTAAATAATGGGTCGGTAAGACTCATAACCCAAGATAGAGTTAACAGCATTAAAATTCTGATAATAAATGCCAAAGATAAACCAAAAATTCTTGCCATTTTACGTTTTTGATAAGGTAATTTTGCAACCACAATCGCAATAAAAATTAGATTATCAATCCCTAAAACTATTTCCAAAAAGGTTAAAGTTAATAGGCTAAAAAAAATATCATAAGTTAAAATATCCATATATTAAATTGTTATAATTTTATTTTGATGTAAGAAATTAAGTAATGGCTGGATCGATAGACCCAAAACCGCATAATAATCGCCTTTTATATTGCTAAATAAATGCTTGCCAAAAGATTCATATTTATAGCTTCCAGCACAACCATAAGATTGCTCAAAAGCCACATAATCTTGAATTTGCTTTAAAGTTAATTTACGCATTTTGAGGCAAACTTTTGTAAAGTTTTGAAAAATAATATTGTTATTTTCACAAACTACAAGACCATTATTTTGGTAATGAATTTTTCCGTTAAATTGATACAATTGCGAGATTGCCTCTTCAAGATTTTTGGATTTAGAAATGGCATCTTTTTTAAACTCACAAACCTGATCAACACCGATAACAATGGCATCACGATATTTTTCGCTGACCGATAAAGCTTTTTTTTGAGCCAAAAAAATTGCTAAATCTTGGCAATTCATTTTTGGTAAAAAATTTTTTTCATTATCCTCATCATAAAATGGTTTAATAACTTCAAATTGAATGTTGTGTTCCTGCAATATTTTGGCACGAATCTTCGAAGACGATGCCAAAATTATCGGTCTATGGTGTTTTATTAACATTCCTTAAAATCAAATTTAATCATTTGTAAAAACCGATTTTCAAGAGTTGAATTATCCTTGAATTCTCCCAAAAAAGAAGTGGTAACAGTTGAAGCATTAACTTTGTGAATACCTCGAGTAGTCATACATTGGTGCTTAGCATCAATTAACACTGCAACCCCACGAGGATTTAAGGCGATGTTTAAGGAGTTGGCAATTTGAGCAGTCATCGTTTCTTGAGTTTGTAATCTCTTGGCAAAAACATCAACCAATCTGGCAATTTTAGAAATACCAACTACTTTTTTATTTGGTAAATATGCAACATGTGCAACACCCAAAAAAGGCACCATATGATGTTCGCAATGAGATTCTAAACGAATATTTTTTATTAAAACAATATCGTTATAACCCTCAATTTCCTCGAAAGTTTTTCCTAAAATCTTAATTGGATCTTCATTATATCCTAAAAAAAAATCTTGATAAGCATTGACTACTCGCTTTGGAGTTTCAATCAAACCTTCGCGATTTGGATTATCTCCTGCCCAAGCAATAAGCGTTCTAACAGCTTGCTCGGCTTGCTCTCTAGTGGGTTTATTAATATTATTCATTGTTATTAAATTTTGTTTTAAAAATTGTATTTTATAAAAAAATTTATTTTTTTTAAAAAAACACTATTGATTTGTTATGAAATAAATATAATTTATTATATTAAATATACAAACTTTAAAAAAATTTTTTTACATTTTTCTTAAAAAAATATTAATATAAAAAAAATTATACATATGAATAAAATCTTTTTAGGCACAATTCTTACCTTGGGGCTATTTGCAAACAGTGCTTTTGGAGCTCAAATTGGAGTTCTTGATGTTGATAAAATTATCCAAGAATCATTAGCAGTAATTGATATTCAAAAAAAAGTTGATAGCAAAAAAACTTCCTATGAAGCAGATATCAACAAAAAACAATCTCAACTTGAAACAGAACAAAAAAAATTAGAAGACAAAAAAATTACCCTTTCTAAAGAAGCTTTCGACAAAGAAGTTAAAACTTTTGAAGCCAAAGTTGAAGACCTCAAAACCTATATCGACCGCAAACAAAATAGCCTAAAAAAAGCCTCAATTGATGCTATGAGTAAAGTAAATGATAAGGTTAAAGTTATCGTTTCTGAAATTTCTAAGGATAAAAATCTTGATGTAATTATACCTTCATCTCAAACTTTGTTTTTCAAAGATGAACTTGATATCACCGCCGAAGTTTTAGCAACTTTAAACAAAAAAATATCTAAAGTTGATGTAAAATTCGAGTAATAGAGTTATCTATTGCTAAATTTTTTGTAATTCTGAATCAATTTTATTTTATCAATCTTGGTATATCTTTGGGTTGTAGATAATTTACTATGACCAAGCAAATCTTGAATTGTTCTTAAGTCTACATTTTCTTCTAATAAAGCAGTTGCAAATGAATGCCTAAATGCATGAGGAGTTATATCATCTGATAAATTCAAATTCTTGCGAATTTCGGCAATAATATTTGCATAAACCGTCCGCAAATATTTCTTGTTTTTTTTATTTACAAAAATTGCATCAGTCGGATTTTTTTTAAATGGACATAATTCCAAATATTTTTCAATTTTATCTTTTACAATTGGAATTAATGGCACCAATCTTTGCTTACCACCTTTTCCATTTATAACTAATGATTGAGTATTTTCTAGCATAATTTTATTAACCGATAAAGCCTCAGAAATTCTTAACCCACAGCCATAAATCAAGAAAGTGATAGCAATTTCACGAGCATTTTCCCAAGGCTCTTCATGATAATTTTCTAAGGCCAAAATAATTTTTTTGACATCATTAAAATCAATAGCTCTTGGCAAGGTTTTGCTGAGTTTTGGAATCTTGATTTTAAAAATTTTTCGGTTAGTGATTAAATTATTTTTTTCAAAATATTTAAACATCGAGCGCAAAGCTGATAAGGCTCTTGCATTGGAATTGTTGATATGATTATCGAGCCTCTCGCCAAGCCATGAACGAAAATCCACAAGCTCCAACTCTTCTAAAATTTTTCTATTTACAATATTATTTTTTAATTTGTAAATAAATTTTATAAAATCTAAAATATCTGTATGATATGAAATAATGGTATTTTGCGCATATTTTTTCTCATAAGTTAAATAATTAATAAATTGATTTATGATTTTTATCACAAAATCGTCACAAAAATTCTCGAAAGTTAAGTTTTTATGCATTGCTATTTTTTATTTTTTAAATTTTACTAATGCTTTTGCCCTTCAAATATGGAACAGTCCAGAAGGTATTGCCAAGTTCAATTCAAGTCAATATAAAAATGATTTCTTTCAGCTGGCAAATTTTTATCAAGCTCAAAAAAATCCGCTTTATTGTTCGGTAGCTTCTGCTTTAATTATCAAAAATGCATTATTTTATCCTGATATTCCGAGCCAAAGCTCTGCAGAAACTTTGCGTCCAGATGGCTCTATAATTAAATTCCCACTCTTTGTCTCTCAAGATGAATTTTTTAATGAAAAAACTGAAAGAATTAAAGAAAAATCTATTGTAGATTTCCAAAAAAAATCCTTAAATTTATCGCCAGCGGATTATGACCCAGGTCTGAATTTATCGGACTTTTCAAAGATTTTAAAGGTTCACAAAATTAAGTCAAAAATTTATTATCAAACCGAATTTAATGAAGATAAGGTTAATCAATTTAGAATAAATTTGAAAAAAATTTTAAGCGATCAAGATAAGTTTTTAATTGCCAATTTTGACGGCAAAATCTTACAAGCCAAAACCAACGGTCATATTTCGCCAATTGTGGCATTCGATGAAAATTCTGACTCAATTTTAATTTTAGATGTCGCACTCCATAAAAATCAATGGTATTGGGTCAAGGTAAGTGATTTTGTTAAGGCAATGAATACTAAAGATGGCAATAATTTTCGTGGATATTTAATTGTATGGAGATAAAATTTATTTTTTTCAAAATTTAATTTAATTAAAATCAAGAAATAATATTACAACATTTAATGGCAAAGCGGTCAGTCATTCCTGCAAGATAATCGCAAATAATTTCCGCTAAATTTTTGGGTTTAGGATTTTGTAAAAATAAATCATAACGCTCCTTTGGAAGATTTTTTGGATTCATAAAATGATGATCAAATAAAAAATTCAAAATATTACTGGCATTTTTAGACATTTCATTAACCAAGGGATGACGATACATTTTTTTCATTAAAAATTGGCGAATTGAGTCGATATTTTTTTGCATTGAAGCCGAAAAATTTACTAACAAATTTTTATGATTACAAACATCATCTAAAGTTTTAATTTGGAAATTTTCAATATTTTTTTTAGTTTGCTCAATTACATCTAAAACCATTGCCAGCGTGATTCTTCTTTTGGCCTCACCAACCAATAATTCTTGGCGAATATTTGGATTTTTTTTCATCAATTCTTCATAAATTTCAGCAATTAAAGGCAGTTTCATCAAATCCTGAATAGTAAATAAATCCGCCCTCAAACCATCTTCAATATCATGATTATTATAAGCAATATCATCAGAAATTGCGGATATCTGAGCTTCAAGACCAGTATTTTTTTCCAACTTCAAATTATATTTTTCATCAAATTTTAAAATATATTCATTTAAATTAGCTTTATCGGTAATCGCCCCGTTATGCTTTACCACCCCTTCAATAGTCTCATATGTAAGGTTTAAGCCAAGAAAATCTAGATAAGTATTTTCGATTTTGGTAATAATTTTTAAAGTGTGAGCATTGTGGGAGAAGCCACCAAATTCTTGCATTTTTTGATTTAAAACCTCCTCCCCAGCATGTCCGAATGGCGGATGACCTAAATCATGAGCAAGAGAAATAATTTCTGCCAAATCTTTATTAACTTCAAGAGCTCCAGCAATCCAGCGGGCAATTTGTGCCATCTCAAGAGTGTGAGTTAACCTAGTTCGATAATGATCACCCTGATGATTAACAAAAACTTGAGTTTTATATTGAAGCCTGCGAAATGCCGAAGAATTTATGATACGGTCACGATCCCTCCCAAATAAGGAACGAAATTGCGAATCATCGAAATTTTCAATGTGAAGCCTGCCACGAGATTTTGATTCAAAAGTAGCATAATTAGCTAAAAGATAATTTGACATTTTAGATTAATTGCAAAATTAATACTCCAATAAGAATTGTAAAAACCACAATAGCCAAGGCAAATGCAGTTGCCTTAAGCATAATGCGGTTTTTCATCATTTTTTTTTCAAATTCTGATAATTCTTGATCCATTATTTAATAACATTCAATTTTTTGCCAACCCTTATAAAGGCTGAAATCGCTTCATCTAAATGTTCTTTTTCGTGAGAGGCGGAAATTTGCACTCGAATTCTGGCGGTATCTTTTGGTACCACCGGAAAAGAAAAAGCAATCACATAAATTCCCTCTTCTTCAATCATCATTTTAGCAAATTTACTTGCCAAGACAGCGTCGTTAAGCATAATTGGAACTACGGGATGAATGCCATTTGGGTCATGAATAACAAAACCAGCATCAATAATTTTTTTACGAAAATACAGAGTATTATCAGCTAATTTTTTAATCAAAAATTTAGATTTTGAAATCATGTCCAATATCTCAATGCCAACAGAAGCAACAATCGGCAAAATATTATTTGAAAATAAATAAGGTCGAGCTTTATTTCTAAGTTTATCAATTACATTTTTTTTAGAAGCAACAAATCCTCCGCCAGCTCCACCCAAGGCCTTGCCAAGAGTGCTTACCAAAATATCAACCCTACCCTCAACACCACAATACTCTGGGGTTCCGCGTCCATTTTCACCAATAAATCCAGTGGCATGAGAATCATCAACCAGAAGGATAGCTTGATATTTTTCTGCTAAATCACAAATTGTCTTTAAATTAGCAATATCACCATCCATTGAAAAAACTCCATCGGTGACTATCATTAAATTTTTATGTTTCGAAGCTTCATGTAATTTTTTTTCAAGCTCCGCCATATCGTTATATTTATAAAAAAAACGATGAGCTTTGCAAAGTCTAATGCCATCAATCAGGCTTGCATGATTTAAATCAGCCGAAACTATTGCATCTTCTTCGGTTAAAAGCGAGGCAAAAACCCCACCATTGGCTGAAAAACAAGAAGAGAAAGTTATAACATCTTCATAATTCAAAAATTCTGCTAATTTGTTTTCAAATTTTTTATGCAAATCAAATGTTCCGCATATAAATCTTACTGAAGCGGTTCCAAGACCATATTCGTCGATTGTTTTTTTGGCAATATCAAGTAGATTTTTATTGTTAGCTAGACCCAAATAATTATTGGCACAGAAATTTAATACTCTTTTTTTATGACCATGATGATTAATTTCAATATTTGCCGATTGCGAAGAAATAATTTCATATTCGCCCTTGTATAAACCGGTATTTTTGAGAGTTTCTAATTCATTATTGATATTTTCTAAAAAATTATTTTTGAACATTTTATTTTTTTTATTGATTGATAATGAAAAACTTTTAAAATTATTATTAATTAAAAAAAATTAACTTAAAATTACTATTTAAGTTAGATTTATTTTATCAACAAATTTTTTAAAACAAAACAATAAATTAATATGAAAAACTTCATTCGCTTAGCTTTAATTTCAATTTTAAGCATTTCTCTTCTGTCTTCTTGCTCCTCTTGCAAAAAAACATGTGCCAACAAAAATGGACAAACTTCTCAAACTGAAGTAAAAGTAGAAGAAATCAAAACTCCTGAAGTTAAAAAAGCTAAAAAAGCTAAAAAAGCTAAAAAAGCTGAAGTCGCTCCAGCAATCGCACCAGTAAATGCTCCAGTGGCTCAAGATGCTAAAAAATAATTAGCACCAGAAAAATGGATGAAAATTTCATCCATTTTTCACCATAATTTTGAACCACAATCAAATTTAAAATTTCAATGAAAGAATTTGAAATTATCGAAAATAAATTCCTCCCCCTCACAAAATTAAATAATAACTACCCTAGCAAAATTATTAATTCATTCGATTTGAGTGATGATGTTAGTTTGATTAAAAAATCTAATAAAAATTTTATTGTAAGCAAAGATATTTTTATCGAAAATATTCATTTTCTTAAAAGCGACGGGGGTGAAAAAATTGCCCAAAAACTTTTGTTATCAAATATTTCCGATATTGCCTCAAGCGGGGGTAAGCCTTTATTTTATTTTCTTGGATTCACCAAAAATTCGATGTTATCAAAAAAATTTTATGATGATTTCGCTATTGGTTTAAAAAAGGTTCAAGAAAAATATAATATTATTTTAGCAGGTGGCGACACTTCAAACTCTAATCAATTATTTTATTCGATAACCATTTTTGGGGCGATAGATGAAAAGAAAATTTTACTTAGAAAAAATGCCGTTGAGGGAGATTTAATTTACGTTTCAAACCATATTGGTGACGCCTTTCTTGGTCTTGATGTTAAATTAAAAAAACCCAAAAAATTGTTAGATTTTCATAAAAAATTACTTGAAAAACATTTTTACCCGACTCCCCGAGTAGAATTAGCACAAATTCTATCAAACAAAAAAATTTCAAAATGTGCTACCGACATTTCAGATGGGTTAATCGCTGACCTTGAAAATATTTGCGAGGCTTCAAATTTAGTTGCCGAAATTGATTTATCAAAAATTCCTATTTCTAACTCCTCTAAAAAATATCTTGAGCAAAATTCTCATCTCACAATTTTAGATTTATTGTCTGGGGGCGATGATTATGAAATTATTTTTTCAAGCCACCCAAATAATACTCAAAAAATCACCAAAATTTCTCAACAATTAGATTTAAAACTTACCTGCATTGGCAAATTTACTAAAAGTAATCCAAAAAAAACTATTAATAGTAAAAATTATATTGTAAAATTATATCAAGATTTTATCACTAAAAAATTAATTAAATTTTCTCAAAAAGGTTATGAGCACAAATAGTTTTTTATTCAATTTTTCTAAAAATAAAAACACTAACGATGATGATTTCATTAATTATGCTTCACCTTTTAAAAGATCATTATCATCTGCTATTGATATTTTAATTGTGATGATAATTCGAGGTATAGTTCTTCAATTAATTGGCAATGTTTTTTTTATAAAAACCATTCATAATTTTTATAGTGAATTTGAATCAAAATTTGGCACCAAAACTCCAAAAGGAACTCCAGAACATATGGAATTTATTTATTCTCATTCGATTTTTTTTCAGGGAATTTCTATTTTGGTTTTTATAATTTTAATCGGAGCCTTTTATTATGCTTTTTTTTACAGTTCTAAATGGCAAGCCTCAATTGGCAAAAGAATATTAGGTATAATAGTAGCTGATAAAAATAACCAAAAAAAAATTAAATTTTCTGATGGTTTTTATTATTATTTCCTATCGATAATTCCATATTTTTTCGTTTTGATTTTATTTATTTACATTACTAAAAATAAAATTAGCATTTATCAACTTTTTTCAGAAGTTTGGGGCTTTACATTTTTTGGCATATTGATTTTATTTGCCATAAATATGTCTTCATTTAACAAAAAAAGGATAAATTTTTTTGACTATCTTATGGATTTTGAGTTTCATATTGGAAAAACAAAATCAAAATATCCTTGGTAATATAATTTATGTTCAACTTATCGCAAAAAACCATTAATAACTCAATCAGCTGTAATTCAGTTGGTTTGCACACTGGCTGTAATGTTAATTTAACAATAAAACCAGCACCAATTAACACTGGAATAATTTTTAAAAGAACCGACATAAGTTCTGATAAAAACACAATTTTAGCACATTTCAAAAATGTCACCACCACTAATTTAGGAACCACAATTACCAATGAATTTGGAATTGGTATCTCTACAATCGAACATTTTATGGCTGCTTTATGGGGTTGTGGAATCGATAATTTAATAGTAGAAATTGATAATATTGAGGTCCCAATTATGGATGGGTCATCGCAGCCTTTTGTTTTCTTGTTAGAATGTGCAGGAATTAATCATCAGGATGCCAATCGTGAAATAATCGAAATTACCGAAAAAATTCGTCTTGAAGATGGCGATAAATTCATCGAGGTTCTTCCTTCGAGACAATTCACTATAGACCTAAATATTGACTTTAATCATCAATTAATTAGCCACAAAACCTTACATTTTAACTCGGCTTCGCACTCATTTAAAAATGATTTATGTATGGCTCGAACCTTTTGCTTTAAGCATGAAATTGAAAAAATGCATCAAATGAAATTAGCCTTAGGAGGCTCTCTTAATAATGCCATTGTTATTGATACTGATAAAATTTTAAATCAAGGTCCACTTAGATATCACGATGAATTTGTTCGCCATAAGGCACTTGATTTTATTGGCGATTTATTTTTAGCTGGAAAATTTATAATTGGTCATTTTAAGGCTTATAAAATGGGTCATAGCCTAAATAATAAATTTTTGCACCATTTATTTGAAAATCCCCATTTATGGCGCTTAGTTTAGATTAAATTTAAAAAAATCATCCAAAATACAAAATTTTATACAAAGTTTAAAAATTCGAGAACAAAATTATTTCTCCTTAAAAGACCTAATATAATTTGGATAAATATTTGGTATATAACCCTCAATAATATCACAATTAATTAACTCTTCGGGTTTTACTTTTTCAATATGAAATGACTCGATATTAGGAATACGAATTACCGTAAAATTTTCATTACTATCTTCGCGGATTTTACGATAATAATCCTTTTGAATTGCCATTCTAACTTCATGACTATAGGCATATCTAATCATATATCTTTTATTGTTAGGACAGACAATTTCAGTAGCGATTGAAAATCTATCAATTTCGCTTTTATCTTCAACAAAACTACAATTGAAGACAAAAAATAAAATTAAGAAATTTCTAATTATTTCTAATCGTCCCAACATTTTCAAATATTGACTTGAAAAAGCCTTTTTCATGACTTTTAACCTCAGTTTTATTAATATTAAAATAAAAACTATTATCCATATTTTTTATATCCAAAATTTTAACAAAATCTACCCTATCATTTTCATCAAAACTAACAATTAATATATCTTGGGTCAGAATTTCTGGTTTAAAGAAAAGAAATTTTTTTACCTGATTGGCATAATAAAACCAATATTCCTTATCAGAAACATCAGAATAAAAACTTGGCGAACCATAAATTTGTAAAATCGTATTTTTTGAAGTTACATTTTTTTGAACCGAAGAAAAGTCTAGATTATCGAATATATAGCCCTGATTTTCAATTTTCGATGAACAAGACCCTAAAATTAACAACAAATTTATTGTTAAAATTAAATAAATTTTGTGAAAAAAAATATGCATTATTTAAGATTTTTAAAAAATTTGAAGAAAATTATTAGTTCAATAATATTTTAATTAAAATTCAGAGTTGCAATTATTGAAAATTGATAATATTATTTATACATATTAAAAACAAAATTTATTTAAATCAAAAATTTATTTTAATTTATCAAAAATTTTAAATTTTTCTATCTAACTTTTCTTAGAAAATAATTTAAAATATAAAGATACAATATTAATTTTAAATAATCACTTATATGGCAGTTCCAAAAAAGAAAAAAACCAGCTCTAGAAGCTCAATGAGAAGAGGTAGCAACGGCACTTTCGAAGCTGACTTTGCAAATGTTATTACCGACAAAACTTCTGGAGAATTTAGGTTATCCCATCACATTGGACCAGATGGAACCTATAACGATAAACAAGTAATTAAAAAGAAAGTAAAAAAACCAACTGAAGAATAATCGTGGTGGCTAAATATACTATAGCACTTGATTGCATGGGTGGCGATAAAGCCCCTCAAATCGTTATTGAAGGAGCCGATATTATTGCTTCAAAAAATTTTGATGTACATTTTAGGCTTTATGGAAATGCAAAAAAAGTTTTACCAATTATAAACCATTGTCGTTACTTAAAAGGTCGCTTTGATTTAATCGATACCGATCAAGTAGTTTCCGCCGATGAAAAACCGTCAAATGCTCTTAGAAAACTTACCAAATCAAGTATGAGACTTGCTATCGATTCAGTCAAAGATGGTGAATCGCATGCTGTAGTATCAGCTGGCAACACTGGTGCATTGATGGCAATATCCAAGGTTATTCTTCGACCATTGCCATCAATCGAAAGACCCGCAATTGTAACATCAATTCCCAACAAAAAATCCAAGGCAACAGTATTTTTAGATATGGGTGCCAATATTGAATGCGACTCAAAAGTATTGTTTCAATTTGCCGTTATGGGAAATGCATTTGCTAGATTCGCTCTTAAAATTGAAAATCCAAAAATTGGAGTTTTAAATGTTGGTTCAGAAGAATTAAAGGGTCATGAACATGTAAAAAATGTAGCACTAATTTTAAAAAACAGTCAACTTAAAGATAATTTTTATGGCTATGTTGAAGGTGATGATATTGCCAAGGGCACGGTTGATGTAGTTGTTACCGATGGCTTCACTGGAAATGTAACTCTAAAGGCAATTGAAGGCACTGTTAAATTTATTTCTTCAGTTATTAAAGATGGTTTCACAAGCTCTATTTGGTCAAAAATTGGCTATGTTTTGTCTTCAAACTCCTTAAGTAATGCCACCAAAAAAATTGACCCAAGAATGCATAATGGAGCAATGTTAGTTGGCTTAAATGGTGTAGTCGTAAAAAGCCATGGAAGCACTGATGCAATTGGCTTTGCCAATGCCATAAAAGTAACAATTTCATTACTTGAAAACAAAATTAATGAAAAAATTATTGAAGAAATTATAGCCAATGAATCGGCTATGAATAGCGCCATCAATCTTAAGGCAGAATCAGATTTAAATGAGCAAAATTAACTATGAAATATAATTCAATAATCACCGCAACTGGTCACTATCTTCCAGAAAAAATACTCGATAATTTTGCCTTAAGTAAAATAGTTGATACCAGCGATGAATGGATTACCGAAAGAACTGGAATTAAGCAAAGACATATTGCTCACGAAAATGAATTAACATCGGATTTAGCTTTCAAAGCATGTCAAAATCTATTTACCAATACTTCAATTACCCCTCAAGATTTAGATTTAATTATTGTTGCTACCACAACTCCCGACCTGACCTTCCCATCCACCGCATGCATTTTACAAGGAAAATTGCAAGCTAGCAAAGCATTTGCATTCGATATACAGGCAGTTTGCTCTGGCTTTATTTATGCCTTATCCATTGCCAATAGCTACATTAATATCGGAATGGTAAAGAATGCTTTAGTGATTGGAAGCGAAACTTTAAGTAGAATAGTTAATTGGCAAGATCGAAACACTTGTGTTTTGTTTGGCGATGGTGCTGGAGCGGTTTTATTGCAGGCCACAGAAAATTTAAATGAGGGTATAATTTCGCAATCAATCTCTTCAAATGGTGATTTAGTGCAAATTCTTAAAACCAATTCCGGCATCTCACTAAATCAACGCTCGGGCTTCATTGAAATGCAAGGTAAGGATGTCTTCAAGCATGCGGTTGAAAAAATGTCAAATTCGGTTTTTAACGCATTATCCAAGGCAAATCTAAAAGAAGATAACATTGATTTACTCGTCCCTCACCAAGCCAATCTTAGAATTCTTGATGCGGTAGCCACAAAACTAAAACTTACACCCGATAAAGTAATTACCACCGTCCAAAATCATGCCAATACTTCTGCAGCATCAATTCCTCTAGCCCTTGATTATGCTCATAAAAATAATAAAATTAAGCCAAATGATATTGTGGTCTTAGAAGCTTTGGGTGGAGGGCTCACATGGGGCTCAATAATTTTAAGATGGCAGTCTTAATTTGCTTTAAAATACTTCAATAAAAAATCGAATTTTAAAATATCAGAAATAAAAATTGGGAATCAAAAATTTTTAATTACGAATCTTAATAAATATTTTTTGAATTTACGCAAATATAATGAATTTTATTGGCAATAATTTCGCTAGAATGATGGTCAATTATTTTTTCAAAAGCACGCTTTGCCATTAGCCTTGCTTCGGTTTCATCATTTAGGTATAACTCAATAGAATTTGCAATTAAATCTGGAATTTCATTTGCAGGATTTAATTTTATTTTTATTCCATTGATATTATTTTCAATTAAATCTTCAAAATGTTTTGAATAGGAAGTTATAATTGGCGTAGAATACAGCATTGGATCTAAAATAAAATCGTCGCAAGCATCAGATTCTATTGGCATTACCGCAATATCGATATTCTGAAAAAAATCCTTGATACTATTTTTAAAATTAATAATTTTAAATTTTTCTTGCATACCCAACTCCTCGGCAAGTAAAATTAGGCTATCTCTAAAATCACCATCGCCTAAAATATAATATTCGCATCGGATATTTTTTTTATTTAAAATGGCAATAGCTTTAATTATTTTATCAAAATTTTTTCCCTCAGTAATTGATCCAATTGAACCAATTTTAATGACCTCACCAAATTTTGGTTTAGTTAAAATTTGGAAATCATTTGCAACTTCAATAGATTTATTTATCACAAAAATTCTATCTCGTAAAATCCCTATTGATATAAATTCTTTAACCAATGCTGAATTTCTTACAATCACATAATCGCTTTTTTTAAAATCTTGCGGCTTGTCATCGTTACAAATCGAAATAATTGGAAATTTTATAATGCAAAAAAACCGAGCAAATAATGTTAAAATTAGAGCTTTTCTTGAATGACAAATCGCTACATCTGGTTCAAAATTTACTAATTTTAACCATAATTTTATGATGGAAAATTTTTTAAAAAAATAATTCTCTGATAATTCATAGATACCTGTTGAAACCTTTTGGGAAGCAACTTTAAACTCTTTATTTGTTCGAAAAATCGATAGAACATTCTCACCCCTTTTAGTTAAATATAAAGCATAATCCAAAAAACTGTTTTCTACCAATTTCAACTTCTCTTTTTTTTCGGGTGAATCTATTAGGATGTTAGCAATTTTCATTAATTAATCTTTTTAACCTGATTTGGTGTGTTTCGACGATATCGATCAATTTCATTTTTCGTAGATTCAAATCGAACCAACTCTTTACCTACTAACTTTATACCAGAGGTAGCCTTAACCTTGGCGGGATTAACCTGAATTCCGCGATAAATCAACTCAAAATGTAAATGCGGACCAGTCGATCTACCAGTATTTCCAACATAGGCTACAACATCTCCCTGTTTAACTTTAGAACCTATTTTAAATTTTTTACTAAATCTGCTAGCATGACCATAAGCAGTCGAATAATCACCATTATGTATAATTTGTACATAATTTCCATATCCACCTTTTCTTGCCATATAAACTATTGTGCCATTGCCTGCCGCCAAAATCGGAGTGCCAATTGGTGCCGCAAAATCTACACCCTTATGCATTTTTGAATAACCCAAAATCGGATGTCTTCTCATTCCAAAACCCGAAGAAACTCTAGCCCCGTTTATTGGTGTTCTAAGGAGCGACTTTCTGACTGAATTTCCTTTAGCATCAAAATATTCGACCTTATCATTAATTTTATGCATATAAATTTCAATTTTTCGGTTTTGTAAGGTTAAAGATGAAAATAAAACATTGCCATCGCGAACTTTTTTGCCATCTTCATCATAAAAACTTTCAACTAACATTTCAAATTTATCGCCACTATGAATATCGCGTTGAAAATCCACATCATAACCGTATATGTTAATCATATTCATCATAGCATTTGGAGAAATTCCAGCCTCAACACCATCAACAAATAAACCATTTTTTATAACCCCAAAATATCTAGAATTATATTTCAAAAGCTTGATTTTAAGCTCTCTAGCATCATATCCTCCATCGTTTTTTCTAGTTACTACAATATTTTCATCAATGGCCGATGGAATGGTTATATTAGAAATTATAACTTTTTTTTCGTCAGCTTGAATTTGTTCTTCCTTATTTTCGCTTCGATAAGTGATATTTATGACGGTTCCAACATTTAAGTTTTGAATATTATGAATCTTTTTGATTGCTGTTAAAATTGCAAAAATATCTTGTTCGCTAGAGCCTATATTGGCAAGGATTTTCAATAATGTATCGCCATTTTTAATTTCGTAATCCAAAATTTGCTCTTCATCAAAATCAAAATTATATTGAGAACCCGCCAATGATATTTTGATAGATTTAGAATAATCATTATTTCTTGATAAAAAATTCGAGGAATCTAAAAATAAAATTGAATATTGATAAATTTTAAATAGCAAAAAAACCGATAATATTGTTATTGAAACAGGCTTAAATAATTTATTTTCAATAATAATATTTATCAAATCCAATATTTGATTTTTTTTCTGACTTTTATTTGAATTTTTTTTCAATTTATTAATATTTGGTGGATTAATAATTTATTTGACAAAACTATTTTATAGACAATAAAGTTTTTTTTACTACAATTATATTATATTTATAAATTTTTATTTAAAATAATAATGTTATAGTTTTTAAGATGATAAAAAAATTTATTTATTAAAAATTATAAAACAATTAATTATTGAAATAAATAATAGAATTTAAATTTTAAACTACCAATTATTTTAAAATAAATAAAATTAAATAAAATTAAAATTTTTTAAAAAATATGAAACTTAAGCAAAAACCAAAAAATTCCATAAATAAAAATAATAAAATAACAAAAAAAACTAAAATAACTAAAATTTCTATCGATCCAAAAAAAAATGTTAAAAAAACAGTAGAATCAGATAACAAAGCAAAAGCAAAATCAAACATTAAAGCTGCACATAAGGTAGAATCAAAAATAAAAAAACCCTTGGTTAAAAAACAAGATTTAAAAAAAAATAGTAAAAAACAAACTCCCAAGCAAGTCAAAACTAAAATTAAAGCCCTAGCTAAACCAGAATCATCGCAACCAAAATTACTTTCAAAAAACTCCAAAAATAACAAAAAAACTTCTGAAAACAAAAAACCAAAAGCTGAAAAAATAATTGAAACTAAAGAAAAAAATAAAAAAAATTCAAAAAATTCCCAAAATAATCTCACAAATAACAGTTTTGGAATCAATAGTTTTGTGGTTTATCCTTCGCACGGTGTAGGTAAAATCATCAATATCGAAGAAAATATAATTGCTAATCAAAAAATAAATTGTTACCACATATTTTTTGATAAAGAAAAATTATCCATCAAAATTCCTGTCAAAAATTCTGATAAATTTGGCATCAGACCTTTATCATCAAAATCAAAGATGGAAGAGGTTTTGTCAATTCTTCGAAGCGGAGTTAAAAAAATGAAGGGCATGTGGTCAAGAAGAGCACAAGAATACGAAACCAAAATTAATTCTGGTGATATTATAATGCTTGCGGAAGTTCTTCGCGACCTCACTCGCGATATTGATGATTCCGAACGATCCTATAGTGAAAGAATCATCTATGAAACTGCGATTTTTCGGTTAGCATGCGAATATAGCGCCATCTATAATATCAATTTTGAAGATGCCAAAGAAAAAATTATTATAACCGCAAAAGATAAACTTGAAAGTGATAAAAAAACTTCTACCAAGGATGATGGTTTTGATGATTTTGATAATGTCAAAATTATTAAAAAAGATGATGAAGATGATGATGAAGATGATGAGGAAGAAGAGGAAGAGGAAGATGATTTTAATTACGAATATAACGAGGATGATAATTTTGACGATGAAGATGATGACACTCCAAAAAAACGAAAAAAATAATATGAGTGCCGTTCTTCAAACCATTGATATTTGCAAAAACTTCACCCAAGCCAATAATCAAATTTCTGTTCTAAAAAATATCAATTTGAAAATTATGCCTGCGGATTTTGTTTCCTTAGTTGGTCCATCTGGTTCTGGCAAAACCACCCTTCTTCAAATTTGCGGATTACTCGATAATCCAAGCTCAGGAAGTATCAATATTAATGGTAATGAAATGGCAAAAGCTTCCGATAAAATTCGCACCGAAATTCGTAAAAAACATATTGGCTTTATTTATCAATTCCATCATTTACTTCCAGAATTTTCAGCAATAGAAAATACCGCTCTACCCCTTTTTATTCAGGGTGTAAGCAAAAATAAAGCTTTGCAAATTGCTAAAGAAATTCTTGAAGAAATCGAGCTTGGTGACAGAATAAATTTTAAACCCGCACAGCTATCGGGTGGTCAACAACAAAGGGTAGCAATAGCTAGAGCAATTGTTTCAAAACCAAAATTAATTTTGGCTGATGAGCCAACTGGAAATCTGGATAGCGAACTTTCTGAGAAAGTTTTTTCATTATTAAAAAATCTAACAAAAAAATATGAAATTTCTTGTTTAGTAGTAACTCATAATTTAGAACTCGCTAAAAAAACTGACCGAATTTTGACTATTAAAAACGGATTTTTAAACGAATAATTTTAAAAAATTATATTTTTAAATATTTAGCAACATCAAGCATCCGCACTGAAAAAGCCCACTCATTATCATACCAAGAGCAAACCTTAACCATATTGCCACCAATTACCTTGGTTTGAGTGGCATCGTAATTTGAGCTAAAATTATTATGATTGAAATCAATTGAAACTAGCGGTTCAGAGACATAATTTAAAACTCTATTCATTTCGCCATCGGCATATTTTTTCATTAACGAATTAATTTCTTCAATTGAAGTGTTTTTGCTGGCAATAAAATTAAGATCAACCAAAGAAACATTCGGTGTTGGCACTCGAATGGCACCTCCATCCAGCTTTCCTTTTAGCTCAGGCAAGACCAGACCAATTGCTTTGGCGGCTCCAGTTGAAGTTGGAATCATTGACATAGCACAAGCTCTGGCTCGGCGCAAATCCTTATGAGTATTATCGACGATATTTTGGTCATTGGTGTAGGCATGAACCGTGGTCATAAAACCCTTTTCAATGCCAATGTTATCGTGCAAAACTTTGGCGATTGGGGCCAAACAATTTGTGGTACAAGATCCAATAGAAATGACCGCATCATTTTCAGTAAGGTTTTTATGATTTACACCATAAACTATAGTTTTAACATTATCTTCTTTTGCGGGCGCTGAAATAATTACTTTTTTGGCACCAGCTGTGATGTGCTTGTAAGCATCTTCATATTTTGTAAATGCTCCTGTACATTCAAAAACTATATCAATTTTGTGAGATTTCCAGTCAATTTTTAGCGGATCACGCTCTGCGGTAAGAAAGATTTTTTTGCCATCTATGTGAAGATTGTGATCAATAATTTCAATTTTATGATTGAAGGTGCCGTGGACAGAATCATATCGCAACAAGTGAGAGATGGTTTCAATCGGAGCCGACCCATTAATTGCGACAATTTCAAAATCATTTTGCATTTTTTCTTCAAAGATAGCTCTAATTATAGCTCTTCCAATTCTTCCAGGACCATTAACGGCAATTCTAATTTTTTGTGAATGTGACATATTATTTTTGAAAAACTTTTTTATTATATTGATCTAAAGCCTTATTAAAATCATTAAGGTTTAATCTAATTGTAATTTCTTTTTCAGAATCCGCAACATTAAATCTTAAAAATAAATTATCACCTTTTTTCATTTGATTAAATAAAATATTTTTTTGCGATTTTTCAATTGGAAGCATTCCAAAATCTTGTTTCGAAATATTGCCAGACAGCATTAAATCATTTTGGTCAACACGAATTTTGGCGAATGAACCAATTTTAATTTTTGGAATAATTATAAAAAATTCATTGGCAAATTTAGGAGTTGGTTGCAAAGATATTACCGAAGAATTATCATAAAATTTGGAAGCAATTTTGCAATGCGACAAGCTCATCATATCGTCTATTTCGCAATATAATTTCCAATCACCAAAATTAGTTTCTTCGTTTCGATTTTCAATAATTTCAGCTCTTGAATTTAAAGAAAATATCATAGAAAATATTAAAATTTTAACAAAATTTAAATTTAAAAATGATTTTAATTTCATATTTTTTACTGGTTTTAGTTTGTGTTTGTGCTATCGCTGGGCTATTTATTTTCAAGGATTATCAAAAAAAAATCGCCTCACTTTCAGTATCTTATAGCTCAATCATAATTTTGCTATCGTTAATTGCATATCAAAATAATTTGCTTGATAAAATACTAAGTTTTTTTATCAGCCTAATCTTAATTTTTTCTATAAATTTAATGATTGCAATTGGAATTATTAAAAATATCGGAGAAACAAATTTAAATAAAAAGCAATTGATTGAAAAATAATTTTCATATTTTTTTGATTGATAATTTATAACATTTCACCGATTTTTTTGCTTTTGAGAAGTTCGCGAGCTTTGGCATATTTTTCGTCGTGAAAGAAAATTAAGCAACCATTGCAACCCTTGCCACAACAGCCTTCAGTCCCTATTCTTGGGGTTCTCGGTACGATTTTTTCATCACCAATTTCTTTGGCTTGAAAATATTTTTGACGTTTATTTTGATATTTTTCTTGCCTAATATTGCCAGCTTCAAGCTGATGCGATAATTGTCTAGATTCTACTTTTAATTTTTCTTCTTCAATGTTGTTTTTTTCTTTACGAATTAATGTTAAAGGAGGTAATAATTTTTTGATTTCCGCAATATCGAATAAATGAAAGGCACTGGCGTTAATTATGAATTTTGGCTTCTGACCGCCATGTAATTTATCGCAAATCAGAATTTCTTCTTGATTATTTTTACTGTTTTTAAGCATTTTAAATTCGTAAATCCTCAATAAAATTGCTTCTCTTTGCAAAGGCGATAAAAATTCTAAAACATCTCCAGCTTCCAGCAAATTTTTTGCCTCAATTATCATATCATCACCTCTCCACTCTAATATTTTGCCCGCAAATTCATAAAAACTTGTTGAGCCTGTACTTTCATAGTCGTGAGCTAGATTGGTAAGTCTTCCATCATGAAATGCTAAACTATAGCCTCGATTTGCTACAGCATTGATTTCGTCCATATAATCATCGGCACTCCAATTTTGTGGGTCATTACAATAATCATCAATCGCACTGCGATAAACTCTGGCAACACTACCAACATAAAATTCAGTTTTATTACGACCCTCAACCTTAAAGGAATCTAAACCTAGATCAATATATTCATTTAACTTTGGAAGCAAACATAAATCTTTTGCATTTAAAATATATGAACCATTCACATCCTCTTCAAATGGCATTAGTGATCCTGGGCGAATCTCTTCTTCTAGAAAAAAATCAAACAAATCTTTATTATTTTCATTAATCTCAATTTCATGTTCAGTATTATCTTTAAGTTTGATTTTTAATTTATAACCCCAGCGACAAGAATGAGCACAAGAACCCTGATTTGCCCCTCTTTCGGCCATAAAATTTGATAGCAAACAGCGACCCGAATAAGTCATACACATTGAGCCATGAATAAAAGTTTCAAGCTTAATATCTGGGCATTTTTGGCGAATTTCTTTGAGCTCCTCAAAACTTACCTCGCGAGCCATAACCACCAACTTGGCACCCTGCTCTTTCCAAAAATCAACCGTTAAAAACGAACAAACATTAGCTTGAGTTGAAATATGAAGCTCTAATTCTGGTGCCATTTTTTTTACAAATTGAAAAACACCCGGATCGGAAACGATTAAGCCATCGGGGCGAACATCTTGAATAGTTTTAATAAATTGTGGAAGTTTTTCGATATCTTTATTGTGCGAAAATAAATTTAGAGTTAAATAAACCTTCTTACCATATTCGTGAGCATATTTAACTCCTTCAACCACATCCTCAAGGCTGAAACTAGATTTAACCCGAAGTGACATATCTGGAGTGCCTATATATACTGCATCGGCACCATATAATATTGCGGTTTTAAGTCGATCAAGATTGCCAGCTGGCATTAATAATTCAGGTTTCTTCATACTATAATTATAATAATTTGGTTTTATTTTATTTAATTATAAAATTTTTAAATAAAATTCCAACCCAAATTAATTGGCTAAATTTTGATTTGGGTAATTTATTAATAAATATTTTAAGGGGTCTTTTCTTCAATTAAATCACTTACTATCAAATTTCGAATATTTTGAGAAACTACTTTAGTTAGATTTTCTTTAACAAATTCTTCAGCACTATATGTTCCATATCGATTTAAATCAACATCATAACTATCATAAACTTCGGTCTTACCAGATGATACTAAGCTTAAATCATTAAGTTTTTTTAGATCATAACTTACTGAGATTGTCATTTTATTTCTTCCTGACGAACCAGTTATGTTGGTAAAGGTTGGGGAAGTTTTGGTTGTATAAGTAATTTCTAAAATATATTTAGGTTCAACTTTAATGCTATCAGGATTTAAAACATCGAGCAAATTACACTTTAATTTTTGATGAAGATATTCACGATTCTTTTTAATTTTGATGGAGGCTAATTTATTAGATATTGAGGCCTCATCAAATTGGTCTTTATAAATAACTTGAAAACCACAAGAGCTAAAATTAAAAATAAGCAAAAAAATAAAGAAATTTTTAAAAAAAATATTCATCATTTAGATTTTTTCAAATTAGATTTTTTAAAAATTAAAGCATTTTTTACAAATTCTATAAATAATGGATGAGCCTTAAAAGGCTTAGATTTTAGCTCTGGATGGAATTGAACTGCGATAAAAAACGGATGATCTTTTATCTCAATTATTTCAGGAAGTTTTTTATCTGGAGACATTCCCGAAAATATCAAACCTGATTTTTCTAAAGTTTTTTGATAAGAAATATTTACCTCATAGCGATGACGATGACGCTCAGATATATTATTTTCACCATAAATTTTATGCGCCAAAGAATTCGCCCTCAATTCACATGGATAAGCTCCAAGCCTCATAGTTCCACCTAAATTTTTTCCAGCTTTTTTTGTGCCATTTTTATCTTGCCACTCATGCATCATAGCCACAACAAAATCACCATTTTTTGAAATCTCGCTAGAAGTGGCATTGCAAATTTTGGCAACATTTCTGGCAAATTCAATCACTGCCATTTGCATTCCAAAACAAATTCCCAAGAAAGGAATTTTATTTTGGCGAGCCAATTTAATCATCGAGATTTTTCCTTGAGTTCCATCTTCACCAAAGCCACCAGGAACTAAAATAGCATGAATATCCTGCGGTAAAGTCTTGAGATTTTCACGAGCATTAATCCAAATAATATTGGCTTTAACTTTTAAGGAAAACGCACCATGATTTATGGCTTCGATTAGCGATTTATATGAATCTTGGTAGTCATTATATTTTCCAATAATGGCAATATTAATTTCATCTTTTGGCTTTTCAATAGCATCTTTAATTTTAATCCACTTGGTTAAATCTGGGGCTTTTTTATGCTCTAATTTAAAATATTTTAAAATTTCTCGATCAAGCCCTAATTTATGATAAATCATTGGCACTTCGTAAATCGAGCTAGCATTTGGAGCGGGAATTACCGCAGAAGGATTAATTGAACACATCTGTGCAATTTTTTCTAAAATATTTTTACTTATTGATTCTATTGGTCTCTCTACCCTGCATAAAATAATATTAGGCTGAATGCCTATTGAACGAAGCTCCTTGACTGAATGTTGAGTTGGCTTAGTTTTTAGTTCATTTGCACTTTCAATATAGGGCAACAAAGTTAAATGTAAAAAAGCACATTGATTAGGCAATTCATAGCCTAGTTGACGAATTGATTCAAAAAAAGGTAAGGCCTCGATATCGCCAACCGTGCCACCAATTTCGCACAAAACAAAATCAACATTTTTTGAGTCATTAATAATAAATTTTTTAATTAAGTCAGTTACATGAGGGATAACTTGAACGGTTCCACCAAGATAATCACCCTTTCTTTCTTTTGATAAAAGTTCCAAATAAATTTGCCCAGCGGTGACATTGTCATTTTTCTTGCAATCTACTCCTGTAAATCTTTCATAATGACCTAAATCAAGATCAGTTTCTGCTCCATCTTCAGTTACAAAAACCTCGCCATGTTGGGTTGGGCTCATAGTGCCTGGATCAATATTTAAATACGGGTCAAGCTTGCGAAGTTTTACACTATATCCCCTAGCTTGCAATAAACTAGCCAAAGATGCTGAGGCTAAACCTTTGCCAAGGGAGGATACAACACCACCAGTAATAAAAATAAATCTGGTTTTTTTAATATTTTTTGACATTTAATTAAATTATTTTCCTGTCATTATTCTATCAACCAATTGCTGAATGGTTGGAATAAATCCATTATTATAAAATTGATCGGTAGCAAATCGATATGCGCTATGACCCGCAAACATTAATTGGTTCTCGATATCAATACCATAACGCACATCTTGCAAGGTTTTTTGAATACAAAAACTTCTAGGGTCGGCCTTTTTGCCATTAGTGTAATGCATCTCTTCCTTATCTGCCCAATTGCTAAACCTACATTGACTCAAGCAGCCCATACAATTTATTTGGTCAGTCAAAATTTGCTGAGCCTTGGATTTATCAACGAACATTAGGGTTTCATCAGGGGTTTTCATCGGCTCATTAAAGCCACTCGCTACCCATTGATCTATTTTAGATTTATCATTTGGCTTAACATAAACTACCCTACCCCTTTGACCAAAAGGAATAGAATCAGTAAAGGAATCATCAGGTTTTGAACGATATTCAACTTGACGAATTTCACGAGCTTTTAACTCGCGGATAAATTCATTTTCAATAGCAGAGGAATAAAACCCAGTTGGGCTAAAGCGATTTAAATAAACATCACCTTTTTTTAAAGATAATAATTTTTCCTTCCAAGATTTTGATATTGGATATTCTTGAGTTAGAATTGGACGAGTTCCAAATTGAAAAACAATTGGTCCAATTTCAGGATTATCAAGCCAATGTTCAAATTCTTCAAGATGCCAAACTCCCCCAGCCATAATTATCGGAACCTCATTTAAACCAACCGAGTTCATGAAACTACGAATTTCAACGACTCGTGGGTATGGATCTTCATAGCTATCTGGGCTTTCGGCATTTGATAAACCATTATGACCACCAGCACGCCAAGGACACTCATAAACTACCCCACCTAGCAAATCTTTGGCTTTATGATAACTTCTTTTCCAAAGAGCTCTAAAAGCCCGCATTGAAGAAACAATCGGATAATAGTAAACTCGGTATTTTTCAGCAATTTCTGATAATCGATAAGGCATTCCAGCTCCACAAGTTATTCCATGTATTAAATCTTTGGCACCATCAAGAATGCCATGCAATACTCGCTCAGCCCCTCCCATTTCCCACAAAATATTCATATGTATTCTTCCAGAATTTCCAGCAATATCGCTAGCAATTCTAGCTTGGGATATACCGCCCTTAATTGAATAAGAGACCAGCTCTTCATGACGCTCTCGACGAGTATGAGTTTTATAGATTAGGGGAATAAATTTTTGGTTTTCATCGATGTAATCGGCATTGACTCCAGAAAAAGTTCCAACCGCTCCCGCTTTCGCAAAATTTCCAGCAGTAATGCCATTAGTGATGCCGACTCCTTTGCCACCCTCTATTATTGGCAACACTTCCTGATTAGAAATTTTTAATGATTTAATTTTTTTAATCAAAATATCTCCTTTAATATATTGGTTTTCTCTAATTTTTTCGTTGCAATAAAATCTATATTAGATTATCATTTAATTTATAAAATATTAATATTTTTTTTCATAAAAAATTGATTTGAAAAAATTAATTTTTAAATTTTTTTTTATTATTTTAATAAACAAATAAATTTTATCCAAGTAATAATTTTAACAATTTTAAAATTAAATATAAACCATAAATTTTTAAGCCAAATTAGCCTTTAAACAATGTCACAAAATTACCCTGAATATACGGTTGCAGAATTTTCTCGATCCATCAAACAAACCATTGAAGATGCATTTGGCTATGTCAAGATTACTGGCGAAATAACGGGCTTAAAAAAACACTCCAGCGGTCATTTATATTTTAATTTAAAAGACCAAAATGCTATAATCAATGCGGTGTGTTTTCGAAACTATACTAAAAATATTAATTTTGATATTGGCGATGGCTTAAAAATTTGTGCTTTCGGAAAAATTTCAACATTTGAAGGTCGTTCCAACTATCAAATTAATATTGAAAAAATGGAAATTGCCGGAATTGGTGCAATTTTAGAGATGTTAGAAAAGCGCAAAAAAAAACTTACCGAAGAAGGGTTGTTTGAGCAAATTCATAAAAAACCAATTCCATTTTTTCCAAAAATTATTGGAGTTATTACCTCAGAAACTGGTGCGGTAATTCAAGACATAATTCATCGAGTTTCTGACCGCTCGCCACTTCATTTACTTTTATATCCATCAGCAGTTCAGGGCGAAAAAGCCCCATCAGAAATTATTTCAGGGATAAAATATTTTAATTCACTTAGAAACCAAAAACCTGAAGTCATAATTATAGCTCGCGGTGGCGGCTCATTTGAAGATTTAATGCCTTTTAATGATGAAAATCTTGTTCGAGAAGTTTTTAAATCAACAATACCAATTATTTCGGCAATTGGTCATGAAACCGACTTTACCCTCCTTGATTTTGTTGCCGATTTGAGAGCACCAACCCCAACTGCTTCTGCAGAATTTGTTACCCCAGTTTTAAGTGAATTAAAATTAAAAATAAACAATTTAACCAATAATTTAAAAAATCTTCAACAAAATTCTATAATAAATAAGAGAAATTCCGTTGATAATTTATCTAAAAATATAGTGAACTTTGATAAAATCATTGAAAATAAATCTAACCAGAAAAATATTTTTTACGATAAAATTTATTATCACATTTACAAATCAATTAATACTCATTTGAGTAATGTAAAAATTTTAGAAAATAAAATTATTAGTCCGCAAAAATATCTTACAAACCTTAATTTAGTTGTTGAAAACCATTATAATAAAATTTTAAATTCTTCACAAAATATTTTTAACGAAAAAAATTTAAGATTAAAAAAAATAATTTTTAACAACCAAATTTTAGCAAATAAAATCGCAATAATATCGCAAAAAATAAAATTTGATTTTGATAATTTAAAAAATAAAATTCATTTAAAATTAAACAATTTTAATCTAATGATTCAAGCAAACTTCAATGCAATAAAATCTTGCGATTATCAAGAAATGTTAAAAAGAGGTTTTAGTGTTATTAAAAACAATGAAAATAAATTAATTTCGTCAATTAATAACCTTCAAAATCAAAAAATTATATCGATTGAAATGACCGATGGAACCATTAAAACCAATATAATTCCTTTGCAGAAAAATAATAAAAACCAAAATTTTAAAACTAATTTACCAGATTTATTTAATAATTAATTTGCCTATAAAATCATGTTTAAAACTCCAAAATTTTGGCTTTCTAAAAATTTTATTTCAAACCTCCTTCTCCCCCTTAGTCTTATTTATAAATTAGCTTTTTTCTTAAAAAAAGAATTTGCAAAAAAACGCACGGTCCAGATTCCAGTGATATGTATTGGCAATATTATGGCTGGCGGAGCTGGCAAAACACCAGTCGCTATTGAGATTGGCAAAATTTTAAATGCAGAAAATATAAAATTTTGTTATTTAGTGCGCGGTTATAAAAGAAAAAAAACTAGCGAGATTTTATATTTAAACAATCCAGATCAAATGCCCGCCAATGAAACTGGTGACGAATCCCTGCTTCTAGCCGAAATTTCTCCAGTGGTAGTTGCAAAGAACCGTTTTTTAGGCTATCAAAAAATATTTTCGCAAAACAAATATAAATTAATAGTTATGGATGATGGCTTACAAAATTTTCAAATTGATTATGACTTAAAAATACTGGTAGTTGACAGCAAAATAGGTTTTGGCAACAATCGACTTCTTCCAAGTGGACCACTTCGACAAAGCCTTGAAAATATCGCTAAGGAAATTGATTTTTTTATAATTATTGGCAAAAAAAATGTTTTAATTGAACAAGAAATTAGAAAATTTAATATCAATGCCAAAATTCTACCTGCAACTATTAAAGCCAACAACATTAATCAATTTAAAAATCAAAAAATTTATGCTTTTTGTGGCATTGCCTACCCCAATAAATTTTTTAATTTTCTTGAATCATCGGGAATTGTTATTGAAAAATCACAGGCTTTTGAGGATCATCATTTTTACAGCGAAAATGAATTAGATAATCTAAACAAAGAGGCAAAAGAAAATGGCTATACCCTATTGACGACTAAAAAGGATTGGGTTAAATTTCCTAAAAAATTTCAAACCGAAATCAACTTCTTAGATATCAATCTAGAAATCGAAAACAAGCATTTAATTAAAAACTTTATCAACAATATTCTTCATGAAATTTAAAAATATTCGTTATCTACTGGAAACTCCTTTTATATGGTTTGGACTCTTATTTTTTCGATTATTTTCACCAGATAATGCATCAATGATTGGGGCAAAAATTGCCCTAACAATTCATTATTTTTTGAAAAATAAATTATCAGTAAATAAACTAGCCTACGACAATCTAAGCCAAGCCATGCCCGAATTAAATCCTCAACAAAAACAGCAAATTATTGCCGACATGTGGGATAATTTTGGTCGTATAATTGCTGAATTTATTCATATTTGCAAGATGGATAAAAATCAATTAGCAAATTTTGTTTCGATTGATGAACAGACTTCGCAAAATATTGAAAATTTAAGGGCAAGTAGTAAAGGTGGAATAATTTTTTCCGCACATTATGGCAATTGGGAAATTGGTCCAAAAATTTTAATGCAAAATGGTTTAAAAGTTAAAACGATTTATCGACCTCTTAACAACCCTTATGCTGAAAATTTAACCGCCAAAATCCGCAATGTTTCAATGATTGCCAAAGGAAGCGCAGGAAATCGAGAAATTATAAATGCCATCAAAAATAATGAATTTGTAATAATCATGGCGGATCAAAAAATAACTGATGGCGAACCTATTAAATTTTTTAATCGAGATGCTATAACTTCAACCTCAATTGCAAAAATTGCAATGAAATATAATGTTCCAATTATACCTGGATATATATCTAGAATTGAAAAAAATTTCAAATTTAAATTGACGATTGAAAAACCATTAACTATAAATTTAACTTCAAATTTTGGTGAAAATATCAAAAATATCACTCTTCAAATAAATCAAATTGTTGAAAAGTGGATTAGAAAATCCCCTCACCAATGGT
This sequence comes from uncultured Rickettsia sp., assembly GCA_964505265.1. Classification (GTDB taxonomy): domain Bacteria; phylum Pseudomonadota; class Alphaproteobacteria; order Rickettsiales; family UBA1997; genus CAILUF01. The sequence continues at coordinate 50,571 of CAZDGN010000007.1, forward strand.
TTTGGGTTCATAATCGTTGGAAAAAATAAATTATTTTAATATGTTTAAAAAAATTCTAAATATAATTTTTATAACTTTTTTGTCGTCATGCTCATTCTTCAATAGCAAATTAGTTGAATTATCTCTTGATAGCAATCCTCGTGGTGCCAACATTTATATTAACGACAAGTTTTATGGGAGAACACCCGCTTTAATTAATATTGAACCTCGCGATATATTTGTTATTTTCGACAAACCAAATTATGGTATGACCTCAATCAAAGCCTCAACTTTTATTGGCTCAATTCGAACAAAAGCTAATGGCAAAATAAATGCGGATGGAGTAAGATGCTTGCTTGATTTAAGTTCAGTTATTTTCTTTTTTCAGGCTTATACAGGAAATTGTGCCGACTTCAAAGAAAAGCAAATTTTTATAAATATTCCAAATAATTCTAATAAATTAATAGATCACAATTATACTAATCAAAATCTTCACATCAACCAAAAAAATCAAAGCTCTAGACCATTTTATGGCGAACAAAATACTCCAGAAAATTATATTAATTATTATTACGACCAAAATTCAATAAAAAACCAAAATATAAATTATTAATATTTTTTTGGAACATTTAAAATTTGTATTTTTTTACAATGTCCTAACAATCAAAATATTAAATATAGTTAAATACTAGTTGCATCTCAAATTTATATTGATTAAAATTCCCGATATTAGACATTATCAACAATTTAATATATTAATATTGTTAGTCAAAATATCTGGTAATTTAATTAATTTAAAGATGAAAACTTTTCTAATAAATTTTTTGCTAAGTAGTTTTTTATTAATATTATTTTCTAACAATTCTTTTGCCGATTTCAAAATATCTCAAGACTTAGAAACGGTCTCCGATTATACTTCAAATAGCATTAAACAAGAAAGATTTAATATTCCTTCCAAAAGAAATAGTGAATTTCAATTTAAAAATGATTACCAAGAAAGCCAAGTTGAATCACAAAATGACTATAAAAATATTCAGCCATATGATGAGTATTTTATTAACAGCAATAACTCAAAAACTATCGCAGAATCTCCACAAATTCAACCACAAAATATAAAAAAAATTACTAAAACCAAAAAAATTGTTAAAGTTTTAAATAACAAAAAATCTTTAACAATTGGCAATTATTTTGGTATTGATTATCTCAATGCCAATTTAAGATTTAGAGAGATGTCTATTGATAACGAGGTTTATCCCTATAATTCTCCAGATTTAAAAAATGGCTTTGGTTTAAAATATTTTTATGCCATAAATTTTAATAATCTCTTTTTAGCTCCCGAGATTTTTTACGAAAAAATTGGAGTTAAAAACAAATATAGCTATAACAGATTCCTTGCAGCAAATGGCTCTGGCACTTTAACCGATAAAAGAACTCTTTGGGGTTATAAATTTATGGAAATTCATCAAAGATTTGGTGGGAAAATTAATCTTGGCTATGATTTTAACTCAAATTTTGCACCCTATATTTTTGGTGGATTATCCTATATTGATTTTAGTAATTTAGCATCTCCATATACTATTGATCAAAGAAATCAAACATTACAACTTTATGGTTACGATGTTTTTCAAATTAAAAAAGGGCGAAAATTAGTGCCATTTTTTGGCTATGGCTTAAAAATAAAATTATCGAATAGATTTTATTTAAATGCTGAATATCACATTTTAGATTTTATGGTTAAAACTAAGTCTACTAGATATACCCCACTTGATAATGCTGAATCTTCTAAAAATGCAGACTTTATAAATCTTGATAATTCCTTAAGAATATTTAAAGCAGGATTGCTTTATAATTTTTAAAAAAAACAATTTTAAAAAAATTAACAAATATGAAAACATTATTATTGAAAGTTAATTTATACTCATTAAAAATACTTTATAACCTTATTTATGTTATTTTAACATTATTTTTTTGTAATATCGTTAATGCCAAAACTGTAGGCAACTATATTGGCATTGATTTAATTAAAACCAGTACAAGTTTTTCAATGCATCAACAATATCTAGATCCAAAGGATAATGATAAAAACCCATACACTGACCCAACCCCATCTTATGGCTATGGATTAAAATATAATTACGCCATAAATTACCGGAATTTCTTTCTTTCAGCTGGATTGTTTTATGAAAATAATCAAAACAAAAATAACTTTAATAAATCCTCATTTAGGCAATATAATCAAGATTATATTTATGGTAAATCATTTGTAAAAATTAAAGACAGATATGGTTTAAAATTTGATTTAGGCTATGATGTTTCAGATGATTTAGCATTTTATGGAACTGCTGGCATTGTCAATAATAAATATGCTTTATCAACATCACTTTATCCATATTATTATTACAACAATGAATATCCCGACATAATTAAAAACGATCGAAATTCGAATACCCTAACAACAAATCCATTTAAAACTATTTATGGCAACAATAAATCTCCTTTTTTTGGTGCTGGTATTAGAATTAAATTATATAAAAATTGGTTATTAAATGGCGAATATAATTTCACTAAATTTTCCGTAAAAAATCAATTTAGTGAAGTAAAAAATAATTCGAATACTCCAAATTTAGCTAATTTTCATAACACAATTTCTACTTTTAAATTCGGTATTAACTATAATTTTTAAATATATGCAACCAACTGATCTATCTCATGCCTTCCTAATATCTCAAGAATATGGCAATAAAATGGCTCTTTATGATCCAAATCAAAGAAAATTTCTTGACGATAGTATTTTTGCTGATATAAAAGATGGAAAATCATTTATTTTGATTGATACTAATGAAATTGGTGGTCAGAGGAAAATTGATGGTATGGAAGTCGGTCATTACACAGCATTAAATTTTAAAAATGATCAAGGTAAGTTAGTTGCATATTACACCGACTCAATTGGTGGTAATATACCTGATTTTATAAAAACTGAATTAAAAGAAAAAAATATTGATGTTATTGAATTAAAATGCCCAAAACAAGCAGAGCAAGATTGTTTTTATCATTCATTATTCAATAGCCTTTATATCAAAGAAAACCAAAGCCCAACAATCCAAGAAATTCCTGAAAATGCACAAATAAATTATTTTGGTGAAAAATATAATTTTAATCAATTCAAAGAATATTTTGATCGATTATATAACAATCGCGATATCACTATTAATGTTGATACCAATCAAGATATCACTCCTAGTGCTGAATCAGATAATAACTCTAATCAATCAAATCAAGGATTAAGAAAAAGTTTAATAATTCTTGGTGCTGGTGCTGTCACAGCAGCTACATTATTAGCTTTATACAGTGCTAACTCTAATAATGGAGACAATCCTACCACTGGCACTGATTTGATACCTTTTGAAGGTGGTTTAATGAGATTACTATCTTCCTCCTTAACCACATCAATCACTACTGCTGCAACTGGGTTAACAGGAGCTGGTGCACAATTTTGGAAGCAAGCTCAAAATGATTTAAGAAAAGATGATCCATTTGCTTGTGGACCTAGTTCTTCAAATGGTAATTGTCTTCAAGAAACAACTCCTGAAGTAAATAACTCTGCTACTAATGCAACAGAATATACAGAAACTAGAGCTGAATATTCTCATACTCCAACTACACCTGCAGCACCAACTACACCTGCAGCATCAGCAGCACCATCAGCTACATCTGCAGCATCAACTTCAGCATCAGCACCAACTTCACCTGTAGCACCAACTACACCTGCAGCACCAACTACATCTGCAGCATCAGAAGCAGCATCAACTTCATCATCATCAGCATCAGCACCAGCAGCACCAACTACATCATCATCAGCACCAACTACACCTGCAGCACCAACAGCACCATCAGCTACATCTGCACCACCATCAGCACAAGCAACAGCAGAACCAACAACACCTGTAGCATCAGCACCAGCAGCACCAACAGCACCATCAGCTACATCTGCAGCATCAACAACAACAACACCAACTCCACCGCCACCAGCACCAGCAGCAGCAACTTCATCATCAGCATCAGCAACTTCATTTGCAGCAGCAACTTCATTTGCAGCATCAGCAGCAGCATCAGAAGCAGCATCAGCAGCAGCAACAGAAGCAGCATCAGCAGCAGCAACTACATATGCAGCTTCAGCAGCATTAACTCCATCTGCAGCAGCATTAACTACATCTGAAGCTCTTTATAATGCTCCTACCCCAACTCCAACTGGACCGAATGATGGAGGAGGTACACCTCCTTGGGTTATTCCAACTGCAGTTGTTGTTGGTGTTGCTGTATTTGGGGCTGGTGTTGTTGTTGGTCGTAGATTAAGTGGTGAAAAAGGAGATCCAAAAGTAAGTGTTGTAAGTAAAGATATACGTGGAGATCTTATCCATAAACGACAAGGTCCCCCCGCCAGCTCCACCGAAAACAGAGGCATCGATGCAGCACCAATTCAACCTACACAAACACAAATAACAGGAGCTTGATGCTAAATTTTTAAATTTTATATATTCTCATCTTGAATATATATTGACTAGCTCTCTTTTTTAGAGAGCTAGTTTTTTATAATATAATTTTAAATTTATATCTCTAGGAAAATTTTTAACACTTAATACATCTTAGAACCAAAATTTACAATACAATAAATTATATAAGAGAGATTTAAAAAAATTTACCACTCCATTTTAATTCCCGTCATAATTTGACGAAGATTAGCTGGATAATAAATTGCTGGATTATTGTTTGTCGAAGTTGACAACGCATCAATTGTTGGCGAATATTTTTTATTAAATATATTCTTTAAATCCAAGTAAATTGCCAAATTTTTATTAAACTTAAATCCAGAATTAACTGACCAAACTATGTAGTTTGAGGTTTTAACATTATTTTTGCTGTCAGCAAAGAAACCAAATGGCACAAACTCAAAATTTGGAGTTAAATAAAATCCGGAATTATTTTCATATTTTAATTCAGTTCGAATGAAATGTTTCGGGGCTCCAGGAATAATATTATCGCCATAAACCTTATCATTTTTAAAGCGAAAATCATTGAAATTATAAACCATTCGCCCGCTCAATTTATCGCCAAATAAATTATTATTTTTAGCATTTTTAAAAATATTTTTAACAAGCACCACATCAATCCCAGCCTCAATTCCTTGATGCATAGTTTTGTTTGCATTGATAGCTTGTGTCACATTGGGGGCAATAGTGTAAAGCATTAACTCATCTCGCAAAATTGAATGATATAATGCTATATCAAAATTTACATCACGGTTATGTCTTCTTGTGCCAATTTCAAAATTATATGATTTTTGGGCTTTAATATCCGCTAAACCTGAAGCCATAGTTTGACGAAGCTCAGTAAAAGTTGGCGGTTCGAAAGAACCACTAAAATTACTAAAAATTTCAGTGTCTTTGTCAAAATTATAAACTCCACCAATCTTTGGCGAAATCCCAAAATATTGTCTATCGCCACTTTGATTGCCATCACTTAAAAAACGATCCTTAAAATTTCGATTTGCATTTAAAAATTGTGAAGCCAAAATCATAGAAAATCTTGGAGTTAATTGGATTTTATTTTCAACAAAGAAAATTACATTTTTAGATTTTTCATCACCTTTTTGAGTCATGTCAGTGGCTCTTCCTCCTTGATTGATAAATCTCTTAGAGTTAGTTAGACCATAACTAATATTTAGCCCAAGATTTAATTCATTTTTATGATCAAATAATTTATGATTAATTTTACCATCGCCAAAAAAGCCAAAATTATAAGTTTTTTGGTCAACAACCTGAAAAATCGGATGATCTAAATCTTTTAAATTGGTGTAAAATCCAAAATTATAAATTTTATTTTCATCAACAAAACTAGTTTTATTGGCTAGTCGAATTTGATTAAAATTTCTTTCCTGTTTGTTATTAATATTGGCAATATTAGCTTGTTTCGGGTTCTCGCGCATTTGAGTTTTGGTAAGTGCACCCGCCATTTCCAAATTCGAATTAACAAAAGTTAAAAAGGTGCGATTTTCTAAATTTTTATTTATTCGATAGCCAAAATTATTATAAAATTTTGCATCAGCTTGATTATTTTGCTTTCTAAATCCATCGCTTTTCATCGTTGATAATGACGAGTAATAATCAAAATTTCCCTTGACCATACCACTTGAGATATGTCCGCGATAAGTGCCAAAACTTCCGGCTTCTGCCCTAATTTTTAAGGCATTAGCATTATATCCAGTTGGCGAGACAAAATTAATGGCACCACCAAGAGAAGCCGAGCCTAAATGAAAACCACTTGCTCCTTTAAAAATTTCAATATGATCAAAAGCTAGTGGATCCATATCCTGAAAATCCGCACTACCATCTGCTAAGTTAATTGGCACACCATCTTGATATAAATTAATTCCACGTAAATGAAAATTTCTGGATAAGCCCGATCCGCGAATCGACAACCTAGCCTCTTGCCCAGTTTTTACTTGAGCTAAAACACCAGGTGCATAATCAAAAATATCCTTAACATTAATTGCAAAATTATTTTGTAAATCCACTTTATCAACCACAGAAACAGCACCAGAATTTTTTTTCAAATTTGCTATAAAATTTTCGCTATCATTTACCGATAGAGCCTTTTTATTGGCGATTACATTGATAGTTGGTAAGGTTTTATTTTTATCAAGATTTTGCGCTAAAATGCTATTAGTAAAAATAAAAAAAATCAAAATAAAATTCGGTAAAATTTTTTTCATAAAATATTTTTTAGATTAATTTATTTTATAATTATAGCTAAAAAAATTTATAAAAAATTGGACAAATTGTCTCACCTAAATTTGATAGAATTTAAAAATTTACAAAAAAAAAGTCGTAAAGGACGAATCCTTTACGACTAAAAATATTTTTTTAAAATGTTGGTTTAGAACATTCCGCCACCAGGCATTCCACCATGGCCACCTGCCATAGGGTTTGGAGCTGACTCATCTTTCTTTTCAATGATGGCACATTCAGTTGTAATTAATAATCCTGCAACTGATGAAGCATCTTGTAAAGCGGTGCGAACAACTTTAGTTGGGTCAACGATTCCAGCTTTGAACATATCGCCATATTTGTTATTTTGTGCATCATAACCATATGAAGCATCTGCTTTGTTCAAAACTTCATTGGCAACTACAGCGCCGTCAAAACCAGCATTTTCAGCAATTTGACGAATTGGTGATTGAACCACTTTTTTGATAATATTGATACCAACATTTTGTTCATCATTGGCACCTTTTAATTTATCAAGCACTCTGCCCGCATATAACAAGGCTGAACCACCACCAGCAACAATACCTTCTTGCATTGCAGCTTTAGTTGCAGCCAAGGCATCGTCAACACGATCCTTTTTTTCTTTAACTTCAACTTCAGTGGCTCCACCAACTTTAATGATGGCAACACCGCCAGAAAGTTTAGCTAATCTTTCTTGTAATTTTTCACGATCATAATCAGAAGTTGTTTCTTCGATTTGGGCTTTAATTGAAGCACAGCGAGCTTTAACATCGGTTGATTTACCAGAACCATCGACGATGGTGGTATTTTCTTTATCAACGATAATTTTTTTAGCTTGACCAAGTTGTTTTACTCCAACATTTTCAAGCTTCATACCTAAATCTTCGGAAATTAATTGTCCACCAGTTAAAACTGCAATATCTTCCATAATTGATTTACGACGATCGCCAAAACCTGGGGCTTTAACTGCACAAACTTTTAAACCACCTCTTAAACGATTTACCACCAAAGCGGCAAGAGCTTCACCCTCGACATCTTCAGCGATAATTAATAATGGACGACCAGATTGAACAACGGCTTCAAGCATAGGAACCATTGGTTGTAAATTGGAAATCTTTTTTTCAAATAATAAAATTAAGGCATTTTCCATTTCTACCGTCATTTTCTCGGCATTAGTTACGAAATATGGCGATAAATAACCGCGATCAAATTTCATACCCTCAACCACATCGACTTCAAACTCAAGTCCTTTAGCTTCTTCAACCGTGATTGGGCTATCAGCACCAACTTTTTGAACAGCATCAGCGATTTTGCTACCAACTTCAACATCGCCATTGGCAGAGATGGTGGCAACTTGAGCAATCTCGTCTTTATTGCTAACTTTTTTACTCATTTTGCCAAGCTCTTTAACCACCGCGTCAACGGCTAAATCAATACCACGTTTTAAATCCATTGGATTGATTCCAGCAGCCACTGATTTGATTCCCTCACGCACAATTGATTGAGCAAGAACTGTTGATGTTGTGGTGCCGTCACCAGCGATATCATTGGTTTTAGAGGCAACTTCTTTAATCATTTGTGCCCCAAGATTTTGAAATTTATCAGCTAACTCAATTTCTTTTGCAACTGTAACACCATCTTTGGTTATTCTTGGTGCTCCAAATGATTTTTCAATAACTACATTACGACCTTTTGGCCCTAATGTTACTTTTACCGCATTGGCAATAACATCAACACCTTCAACGATTTTGGTGCGGGCGTCAGTGCCAAATAAAATTTCTTTTGCAGACATATTTTCTCCGTTTTAAATTAATTATTTCTTTTTAATGATTGCTAAAATGTCGGTTTCTTTAAGAATGATTAATTCTTTACCGTCAACCTTAACTTCAGTTCCACCCCATTTTGCAAATAAAATGTGATCGCCTTTTTTAACATCAAGCGGGATTCTTTTTCCGTGATCATCTCTTGAACCCTCACCTACCGCTACAACTTTACCCTCAGCCGGTTTTTCTTTGGCGGTATCAGGGATAATTATGCCTCCAGCAGTTTTGCTTTCAGCTTCAACGCGCTCAACAAGAACGCCATTATGAAGAGGAATTATTTCCATATTTAAATAAATGTTAATTTAGGATTAATAAATTGATTCCGCGATTGGAATCTATAAAAAATTTTAATTTCAATAAAAGAAATCAAAATTTCTAAATGTAAACATAGTTTAAAATAATTTTCTTACAAGGGTTATATTTAAAAAATTTAATCTTGTAAAATTTTATCGAGCTTACCTTCGCTTTCTAAAGCATATAAATCATCGCATCCGCCCACATGAAAATCGCCAATAAAAATTTGTGGAACCGTCATTCTGCCATTAGCTTTTTTAATCATTTCTTGCTTTTGTTCATCGGTGGTAATTTTAATTTCTTCATAAACCGCACCCTTTCTTTGTAATAAATTTTTCGCCTTAACACAATAAGGACAAACATCTTTGCTATAAATAATAATTTTTTTCATAAATATTTAACGTTGAGTTAATGAACCACGATTTCCACTTTGCTCCATACCGTAAGAATAAGTTGGCGGAACATAATATTGGTCGGCATCATATTGTTGATAATATGGAGAAGGAGGAATAGCATAAGGGTTCGAATAAAATCTGGAACCTGCATTTGGATAAACTTGATAAGGTGCGGAAGCATAAGAAGGCGGATAATATTGTGCTGGATAAGGCGGTTGATATTGCTGTGCAGGCATTTGTCCTTGATACATTCCTGCCTGATTAATCATTGGTGAACCACCCATTTGTCCACCACCTAATTGAGCCTGACGATAATAGTAATCGGCACTATATTTGGCTCTAGGGTCAAAAGCTGGGGCTGAACCCGGCTCAAATCCAACCGAATTATACAAGGTTTCGTTATCATATTTATCGTGAGAACAACTAGCAATACTAAAACTAAGCCATAAAAATAGAATGATAATTCGCCAATTTATATTAAATTTTTCCCGAATTTTCATGACTTAATATTTATCGTTAGCGGGACTATTTTGATTTCTTTCAACATTATAATAGCTTGAAGGGGGAACATAATATTGGTCAGAATCATAATAAGGTGTTGCATATTGTTGTGGCAAGGCATATGGGTTGCTATAAGCCCTTGAATTGGGTTGATAATATGGTTGGTTATAGCCTCGATAATATTGAGGCTGTTGATATTGATAATATCTTGGTGCATTGGCATTAGAAAAATCATTATTGCGTGAACAAGATGCAATTATACAAAGCATAATGATTAAAAAGCATTTGCGCATTTTAAAAAATATTTAACTTTTAATCATTTAAATAAAATAAAGAAATTTAAAATCCTTACACAATAAAAATATGCTTTTACAAAACTAATTTCAAGATATATTATTTATAAAAATTTTAAAAATAATTTTGGCAACATATGAAACAAAATTACGATGAAAAATTCATCAATTTGGCGCTAAACCTATCGCTTAAAAATATCGGGGTAACCTCTGAAAATCCTTGTGTTGGTTGTGTAATTGTCAAAGACTCAATAATTTTAGCAACTGGCATAACCTCAATTTCGGGTCGCCCGCATGCTGAAATAAATGCCATAAACAAAATTATTGATAAAAATATCTTAAAAAATTCTACCCTTTATGTCTCGCTTGAGCCATGCTCTCACTATGGCAAAACCAGCCCTTGTGTCGATGAAATTATCAAATATCAATTTAAAAAAGTTGTGATTGCTTCAATTGATCCAGATTTTAGAGTCAATGGTGCCGGTATAAAAAAAATGCAAGATGCTGGAATCGAAGTTGTTGTTGGGGTTTGCCAAAAAAAAATGGAAAAAATTAATCGTGGTTTTTTTTCTGCCAAGAAATTTGGCATACCCTTTGTAACCATGAAAATCGCTAGTTCATTTGACGGTAAGATTGCCACCAAAACTAACCAAAGTAAATGGATTACTTGTCAAAAATCTCGGGAATTTGCTCATAATTTACGCTCCAAAAATCAGGCAATTATTATTGGTGGCAACAGTATAAAACACGACAACCCTTTACTTAATACTCGGCTTGAGGGCTTAGAAAATATATCGCCGATACCGATTATTATTTCTAAAAATATTAATTTTTCTTTTAACGAAAAAATATTTACCGAGAATAAATCACCACAAAAAATTATAATTACTAATGCTGATAATTTAAATAAAAATCAGAATTTACAAAATTGGTTAAAGCAAAATGATGGGCATAAAGCCTTTTATATCGAGGATTTAGGTGATAAAAATCATAATTTCATAAATTTAAAATTAGCCTTAAAAGAATTAATAAAATTAAATATAAATTCAGTTTTAGTTGAAGGTGGTGGTCAAATTTTTAGTGAATTTTTAAGGCAAAATTTAGTTGATGAATTGATTTGGATTAAATCACCAATTATCATTGGCAATGATGGAATTCCTGCTATCAATGCCTTTGGTGTTGAAAATTTGAGTGATGCTTTGCAAAATTTACAACCGATTGAAAATTTCAATATCGATCAAGATCACATCACAATTTTTAAAAAATAATTACATTATTTTACAAAAAAAATTTTTAACGAATTTCTGAGTCAGTTGAAATTGATGATGGTGATCTTAAAAAAACCGCTATTCCTTTAGAAGTTGCGGACGGTGGCGTCATCGAACCCGCTGGCGAATACGGACCTCTAGGTAAAATACCGGGAGATGATTCTCGACTAGAGTCCATCCTTGGAGAGCTTTCCCTCGAATTTGAAGATGTTTTTGGATAGAAACCCATATAATGATTAAAGGCTTCTTTGTTATCTAGATTTTCTAAAATAATATCGATTCTTTCTTTTAGCTCTTCATCATTTATTTTTTGCAAACCATTTAGTTGAGAAGCAATATTCGATATATTTTTTGCACCATCGCCATTTTGAAGTTTAAATTTACCACAAACCCCAGTATTTATCTTTAAAATTTGGTTAAGTTTTTTTATGAACTCTTCTTTTTTAGATTCATCATCACCCTCATCAGTTGGAAAATTATCTTTTAAAATCCTTATGCAAAGTTCTAATTTATCCATTTCAGTAGGATTTGAAGGAAATTTCCATTTAGTTGGTTCGTTTTTAAAGCTCGCCATCATCAACTCTGGCGAAAATATTTTTTGAGAACCACTGGATTGATTATTTTCAGATGACTTTTCACTATTATCGACTGGAGGTATAGTTTGAGGCAGTTATTTTTTAACCACAACCATTGTAAATTGATCAGTTCTACTTTGGCAACAATTTCCAGTCCACAATGCCGAAATAGTAGTTACAATATTTTGTAACCAAGTCATAAAATAAAAATAAAATTAATAAAAATATATATTAAGTATAATTAACTATTTTAATTATTTTTCAATAATTTTTTATAATAATTTTATTTTAATTATTTATTTTAACATTTTGCCATTTTCCAGCAATTTTTTTGTAAAGATTATGTGGCTTGGTGTTTATTTTATTTACTTGCGAAGATAAATCTGGCTGAAAAAAATAAAAAACTCTTTTAAATTTTTGGTAAAAATTTAAATCATCAGGCTCTTCTAAAAAAATCAAATAATCTGCCCTATTAGTATTTTCTAATTGATTTGTTAACAAAACTGGTTGCTCACCAGCCTCAAAATCTTTGTCAAAAATTAGGGCATGAGGAATAAATTTACTGCGACCATAACTCCATAATGCATTGTCAATTTCTTGCAAATAACTTTGAGAATTTGCAAAAATTAAAGCTCTTTTCTTTTCATCAAGAATCTTTAAAAGCAATGGTGCCATTGATTTGACAACACCATCATCAACTTCATAAAAATTTATTTCTGGATTCATAAAATTTACAAATATTCGTTAAATTCCTTGACAATTTCAACATATAAATCTTTTTTAAAATTTACAATCAATCCAACTAAATCATTTTTATTAACCCATTTCCACTCGGAAAATTCGGGGTTTGCAAGAGAAATATTTACATCAGAATCATTGCCCAAAAATTCTGCCAAATACCATCTCTGCTTTTGCCCTAAATATTTGCCACCCCAAAATTTTTTCTGCAATTTGTAAGGTAAATTATAATAAAAATATTTGTCACTTTTTTTGATAATTTTAACTAAATTTTCGGCAATTCCAGTTTCTTCAATAAGTTCACGAAACATTGCTCTATCTTCATTTTCGCCACTATCAATCCCGCCTTGTGGCATTTGCCAGGCATCAGATTGATTGTCGATTCTTTTGCCAACAAAAATTTTTTTATTTTCATTTATTAAAACAATCCCCACTCCACTTCGATAGAGATGATTAGGCTTTTCAATGTTGTCATTTTGATTTGCAATTATTGACATAAATTATTATTTAGCTTAAAATTTAAATTAACAAATTATAAATTTTTTTAATTCAAAAATCAAACAATGAAATTTATCTCTACACGCTCAACTGCTCCACATTTAAATTTTGAAGAAGTTATTTTCCAAGGCTTAGCCAATGATGGGGGGCTATATATTCCTGAATTTCTCCCGCAATTTGATGATAAAAAACTTAAGGAATATCGCAAACTTTCATATTCTGAATTATTTTATGAAATTACTAAGGTTTTTATTGATAAAGAAATTCCTCAAGATGATTATAAAAAAATCGTCGAAAATTCATATAAAAATTTTCAACATTTAGCTATTGCTCCAATTAAACAGCTCGACAAAAATCATTTTTTACTTGAATTATTTCATGGCCCAACACTTGCATTTAAAGACTTTGCTTTACAATTTTTAGGAAATGTTTTAAATCATTTTTTAAAAATTAATCACCAAAAAATTGTTATCATCGGTGCCACCTCTGGCGATACTGGGTCCGCCGCAATTCAGGGTTGTATGCATTGCGAAAATGCCGAAATTTTTATTATGCACCCTCACCAAAAAGTTTCAGAAGTTCAGCGTCGACAAATGACAACTATTATTAAAGATAATGTTTATAATATCGCTCTTGAAGGCAATTTTGATGATTGCCAAAATCTAGTGAAAAAAATGTTTAGCGACCAAAGTTTTTTAAAAGGCAAAAAAATGGTTGCCGTCAATTCTATTAATTTTGCTCGAATTATGGCACAAATTGTTTATTATTTTTATAGTGCACTTCGCCTTGGCTCAGACGAAAAAACTCCAATTTCATTCACCGTTCCAAGTGGTAATTTTGGCGACATTTATGCAGGATATTTAGCCAAAAAAATGGGACTTAACATCAATAAATTAATTATCGCCACCAATGATAACGATATTTTAGTTCGATTCCTTGAGCATAATGATTATAGCAAAAAATCTATGGTGGAAACTCTTTCTCCAAGTATGAATATTCAAGTTGCTAGCAACTTTGAACGTCTACTTTTTGATTCTCACAAAGCCAATAAGATTGAGCATAAATTAGCGGATTTAATGCACGAATTTAATCGAACTGGAATTTTAAATATCGAAAATCAGGTTCATCAATTTATCAAAAAAGATTTTTGTGCATATAAAATTGATGACGAAAAAACCATTGCTTCAATTCAAAAATATTTTCAAAAAACGGGGGAAATTCTCGACCCACATACCGCAATTGGCACTATTGCTACTGAACAATTTTTTCATAATCCAGAATATCGAGGTGAAATTGTAGTTACCCTTGCCACTGCACATCCAGCCAAATTTCCAGAAGCCGTTAAGCAAGCTGGAATTAATTGTGTTGCCCTACCAAATTTCTTGAAAGATTTATTTACTCTCCAAGAAAAATTTACGGTTTTAAATAACAATCTCGAAGAGGTTAAAAATTTTATTTCTAGCAAAATTTAATGTCGGATTCAGTCGCTCCATTTCTAGGTTTATCCAGTCTTATCCTGAATTTTTCTATTAATTTTTTTGGCATAATTTTTTATATTTACTTAAATAAAAAAACTCCAAATTTTTTCAGAAATTGGCAAGATAAAAATGAAAATTTTAACAAAATTTATCAAGTTTTTTTGGCTCTCGCTTTAACTGGTTTTATTATCGCAATTTCTTCGCAATTATTTTTAATTTATAGCTTCATAATTTCTGATTATTCGGTAATAAATGTCTATCAAAATTCGCATCACTTAAAGCCCTTAATATATAAAATCGCTGGCTCTTGGGGCAATCACGAAGGCTCAATGCTACTTTTAATTACCACACTTTCTGGATTTAATTTAGGCTTTATTTTTTTTAGTAATTTAGGTAAAAATTTTAAAATTTTAAATTTGGTGATAATGCAATTTTTGATTGCCTTATTCTGTGCTTACACACTTTTTACTTCTAATCCATTTTTACAAAACTTCCCCGCTCCTAAAACTGGCCTTGGACTTAATCCGATTTTGCAAGATATTGGACTCGCCCTTCATCCGCCAGTGCTCTACATAGGCTATCTTGGCTTTTCTTTAATTTATAGCCTAACAATTTCAGCATTAATTTTGCCAAATAATTATTTAGCAATTACACGAAATCTGCTTGCAGTAAGTTATTTTTCAACCGCAATCTTAACTATCGGGATTGCCCTTGGCTCTTGGTGGGCTTATCGTGAACTTGGTTGGGGTGGATATTGGTTTTGGGACCCGGTTGAAAATATCTCGCTAATGCCGTGGTTGGCTGGCATCATTTTAATTCATGCTCTAAAATATTCTAAACAAAATTTTTTACTAAAAATTTGGAGTGATTTTTTTGCAATAATCGCTATGATTCTTTGCTTAATCGGCATTTTTTTAACACGCTCTGGAGTGTTAACTTCGGTTCATTCATTTGCAATTTCTGCCAATCGTGGATATTTTATAATAATTTTAATTGCTATCATTGGCGGTTTTGGCCTTTTTACCTTGGCAAAATATCATAATTATCAAAAAATTTCCCAAGAAAAAACCCCAAAAATTTCTAGAATTTTCTTTGTTATTGCTAATAATTATTTTTTGACAATTGCCTTATTAGTGATCTTAATTGGCACCTTATATCCAATTTTATCCAGAGGTTTATTTAATCAATCCATTAGCATTGGTGCTAGCTATTATAATCAGGTTTTTGGCTGGCTATTAATACCCTTTTTAATGTTTTTAATAAGTAATTTTTTCTATCCATATCATAAATTTTTTACTCTAAAAAATTATATTTTTATAGCCTTTGCCATCATAATTACTGCTTCAATTTTATTTTTCTTAAAACAATATAAAATAATTTTAATTTTTAACTTATTGCTAGCAAATTATTCATTAATTTTAAATTTTTTTGGTCGACAAAAAATTTCTCCAAAACTCGCCCATGGCGGATTTTTATTAATCATAGTTGGTATTATTATATCCAGTTTTGGTAATCACGTCGTGGAAACAAATTTAAAAACTTCACAATCTTTTATGATTGCCGATTATTCTGTAAAATTCTCACACCTAAATTATTCGGCCGGTAAAAATTATATTAGTCGCATTGGGGTTTTTGAAATTTCTAAAAAAGGAAATTATGTTTTCACTTTACAACCCGAATTGAGACTGTTTCCAATTTCCGACCAAATCACCAATGAAAGCGCAATTTATCATCATTTATTTTATGATTTATATTTAGTTATCGGCACCAAAGATGAACAAGATAATTATGCGGTTAGAGCATATTTTAAACCTATGATGAACCTAATTTGGCTTGGAGTTTTATTGATTTTTTTTGCCATAAAGATTCAATTTCTAAAAAAATTAAAATAAATTTTAATTTCTATTTATTTTATTGATTATTTTTTATTATATTTATATTATATAATTTATAAATTTATAATAATAATTTTCACATATGAGAAATTCAACGCAAGTTTATAAAAATTTTTTTACTTTTGAATTTTGCGGTATTGTAATTTCCATTGAGTCAAATCATAATTCACGACAAGAAGGTACAAACAGTAAAAGAAATGAGCCTGATAAATCTCAGCCTCCAGCAAAAAAACCCAGAATCGATTCTCAACAAAATACATCAACTGATTCAAATTTTTTTACAAATATTTCCACCGCTATTTTTACTTCTTTTGCCGATACTAGTAGCAACACTCCTCTCTCCAATTCAAGCAATGCAAAAACAACCCCACCTGCAATATCCAATACTTCAAAAACATTGGATCAAAAAATAGAAATCGCCAGAGTAATTGCATCTTATCATACTTCAGAAAGTATAAGATTTTATAAAAAACCAAATAGAATAAATACCGTTAAAATCCCAAATTCTCTCAATCAAAATATTAGTCAACTTCCTACAGATGAAATTTTAAATCAATGTCAATTAACTTCGAAGACTGCACATTTTGGATGGCAACCTAAACATGATTATAATTCAATAATTCAAAATCTATCACTTACACCTAGTCAAAAAAAAGAAATCATAAGATATGCCAATATGGAAAAAACAATTGAAATAACAGAAAGAGAAAGAAAAGAAAGAGAAAATAACACACGAAGAAGCCAATCCACTAGTGATTTAGAAGCTAAAGAAAGAGCAAGTGGAAATGAAAGAACTATGCGAAGAAGCCAATCCACTAGTGATTTAGAAGCTAAAGAAAGAGCAAGTGGAAATGAAAGAACTATGCGAAGAAGCCAATCCACAAGTCATTTAGGAAGCCCATCCACAAGTCATTTAGAAAGACAAAGAGATAGAGATAGAGATAGAGATAGAGAAAGAGAAAGATAAAGGAGAAAGGGAGAAACAACCGAAACAAAGCAAACAATCAAATCTCGCAGTAGTTCAATACCAGGAAACTCACCCACTAAGCCAAGAAGCCAATCCGCTCTTAATTTAAAAACAACTATAAAATCATATAAACCGGGAGATTATAATCCAATAAGAATAGATGATAATAAATATAATCCTACTTTTTCTAAAGATGGTCGTTTATCGGGATACAAACAACAAGGACTTTTGGCAAAGACTGTAAGAACATTAACTCAGATTAATTTTATAGGTGATGAATGTGGTCGATAATTTGAAATTATTTTTTTAATTAATACCAATTTTTACAATTCTCAACTAACGGTCGCCAATTCTTTAATATTAGTAGTATAGTGCATTGATCGCTTGTTACATTGCATTGCCCAACTTCTTT
>CAZDGN010000008.1:0-23255 GCA_964505265.1 uncultured Rickettsia sp.
TAGCGGTCTCCAAAACCGTTGGTTGGGGGTTCGATTCCTCTCGCTCCTGCCACTTAATTTTATAATTTTATTTGTGATAAATTTTTTCAAAGAAGTAATTGAAGAGTCAAAAAAACTTAACTTTCCAAAGTGGAAAGAGACTTATATAACTTCAATTACAATTTTAATAACAATAATAGTTTTTTCGTTAACAATTTTGTTGGCTGATTTTTTGATTTCAAAAATAATTCGTTTAATTTTTGGTTTATAATATGGAACAAAATAATTTCAAATGGTATATTCTTAATGTAATGGCTGGGCAAGAAAATAAAATTGCTTCAGAAATTAAAACTCTAATTCTAAAGGGGTCTATTAGTAACAATGTATCCGAGGTCATTGTTCCTACTAAGCAAATGATAAAAATTAAAAAAGGACAAAAGGTTCAGGAAATGCAAAAATTATTCCCTGGATATGTCTTTGTTTTTGCCAACCTTTCAAGTGATGCTTATAATACCATAAATTCTATACCAAAAGTGATGGGTTTTTTGGGGAGCAAAAATAATCCTAAACCAGTTGATGATGCTAAGATGCTTGATATTCTCAAATTAACCTCTGAACAAGAGGTTGATACAAAAAATGTCTTTTTTGAAATTGGTGAAAATGTTAATATTACCGAAGGACCATTTGAATCTTTCAGCGGAGTAGTTGAGGATTTTGATGCTGAAAAACAGAAGCTAAAAATTTCAGTTTTAATTTTTGGTAGAGCAACCTCAGTAGAGCTTAATATTAACCAAGTTGAAAAAATTTCCTAAAGTTAAATTTTAATAAAAAATTTTTAATGTTTAGTTAAATAATTTTTTATATTTCTTAAATTTTAAAAAATTTTATAAACTTACAAATTGTCCAAATCCAAAAACTCAAAACTCAACGCTAATCTAGCATTCTCTTTAGTTGAAATTTCTATTGTTATTCTTATTATTGGTATATTAATTGCTGGTATTACTAACGGTATGGATTTGTATTATGACTATCGTGTTGAAATGGCAAAACAAATCACCCAAAAATCAAGAGTGGCAACTCTAAAAAATTTGGTTGCGTGGTTTGAATCTTCTCAAAAATCAAGTTTTGAGCCTAATAATATTGGAAATGAAGCTAAAATCACTAAATGGAAGAATATCGCCCCAACTTTAATTGGAAAGCTTCACCTCGAACCTGTCCCATTATATGGAACTGTACCCAAATCGCTTGGTCCAAGTTTTAAAGAAAATACCCAGTCTTCCTTACCAGGAGCCTACTTCGAATTAAATTATAATAATTGCTTATATTTGCCAGCTGGTTACGATATTGGTTCTCTTCAAAATACCATTTTTATACTTTTTAAACTTGATAAATTAAACGATGGTCAAAATAGAATTATATCGACATGGAATAGTTCACGAAATTATTGGTTTGAAGGTAGAGTTCTAGGGCATATAATAAATTCAAATACAGGAGTTTCATATTTTACCAATCCAACAATAAGTAATAATGGAAGTTATTCAAAAAATAGAACTGAATTATTAAACTATTATATTAAACCTGGTAATGCCAAGCTTTATCATAATAAAAATCTTATTTCAGAAAAAAATGATGTTTTAGTTTACTCCGCATATAGTCAAGCACACCTAACATTTGGTTGTAAGTTTGGTATTGGATATAACTATCCCTCAATATTAATTTACGAGATTATTGTATTTGACCGATATATCAATGATCAAGAGCGAAAAATTGTTGAAGACTATCTTTATAAAAAGTGGAATTTATAAAAAATTATGAATAAAATTAAAAAGGTGTTCTCAATAATCGAAATTTCTATAGTTATTTGGTCACGGGAATTTTGATTTCTGAGGTATCCAGGGGTATTGATTTATAACAAGATTATAATTTGGAAGTGGCTAGAAATTTAACTAGAAATTCCATAGTTTCTTGTCTTGACAATATTCGATTATGGTATGAAACAACGTTAAATTAAGGTTTTTCTAACAAATTGTACAAAATTAATTAATTCTACACTTCTTACCTATTAATCTAATGCAATTAATAATGCTTGTGGTCCATAATATATAAGAGACTGAATAATTAACCTACCCAGATTAAATTTTGTTAATGAATTTAGGTCTTCAACCCAGCAATTTATGGTAATTGATAGTAATTACAAATTCGATATTGATGATTTTAACATTTATATTGTATTTGAGTTAAATAAATTAATACTAGGAGCCGCTTTTTTTATGATGTATAATCTATTTAATGGTTATTCAGGAAATTCGGGTTTAGGAATAAAACTTAATTATGAAAACTTATTTACTTATTTAGGCTATACTAATTCAGTAATATTTTTTCATATGTATTTTATCAAGATTTTAATATATAATAGGCTAATAAAAATTATTTATTAGAAATATCGCTGAAATTGTTCAATAATTCATATTAAATAAAATTGAATGCAAAAACAATTAAAAGTGCCACAATATCTAGCCCATTATTTAATCTTCTTAATCAAAGTGATTCATATAATTTTTATTATGCATATTGGAACAATTAATACAGTCCTCAAGCCAGTAATATTGGGGTTTGGGATATGTGGAGTTGCAAAGATTATTTATATAGTCCAAAAAGACCATTAATTGTTTATGCCGTTCAAAATGTTGATGAAAAATTTCATATTTGAGGAGTCAAAAGATCTAACAAAATAATAAATAGTAATCTAAATGATGCCGCAATAAAAACAGAAAATTTGTCTGAAAATGCTTATATATACTGGGGACAATGCATTGAGTCACTTTCTATGGGATGTATCGGTGAATTTATAATATTTTTAGAACAGTTAACAAATTCACAGGTATATAAAATTGAAGAATATCTATCAAAAAATGGGATGTTCCATTTGTTCAAAAATTACAGTTTATATAAAAAATATAAAGCAAAAAAGTTATAATAAACTAAAATGTATATTGAAATTTATAGTTTTAAAAAAAATAAAAAAAAACTTGCAATACAAATTTAAACTCTTAAAATAATCGGACTTAAAATTAAAAAAAGTGGTAGAAATTTATTTTCGCTAAAAGTCGTAGAGGTGTTATTTTATTGATGTTATACCAATAACATTGTTAAAATAAACCTTATGTTAACCACCAAATTCAAATAAAATTATGTCAAAAAATAAAGAAATCCTTGGCCTTATAAAATTACAAGTGCCACTTGGGAAAGCCAATCCCGCACCTCCAATTGGTCCAGCATTGGGTCAAAAAGGTTTAAATATTATGGAGTTTTGCAAACAGTTCAATGCTTTAAAGCTAGAATTTGAGCAAGGAACTCCAATCCCTGTAACAATTGTTGCATATAAAGATAAAAGTTTTACATTTACTACCAAAAATCCTCCAGTATCTTATTTAATTCAAAAAGAAATTAAGTTAGCTAAAGGTTCGTCAAATCCAGGAAAGGATATGGTTGGAAAAATTACCAAGCAACAAATTTTAAATGTTGCCAAAAAGAAAATGGCTGATATGAATGCCACATCGCTGGAGTCTTGTGCCTCAATGGTAGCTGGTTCAGCAATGTCAATGGGTCTTGAAGTAATTGAATAATTTATAAAATGGCAAATAAAGTAAAAAACAAAAAATCAAAACAAATTCAAGAAAAATTAAAAGCACAAAATCTTGAAGAAGCACTCAACAAAATTAAAGAAATTGCAATTGCAAAAAAAAGAAAATTTGTTGAATCAATTGATATCGCAGTTAATTTGGGAATTGATCCAAAGCAATCTGATCAAGCTGTCAAAGGCTCTATATTACTTCCAAACGGATCTGGAAAAAAAATTAAAGTTGTTGTCTTTACCGGCAATGATGATCTTCAAAAAACTGCTATAGAATCTGGTGCATTAATGGCAGGACTTGAAGATTTAGTTGCTAAAATTGAGGGAGGATTTTTGGATTTCGATTGCTGTATAGCAACCCCAGATGTTATGCCTAAAATTAGCAAAATTGCAAAAAAACTAGGACCTCGCGGATTGATGCCAAGTCCTAAAAACGGAACCGTCTCTAACGATATTAAAAAAGCCGTATCCGAAGCAATTAAAGGTAAAGCAGATTTTAAAAATGATAAAGGTGGAACTGTTCACTGTTTAATAGGTAAGGTAAGTTTTGAAACCTCTCAGCTTATTGAAAATTTGCAAGTTGTAGTTAAGGCAATTAAAGATGCAAAGCCAGAAGCTTCAAAAGGTAAATACATCAAAGCATTTTACATTAATTCAACAATGGGACCCTCAATCGAGGTTCCGGTTGAATCGGTTTAATTGAATATGGTTAGCAATGAATAAGAATGAAAAAGCAAATTTAGTTTCGTCGTTAAAAAGTTCGGTAGTTGGAAGTGCATTTGTTGCAATTATCCATTACCGCGGAATGACAGACAAGCAATTATACGATCTTCGTGTTTCTTTAAAAACGAAAGGATGTAATTTAAAAATATCAAAGAATACTTTAGTTAAGGTTGCGCTTAAAGGAACCGAATTAGAGCCGCTAACAGAATTTTTAGTTGGTCCTACGGCAGTTGTATATTCTCAAGATCCGGTTGCCGTAGCTAAAGTTATTTCGGATACTGCTAAAACAGTTCAAGCCCTTAAAATTATCACTGGTTTTTTCAATAAAGAATTAATGAGTGATGCCAAAATAAAAGAAATGGCCAAATTAGGATCACTTGATGAGGTTCGTGCATCTTTTGTCGGAATTTTAAAAGGCGCCCAGTCAAAATTTGTTAGAGTTTTAAATGCTCCAAAAGACGGATTGGCAACTTTAAAAACTCAATAAAAATTATTAATAATATTAACTTTAAAAATAAAATTATGTCAGTAAATCTTGATCAAATCGCAGAAACATTATCAACTCTTACCGTATTGGAATTAGCTGATCTTAGTAAAAAACTTGAGGATAAATGGGGAGTTTCAGCCGCTTCTTTCGCAGTCGCCGCCCCAGCTGGTGTAGCTGCAGCTGTTGCTGAAGTTAAGGATAAGTTTGAAGTTGTTTTAACTGCTTCAGGAGATAATAAAATCAATGTTATTAAAGAGGTTCGTGTTATCACTGGTCTTGGCTTAAAAGAAGCTAAAGATTTAGTCGAAGGTGCTCCAAAAACTCTTAAATCAGATGTAGCTAAAGCTGAAGCCGAAGAAATGAAGAAGAAATTAGAAGCAGCTGGTGCCAAAGTAGAATTAAAATAGCTTCTACTAATATTTATTTATGCTAAGCCATTCAATTATGATTGGCTTAGCTTTTTCATTTAGGTTATTAAATTGTAAACTAAAAATTTAATTAAAAATCTGATAACTACCCATATGCTTCAATCAAGAAATAAAGAACAAGTAACACTTAGAAAATCATTTAGCAACAATCAAGATAAGCAATCAATACCTCATTTAATATCTCTTCAACAAGACTCATATGATAAGTTTTTGCAACTAAATGTTAAACCTGAAGAAAGAAAAAATATTGGTATTCAATCAGTATTTAATTCCTTTTTTCCTGTATCGGACTCTGCTGGAAAGGTAACTGTAGAATTTATTAGCTACAATTTAAAACAACCAAGATTTGAATCCTCAGAATGCTTATCGGCTGGCAAAACTTTTTCATCAGCACTTAGCGCTAATTTAAGATTAGTTTTGTGGCATCAAGAAGATGGTAGCGATATAAAGGAGATAAAGTCTATCAAGGAACAAGAAGTATATTTTTGTGAAATTCCTTTAATGACTGAAAGTGGAAGCTTTATTTTCAACGGTGCGGAGAGAGTTATTGTTTCTCAGATGCGCAGAGCTCCCGGTGTATTTTTTGATAGTGAAAATGCTAAGGTTTCAGGTGCCAAATCATATACAGCTAAAATCATTCCACATATTGGTTCCTGGCTTGATTTTGAATTTGATGGAAAAGATATTTTACATTTTAGAATTGATAAAAAAAGAAAAATACCAGCAACTACTTTGCTTAGAGCAATTGGTCTAACGTCTGAAAATATTATTACTAATTTTTATGGATCGCATAATGCCTTCATAACTAAAAATGGTTGGGCAATAAATTTTGACCAATCATTATTTAATTCCAAAAAAATTCCTTATGACTTAATAAGTCCCGATACTGGAGAGATTGCAGTTAAAGAGGGAACTAAAATCAACAGAAAGTTAATTGAAAAATTAACCGCAGATAAATTTGAAAGCTATAAATTAACCGATGAAGCCTTACTTGGTTTTGTATATGCACAAGATTTAGTCGAATCGGAAACTGGAGAGCTTCTTCTTGAAGCTGGATCAATTGTAACTGCTGAGAGTCTTGAAATTTTGCAAAAATTAAACTTCAAAAATGTAAAAATTATAAATCCGAGCAAATCTGATATTGGTCCATATATTTACAACACTCTAATTGTTGATAAAAATGTCACCCAAAAAGATGCTCTATTTGATATTTACAAAGCAGTTAGATTGGGAGAGGTTCCTTCATCTAACGAAATTGCAAAATCATTTTTTGATAATTTATTTTTCAATGACACCCGATATAACTTATCTGATGTTGGAAGAATGAAAATGAATCATCGTCTAGGTTTAGATGTGAGCAACCAGTCCCTGTACCTAACGGCAAATGATGTTGAACATACAATTAAAATTTTAAGCAAAATCAAGCATAATGATCTCAAAACCGACGATATAGATAACCTTGCCAATAGAAGAGTCCGTGCAGTTGGTGAATTGGTTGAAAATCAAATGAGAATTGGTATGACTAGAGTGGAAAAATCAATTCTTGAAAAAATCAACTCAGTGGAATCTGATACTTTAATGCCTCAAGCTGTTATTAACTCCAAACCTCTTATAACGGCGGTTAAAGACTTTTTCGCTACATCTCAACTTTCGCAATTCATGGATCAAACCAATCCATTGGCTGATATAACGCACAAAAGAAGATTATCTGCTCTAGGACCGGGTGGATTAACTCGTGAAAGAGCGGGATTTGAAGTCCGAGATGTTCATCCGACCCATTACGGAAGAATCTGCCCAATTGAAACACCTGAGGGACAAAATATCGGTCTTATTAATAGCTTAGCCACTTATGCACGAGTTAATGATTTTGGATTTATTGAAACTCCATATCGAAAAGTTGTTAATGGAAAGATTACTAATGAAGTTCAGTATTTATCTGCAATTAACGAGATAAATTTTTCAATTGCCCCATCAAATATTTCAATTGCTGAAAATGGAGTGATTAAAGATGACTTGGTTACCTGTAGAAGAAATGGGGAATTCATCATGATCTCGCCAGATAAAATTGACTATATTGATGTATCCACAAAACAAATAGTTTCAGTAGCAACAACTTTAATTCCATTCTTAGAAAATGATGATGCAAACCGTGCATTGATGGGTTCAAACATGCAACGTCAAGCCGTTCCCTTGTTGCGTCCTGATGCCCCATTGGTTGGAACTGGTATGGAGTCAGTTATTGCATCCGATTCTGGTGCTACAATTAAAGCTAAGCACAGTGGAGTGATAAAATTTGTAGATTCTTCTAAGATCATTATTGAATATCAAGATGAAGATGCTATTAGTAAAATTGATATTTGTAAATTAAATAAATATGTTAGGACTAACCAAGATACATGTATAAATCAAAGACCAACAGTAGAAGTAGGTGAATATGTTCATGCTGGTCAAATTATCAGCGACGGGCATAGTATTTCAAATGGTGAAATTGCTCTTGGAAAAAATGTAAGGGTTGCTTTTATGCCATGGAATGGTTATAATTTTGAAGACTCAATTATAATTTCAGAAAAATTAATTGCCGATGACACATTTACTTCAATTCACATTGAAGAGCTTGAAGTAGTAGCCAGAGATACTCGCTTAGGGCCTGAAGAAATAACTAGAGATATACCTAATGTAAGTGAAGAAGTTTTAACCAAACTTGATGAAGAGGGTATAATCCATATTGGAGCTGAAGTTATCGCGGGTGATATTTTAGTTGGAAAAACAACTCCTAAAAGTGAGTCACCAATGACTCCAGAAGAAAAATTGCTTAAAGTAATTTTTGGAGAGAAGGCGGCAGATGTTAAGGACTCTTCCTTGTATGTTCCAACTGGAGTTAGCGGAACCGTTGTTGATGTTCGAGTTTTTTTACGAAAAGGTATAGAAAAAGATGAGCGTTCAATCTATATTGAAATGCAACAGATCGAAGAATTATCTAAGGCAAAAAATCTTAGAGTGCAATTCCTAGATAATTCTTGCAAGGAATCACTAATTAAAATTTTTGAAAATCAAAAAATTTCTAATTCTTTAGATAAAGTTAAATCAGGAACAAAATTAGATAATGAATTTTTAACAACATTGTCAAAAGTCCAATTATCAAAAATTGTTATAGATGATTCTAAAGCAATGGATAAGGCAGAAAAAATTGTAAAATCTAATTCTACATTGATTGCAGAAATTGAAGCTGAGTTTGCTGAAAAAGTAGCAAGAATCAAAGCTGGAGAAGAATTGGGGCAGGGTATTTTAAAAATTGTTAAGGTATACATTGCCACAAAATATCGTCTTCAACCTGGTGATAAAATGGCTGGAAGACACGGTAATAAAGGTGTTGTTTCAAAAATCGCTCCAATTGAGGATATGCCTTTTTCTGAAGATGGAGAGCCGGTAGATATAGTATTAAACCCGCTAGGTGTTCCCTCTCGTATGAATGTGGGTCAAATATTAGAAACCCACTTGGGCTTGGCTTCAAAAGAATTGGGTAAAAAAATCGCAAAACTTCTTGATGAAGCTTCGATACAAAAGGCGGAATATGTTAAAAATATTCGTCAATTTTTAAATAAAATTTACACCAATGAAGAAGAATTAAAGCATATTAATTCTCTATCGGAAAATGAATTAATCAAGCTTGCTAATAATCTAAAAAACGGCATTCCTTTTGCTACTGGAATTTTTGAAGGAGCTAAAGAAAAATATATTTCCAATTTATTAGATATTGCAGATGTTGATAATTCTGGACAGATACAGCTTTTTGATGGTAAAACAGGTGATAAATTTGATCGTAAGGTAACGGTTGGTTACATTTATATGCTCAAGCTACACCATTTGGTTGACGATAAAATACATGCAAGATCAATTGGTCCATACAGCCTGATAACTCAACAGCCATTGGGTGGAAAATCTCACTTTGGTGGACAAAGATTTGGCGAAATGGAATGTTGGGCGTTGCAGGCATATGGAGCAGCATATACCCTCCAAGAAATGCTCACTGTTAAATCAGATGATGTGGTTGGTAGAATTAAAATATACGAATCAATCATTCAAGGCAATCAAAATTTCAATTGTAGCATACCAGAATCATTTAATGTTATGATTAAAGAGGTTCGCTCTCTTGGACTAAATATTGAACTTATTGAAGAATAATTTGTGATATTCACAAATTATTCTTTTATTAATTTTTTAAAACTTATTAAAAATAAAAATGACACTAGCAGGTACATCTTCTCACGGTTTATTAAGTATATCAAACAATAATGCAGTTGATCTACTGGATTTTAATGCAATAAAAATAACTATTGCCGATCCAGATAAGATTAGATCTTGGTCTTTTGGCGAAGTATCTAAGCCTGAAACAATTAACTATAGAACCTTCAAGCCAGAACGTGACGGTCTATTTTGTGCAAGAATTTTTGGTCCAATTAAGGATTATGAGTGTCTTTGTGGAAAATATAAGAGAATCAAATATAAAGGAATTGTTTGTGAAAAATGCGGTGTTGAAGTAACCTCGTCTAAAGTTCGTCGTGAAAGAATGGGTCATATTGAATTGGCAACTCCAATTGCACATATTTGGTTTTTAAAATCATTGCCATCGAGAATTAGTACCATTTTAGGGGCAACATTAAAATCGGTCGAAAAGGTAATTTATTTTGAATCATTTATTATTGTTGACAGCTTAATGACTCCACTTAAAGAAGGCGAAATTATCAGCGAAGATGAATATGAAAAACTTCAACAAGAACATGGCTATGGAAGCTTTGTTGCAGAAATGGGGGCTGAAGCTGTTCAAAAAGTTTTAAGAAAACTCGACCTTAAAAAAATTCAAATTGATTTGCGTGAAGAGCTACAAACAATTAGCTCAGAAATGAAAAAAGAAAAAACTATCAAAAGATTAAAGCTAGTTGAGCAATTTTTGGAATCAACCGATAACAAACCTGAATATATGATTATGCAGGTTTTACCAGTTATTCCACCAGATATTCGTCCTTTGGTAATGCTTGATGGTGGAAGATTTGCCACTTCGGACTTAAATGAATTATATCGTAGAGTTATCAACCGCAACAATCGTTTAAAAAGATTGTTAGAGCTTGGCGCACCCGACATCATTATTAAAAACGAAAAGAGAATGCTCCAAGAATCGGTTGATGCATTACTTGATAATGGTCGTTCTGGAGCTGTGGTTAAAAATTCAAATAAAAAACCGTTTAAATCCTTGAGCGATATGCTTAAAGGTAAGCAAGGTCGTTTCCGACAAAACCTACTTGGTAAAAGAGTAGATTATTCAGGAAGAAGTGTTATTGTTGTTGGTCCAGAATTAAAGCTCCATCAATGTGGTCTTCCAAAGAAAATGGCGCTTGAACTGTTCAAGCCATTTATTTATGCTAAGCTGGAGTTATATGGAAAATCTCCTTCAATTAAGGTCTCCAAGAAAATGGTTGAGTCTGAGCGTCCAGAGGTTTGGGATATTTTAGATGAGGTAATTAAAGAGCACCCAGTTTTATTAAACCGTGCACCAACTCTTCACCGCTTAGGTATTCAGGCTTTTGAGCCAATTTTAACCGAAGGAAAGGCTATACAGTTGCACCCATTAGTTTGTTCGGCATTCAATGCTGACTTTGACGGAGACCAAATGGCGGTGCATGTTCCTTTGTCAATTGAAGCTCAAGTCGAAGCTAGAGCATTGATGATGTCTACCAACAATATTTTAAGCCCTGCCAATGGTAAGCCAATTATTGTTCCATCACAAGATATTATTCTTGGACTCTATTACATCACTATGGAAGCTAAGGACTTCGCCAATTCTAAAGCCATTCCAATTGCTGATGAATATGAGCTTGAACATGCCTTAAATAGTTCTGTAATTAATATTCATGATAAGATTTTATATCGCTACACCATTCCAAATGCCGATGGCGAAAGAGAAAAAGTTCGTATCGAAACCACTGCTGGAAGAGTCACGCTTTACAATGCTCTTCCCAATGCTATGAAAGGAAATTTTTCGGTGGTAAATAAAGTTATGAATAAAAAAGCTGTCACAAACTTAATTGACACAGTATATCGTAATTGTGGACAAAAAGAAACAGTGATGTTTTGTGATAGAATTATGTCTTTGGGCTTTAAAAATGCCTGCAAAGCTGGAATATCAATTGGCAAGGACGATATGATTATTCCTAAAGATAAACAAAATTTTATTACCGAATCGCTTGATAAAGTTAAAAAACTTGAAAAGCAATATCGTGATGGTTTAATAACCCCGGGCGAGAGATACAACAAAGTCGTTGATGAATGGACTAGTTGCACAAGCAGAATATCAAAGGAGATGATGTTAAAAATTTCCGCTTTTGAACAACCTGTTAGTGCTAACTCAATATTTATGATGGCTGATTCTGGAGCTAGAGGTTCTGAAAACCAAATTAAGCAGGTAGCTGGTATGAGGGGTTTGATGGCAAAGCCATCAGGTGAAATTATTGAAACTCCAATTACATCAAACTTTAAGGAAGGATTAAGTGTAATGGAATATTTCATTTCCGCTCACGGTGCTAGAAAAGGTTTGGCTGATACCGCTCTTAAAACAGCAAACTCAGGATATTTAACTCGTCGTTTAGTTGATGTTTCCCAAGATTGTATTGTGGTTGAAGATGATTGCGGAACTCACGATGGTTTATTAATTGAGCCTGTAATTGATGATGGAAGAATTATTGTTTCTCTTGCCGAAAATTGCTTAGGTAGAGTTCCTCTTGAAGATGTAAAGAATTCATCTGGAAAAATAATTGTTAATGCTGGAGAAATGATTGATGAAACCATTGCCGATGAAATTGACAAGGCAGGTTTGAAATCATTAAGAGTTCGTTCAGTTTTAACTTGCGAAAGCAAAGAAGGTGTTTGTGTAAAATGCTATGGTCGTGATCTAGCTACTGGAAATATTGTAAGCATTGGCGAAGCGGTTGGTGTTGTTGCTGCTCAATCAATCGGTGAACCGGGAACGCAGCTTACAATGAGAACTTTCCACATTGGTGGTGCTGCACAAAGGGGTGCTGAACAATCTTCGATTTCTGCTGTTGTTGATGGTAAGGTTAAATTTAATGAAAAATCTACCATTTTAAATCGTGAAGGAAAAATTATTGTTATCACCAGAAATTCAGAAATTACTTTAGTTGATAATGAAGGTAACGAATTACATCGATATAAATTACCTTATGGTGCGGTAATTACTCGCAAACATAATTCATCAATTAAAAAAGGCGAGCATATTGCCGAATGGGATCCTTATAACATTCCTGTTATTGCTGAGTGTGATGGAGTTATTAAATATAATGATTTAGCCGAAAATGTTTCATTGCGTGAAAAAATTGAAGAATCAACTGGGGTGTCGACGAAAATTGTTATGGATTGGAAACAATATTCTAAACAAGATTTAAAACCAAGATTATCTATTATGGTTGGTAGTGAGGCCCAAAAAGAATATTCAATGTCAATTGGAACAATTATCGGTTCTTCAAATGGTGAAGATGTTAAGGCGGGCGATGTTATTGCTCGTATTCCAAAAGAATCTTCTAAGACTCGCGATATTACTGGAGGTCTTCCAAGAGTTGCCGAGTTGTTTGAAGCTCGCAAGCCTAAGAATGCTGCGGTAATGAGCGAAGTCGATGGTAAAATTGAATTTGGTAAGGATTATAAAACTAAACGCAGAATTATCGTTCGTCCAGATGATGCCTCTAAAGAGCCAATCGAATATAGTATTTCGAAAATCAAACACTTATTTGTTGGCGAAGGTGATAGCGTTAAAAAAGGCGATGTTTTGGTTGATGGCAATTTAGTTCCTCACGATATTCTTAAAATTCAAGGAATGCAAGCCTTCACTAATTATATGGTAAATGAAGTGCAAAAAGTTTATCGTATGCAAGGTGTAAAAATCGACGATAAACATATCGAGGTTATCATTTCAATGATGTTAAAGCGTGTTGAGGTAACTAATTCTGGCGACACCACTTTACTTGCGGGTGAATATGTCGATCGCGATGTATTTGAGGCGGTAAATAAAAAAATGATTGAAAGCAAATTAAAGCCGGCTGAGTGTTCTCCCGTATTACTTGGAATCACCAAAGCTTCATTGCAAACTAAATCATTTATTTCTGCAGCTTCGTTCCAAGAAACCACAAGAGTTTTAACTGAATCTGCGGTTCAGGGGCGAATTGATAATTTAAGAGGCTTAAAAGAAAATATTATTGTGGGTCGCTTAATTCCTGCTGGAACTGGTCTAGTTGCAAGTAAATATCGCAAACAGGCTCAAGAATAAATATTATCTTTATATCCCCTTGGTTAGGTCTGGGGGGATATAACTTTTTTAAAAAAACCTAAACTAAAATCAGCAAAACTGCAAATATTTTTTTAAAGTAATTTAGGTTATTTTAAAATTTTTTTTATATTTAATCATCGCCCAATAGTTTTTGTATCATCAATCCTTCTAATGCTATCAACTTTAACCCCATATGTTTCATGTCCCTCAGGAATTGTTGCTAACTTTTTAATTAAAGATTTCTCTATTTCACTTACAATTTTTATTCTTTCTGGTTTTTCGCACTTATAATATTCATTTAAAAATCTAATTAAATTCTTATTTGCAATCTCTCCATTTTTATCTGTTATTTCTTTGGAATTTTCTAATTCTGATTTAAGTTTTTTTCTATCTTTCGCAAGTAATTCTTGGGTTTCTGGAGTCAAATCTTCAAGGATAAATTTTTTAAAATCAATATCGGGATATTCTTTATTTAATCTATCGAATATGTTGGTTTTTTTATTTTCTTTTAATAAAATATTAATTAGAGTCTCGCTTAATAATGTCTCCGGATTACGATTGGGGTGACCAGTTCGAGTGATTCCACCACCGCGTTCTCCGATTTTATTGGCCGCTTCAATAACTGATTGTATTGTCATAATATAAATGTTTAATTTGAAAAATATATAACTAAAATATCTAAAATTGAATAAAGTAAAGATATTAACTTTTAATATAAAATGAATTTTTTACAAAATAATTTCTATCAAAATTTTTCACTAGAATTTTTTCAAATAATTAATCCTCAATTATTTTCTAGAGTCAAGTTGGTGCACTATAACCAAAATTTAGTCAAAGAAAATGAATTTAATTTTGGAAAATTATCGAAATTACAAATTCAAGAAATTTTTTCTGGGCAAAAAATACTTTCCACTTCAACCCCAATTGCCCTTGCTTATGCGGGTCATCAATTTGGTAATTTTGTTCCATCATTAGGCGATGGTAGGGCAATTTTGCTTGGCGAAATTATTGGTAAAAATTCTGAATTGTTTGATATTGGGCTCAAAGGTAGTGGGCGCACTAAATTTTCAAGGGCAGGCGATGGGTTAATGACTTTAGAGGCAGGAATTCGTGAATTAATCATCGGCGAAGCTTTGCATTATTTGCAAATTCCGTCTTCTAGAATTCTTTCATTATTAATTACCGATGAAAAAGTGTATCGGCAAGAGGTCAATATTGGTGCAGTTATAGCCCGTATTATGAAGAGCCATATTCGCGTTGGAACTTTTGAATATTTTGCATATAAAGGCAATAAAGAAGCCATTTCCAAGCTTTGTAAATATATAATTAATCGACATTTTTTGTCAGAAAATTCGGCAACAAAATCAGTGGCCGATTTATTTCAAAATATTGTTGACTCTCAAGCGATTTTAATTGCTAAATTACAATCTGTGGGCTTTATTCATGGGGTGATGAATACAGATAATATGGCGATATGCGGGCAGGTTTTGGATTTTGGACCATGCGCTTTTTTGGATGAATATAATTCAAAAAAAGTTTTTAGCTTCATTGATAAAACATGTCGTTATTGCTTTGAAAATCAGCCGAAAATTGCTAAATGGAATTTGTGGATTTTAGCGAATTGCTTGAGTTTAGTTTATGAAAATTCCAATCAATTATTGCAAATTCTTGATAATTTTGATGAAAAATATCAGCAAAATTATTTACAAATTATGGCAAAAAAATTTGGACTTAATAAAATTTCGCAAGATTTAATTGAGAATTTTTTACAAATTTTGCAAAAGGAAAAGCTCGATTATCACCAAAGCTTTTTTCAATTAAGCGATGATTTACTTCGTCAAAAACCAAATTTATCGCCAAGCGAAAATTATCAAATTTGGTTTGCAAAATGGCAAGATTTTTTACATCAAGAAAATGGCGAATTAAATCCTAATATTTTGGCAAAAATCACGAAAAATATGCAAGGAAATAATCCTTATTTTATTGCTAGAAATCATATAGTAAAAGAGGTAATTGATGCTGGAAATAATTTAGATTTTAAGCCGTTAAAAGATTTGTTATCCGCCTTAAAAAATCCCTATAAAATCGATGAAAAATATCATAAATATCATCTGCCTCCAACTAATAATCAAAAGGTGTTTCACACTTTTTGTGGCACTTAAAAATTACCTTGAATTAGTTATTTAAATTAAAATTGTTTAGACCCTTTAAAAAAGATTATTTTCAATCGATTTAGCAAAAAATGAACTTCTGGTTTCATTGCGATTGAGCAAAAATTTATCCAATTTTCTAAGTAATTTTTCATCAATTGTAATATTAATTCTTGTCGCTTTGGTTCTGATTTTAACTGAAATCACCAAAAAGATTTTAGCTTTTTTATATTTCTTTTTGATCTCATCGAGAGTTTTTGCCTTCGGTAAATTTTCGCCATCTTTTAATATGCCGTCAACATGGAATTGCAAGGCTTCATGCGCCATTTCTTCGGCTTCTTCTAAATTTTTTCCAACACTTACACAACCCATAAAATCCGGAAAAAATACGCCAAATTCTTTGGCATTTTCTTTTTCAACTACCGCGATGTATTTTTTTATATTTTTACTCATTTTTAATTTTAATTTTTGCTTGTTTTAAAACACTCTTTAAAGTGCCAATCGGCAAATTTTTTGGATGAGGTAAAGTCACCCTGCCTTTAATTTCGTGGTGCTTAAACTGATAATGCGAACCTTTAACTGCAACCACTTTCCAACCGTGAAAATTTAACAACTTCATTAGCTCTTTTGAGCTTTGAAGTTTTTTTAAATTAGTCATGTTATTTAAATATTTTTAATTACGGTTGCTTTATACACATCATACACACTATTTTTTAATTGCAAATATTTTTTTTCAAAAATCTATTAGCGAATTCTATTTAGAAATACTTGGTTTAAATCCAGTTCTTAAAAGAAATAATGTCTTTATTTCCAAATCGAGAATTTACCAATTAATCAGGGAGGGTAAGATAAAAAAACCTGAAATTCTAGTGCAAGAACTTGCAAATCAGATTTGAAAATTTCTAAAAATTCTCAAATTTTACATATAAGCAAAACTTATTAATCATATAAGATTTTTATATTTTTATTTATAACGATTCAGATTAAATTAATCGCAACAAATTTAACTCAAATATAAAAAATATGAAATTATCTCAATTTATTATTGTCTCGTCTTTGGTGCTGGCTAGTTGCTCCAAAGGGCATCATCATCACCATAAAATGTCAGTAAATAATCCAACTACCAATGAATTTTGGTGGCCAAATAAAGTTGATTTATCATCGCTTCGAACCAATGCCAAGGCTTCAAGCCCTTATGATAAAAATTTTAATTATGCCAAAGAATTTGCAAAATTAAATTTAGATGAAGTTAAAAAAGACATCGCCAAATTACTTACCACTTCGCAAGATTGGTGGCCTGCGGATTATGGCAATTATGGTCCATTTTTTATTCGTATGGCTTGGCATAGCGCTGGCACTTATCGCACCTTTGATGGCAGAGGCGGTGGCGATGGTGCGCAAATGCGCTTTGAGCCTTTAAATAGCTGGCCAGATAATGCTAACTTGGATAAGGCTCGCAGATTATTATGGCCAATCAAAAAGAAATATGGCAATAAAATTTCTTGGTCAGATTTAATTATTTTAACTGGCAATGTTTCATTGGAGCAGATGGGCTTTAAAACCGCTGGTTTTGCTGGGGGCAGGGTTGATGATTGGGAGCCAGAAAATGTCAATTGGGGAGCGGAAAAAAAATTCTTAGCTAGCAAAAGACATGATAAAAAGGGTGATTTAAAAAAACCATTTGGTGCAACGCAAATGGGATTAATTTATGTAAATCCTGAAGGACCAAATGGCAATCCAGATCCGCTTTTGGCAGCAAAAGATATTCGTGAAACTTTTGGCAGAATGGCGATGAATGATGAAGAGACGGTAGCCTTGATTGCTGGTGGTCACACTTTTGGCAAAGTGCATGGCGCTCACAAAGCAGAAAAATGTTTAGATAAAGAGCCTGCTGGTGCTGGTCTTGAAGAGCAGGGTTTAGGTTGGAAAAATAAATGTGGAAAAGGTAATGGCATCGACACAGTAACTTCTGGCTTAGAAGGAGCTTGGACCGCAAGTCCAACTGAATTTACGACTCAATATTTGGATAATCTCTTTGCCTTTGAGTGGAAAAAAACCAAAAGCAAAGGTGGAGCTATTCAGTGGATTCCAACTGATGAATCGTCTAAAAATCTAGTTCCAGACGCCCATGACCCAAATTTAAGACATGCACCAATTATGTTAACGACAGACTTATCGCTTCGATTTGACCCAGAATATAGCAAAATTGCTAAACGCTTTCAAGAAAATCCAAAAGAATTTGAGAAAGCCTTTGCCAATGCTTGGTTCAAGCTTACGCACCGCGATATGGGTCCAGCTTCATCTTATATTGGCAAAGACGCTCCGAAACAACGATTTATTTGGCAAGATCCGCTTCCAAAAGCTAATTATAAAATGATTGATGCCAAAGAGGTCGAGGATTTAAAAGCTTTAATTTTGCGCACCAAAATTGCGCCAGCGGAGTTAATTAAAACCGCTTGGGCATCTGCCAGTTCTTATCGCAACACCGATAAAAGAGGTGGCGCAAATGGTGCAAGAATAAATCTTGAACCTCAAAAAAATTGGGAAGTAAATAATCCAAAAGAGCTTCAGCAAACCTTGATAAAATTGCAAGAGATTCAAAATTCTTTCAATAAAAAACTTGCGGATAATAAAAAAGTTTCATTGGCTGATGTCATTGTTATTGCTGGTTCAAGTGCAATTGAAAAATCGGCAAGACTGGCTGGATATAATGTTAAAGTTCCAGTAAAAATTGGTCGAGTTGATGCACTTCAAGAGCAAACCGATGTTAAATCCTTTGCTTTGCTTGAGCCAAAAGCTGATGGCTTTAGAAATTATTTTGCCAAGGATAATCAAACCAAGCCAATTAATGCTTTAATTGAAAAAGCCAAAATCTTAGATTTATCGGTTCCAGAAATGACGGTTTTGGTTGGCGGTTTAAGAGCAATTGGTGTAAATGCTGATAATTCAAATATTGGAGTCTTTACCAAAAATCGTGGCAAATTAACAAATGAATTTTTTGTGAATTTACTTGATAACAACATTAAGTGGCAAAAAGCCAAAGAAGAAGGCTTTTATGAAGGCTTTGATTTTAAAACCAAAGAGTTAAAATGGCGTGGATCACCTGTTGATTTGGTTTTTGGCTCAAGCTCTGAACTAAGAGCGGTTAGCGAATATTATGCTTTAGACGGCAATGAAGAAATTTTTGTTAAAGATTTTATCAAAGCTTGGACTAAAGTTATGGAGCTAGATTTTAAAAATTAAGTTAAACCTCGCTTAAATAGTGGGGTTTAATCATTAAATTATATTTATGAAATTATTATTCACCTTCATCACCATTTTCTTACTAAATATAGATTTGGTTAATGCCAAAACTTTTTCGGTGCAAATTTTAAACAAAAAGAAATATGAAAATATGCTTTTTGACCCGAATTTTCTTAAAATAGAATTGGGTGATGAGGTTGAATTTATCCCTACTGATAAAGGGCATAATTCGCAAGCGCTTTTAGTGCCAAAAGGTGCAGAAAAATGGCAAGGCAAGGTTGATGAAAAATTTACCGTTAAATTTACCAAAAAAGGATTATATTTTTATGAGTGCAAATATCATGGGGTTATGGGAATGTTTGGTTTAATTCAGGTTGGTAATGATGCTAGTAATTTTAAAGATTTAACTAAATTTATCGAAAATTATCGTAAAAAATTGATTATGAATAAAAACCGACTCGACGGAGTTTTGGTGAATTTAGCAAATTAATCTTTCTAAATTAATCCAAAGAATTAAGAATTTTCTTTGAGTTTTTTGCAAAAGCTAAATTGTAATATTGATTAAATTGCCATTGGAGAAAAAGAGTGAAAATATATAAGGGGATTTTGAATTAAGATATTTTAAGCTTTCAAATGGGATTAAATATTTTGATGGTGATAAAAAATTAGAAAAGTTATTTTAAATATGTCAATTAATCGAGATAAAATTAGCATTAGAATATGAATATTTTATTCATAATAGAATCCATAATTGAGTAGTTAAAAAGCCAGATGCTTTTAGCTCTATTTTTTTTAAAATGTTGCCTTAAGGTTTTTTTTAGTTGAGGTTTATCAAAAAAGTTTTCTATTGATTTTCTAAGCCTGAAAAAATCCATTTCAATTTCGAGGTTTAAATTACCATTAACTTAGTTTTTAAAATTATTATTGTTTTGAAAAATAAAGTTGATTAAAATAAGTTTGCATTATAGCAAATCTTTACAAAATTTATGATTTTATTAATAGATAATTACGACAGCTTTACCTATAATTTATATCATTATTTAATTAATGCTCAAAGCAATAATCCTGAAAAATCTAAGACAATTTACGAAGTTATTGTCAAACGCAATGACAAAATAACCATCGATGAAATCAAACAAAGTAAAGTTAGAGCAATTGTTTTGTCACCTGGTCCATGTACACCAAATGAGGCGGGTATTTGCCTAGATGTAATCAAAAATTTTCAAGGAAAAATTCCAATTTTTGGGGTTTGTTTGGGTCATCAAGCTATTGGTCAAGCATTTGGTGGTAACATTGTGCGTACTTATCCTATGCATGGAAAAATTAGTAAAATTTATCACAATCAAGAAAATTTATTTAAAAATATACCTTCGCCCTTTAATGCTACTAGGTATCATTCACTTATAATCGAAGAAAGTTCTTGCCCAAAAAATCTAAAAATAACAGCACAAACCGAAGATAAAATTATTATGGGAATTGCTGATGAAAGTAAAAAAATTTACGGAGTTCAATTTCATCCAGAGTCTATCGCTACTGATTTCGGGGAAGAAATTTTTAAAAATTTTATTAATTTAATTTAACATAATTTGTTAGTTCAAAATTTCAGTGCTGATCAATTTGAAATATTTT
Organism: uncultured Rickettsia sp.; assembly: GCA_964505265.1. Taxonomy (GTDB): domain Bacteria; phylum Pseudomonadota; class Alphaproteobacteria; order Rickettsiales; family UBA1997; genus CAILUF01. The sequence continues at coordinate 20,606 of CAZDGN010000008.1, forward strand.
TTGACCAAATTTTTGACGATAAAATTGACGATAATTCAATAAAAAATTTTTTATTGGATTTAAATCATCACAACATACCATTAAATTCAATGATTGGAGCTGTTAAAGCTCTAAAAAAACGTAGTTTAAAAATTAATTGTTCTTACCCAACTCTTGATGTATGTGGAACGGGTGGCGATAAATTAAACACACTAAATATCTCAACCTCAGTTGCATTTACTTTATCTTCAATTGGGGTAAAAATTTTAAAACATGGCAATAAGGCGGTTTCTTCAAAATCGGGCTCCGCGGACATTTTTTCTCGTCTCAATATTGATTTTTTTGATGATGAACAAAAAATTTTAGGAGATTTAAATCAAAAAAATCTAAGTTTTTTATTTGCCCCATTTTTTTATCCTGCCTTAAAAAAATTATCCAAAATTCGTCAAGAAATTAATCAGCCAACGATTTTTAATTATTTGGGTCCACTTTTAAATCCAGCCAATCCGAGTTGGCAAATTATTGGCTTGGCCAAATATTCGATGATGGAAAAATATAGCCAAGTAATTGCCAAAATTAATCCCTCGGCAAATATTTATTTAGTGCATGGCTTTGACGGGATGGATGAAATTACTACCACAGACAAAAGCTATTTATTAAAAATAATCCAAGGTCAAATTCAACCATTGATTATAATTAATCCAGATGAATATGGCATCACCAGAGTTTCGCTAGAGGATTTGATTGGTGGTGATAGTGCTTTTAATGCACAAAAAATACTCGATTTATTTGCCAATGCACAAGATTTGCCTTATCTCGAGATTGTGGCATTGAATTCGGCTTTTGCTTTGCAATTAATTAATGAAATTTCCGATATTAAAGAGGCAATTAAATATTGCAAAAATCACATTATATCTGGTAAAGTTATGGATCATTTAATAAAAAATTATCCACAATTACCGAAAAATTAATTAGTAATTTATGACAAATTCAATTGCCAAATTTGATTTACCCTATAATCAAAAAGTTCCAGCCAACAAAAAAACTTTGCTAAAAAATGCACGTATCATCGATCCCCTTTCTGGATTTGATGAAATTGGTTCTTTGCTCATAATTGGCGATAAAATTGCTGATTTTGGGGCTTCTTTAAATCAAAATAATGAGATTATTGCCGATGAAATTATTGATTGCCAGAGAATGGTTTTATCACCAGGCTTAATTGATATGCAAGTTCATTTTCGTGACCCAGGGCAGACTCATAAGGAGGATTTAACAAGCGGAAGTGCTTCGGCGGTGGCGGGTGGTATTACTTCAGTCGTTTGTCAACCCAATACCTCCCCAACACTTGATTCGGTTTTAACTTTTGACTATCTTCGATTAAAAGCCAAGGAGCAAGCTTATTGCAATATTTTTGCTTATGGCTGTATTTCTAAGGCAATGAAAGGTGAAGATTTGGCGGATATGAATTCTTTAGCTGAGGCTGGAGCTGTTGGCTTTACTGATGATGGCTTGCCAGTGATGAATGCGAATTTAATGCGTAGAGCTTTTGAATATAGCAAGAATTTGAATTTAGTCATAGCTCAACATGCTGAAGATTTAAACCTAACTAATAAGGGTTGTATCAATGAAGGCATGGTCGCCCATACTTTAGGGGTGCGAGGAATTCCAAATATTTCTGAATCGGTGATTGTAGAGCGGGATATCGCTATTCTTGAAGCTGTAGGGGGGCGGTATCATTTATTGCATTGCTCAACTAGGCAAGCTCTTGATTCAGTAAAAAGAGCTAAAGATAAAGGTTTAAATGTAACTGTTGAGGTTTCACCTCATCACTTTACTTTAACTGACGAACAGGTTTTAAAATCTGGAACATTGGCAAAGATGAATCCGCCACTTCGAAGTGAAGCCGATAGATTAGCTCTAATTCAAGGTTTAAAAGATGGTGTTATTGATGCCATAGCTACTGATCATGCTCCGCACGATGTTGCTAGCAAAGAAAAACCCTTGGAAGAAGCGAGTTTCGGGATTGTTGGGGTGGAAACTATGTTGCCATTATCGCTAAATTTATATCATCAAAATATTTTGTCGCTTAGAGATTTGCTTGCAAAAATGACTTGCAATCCTGCTAGAATTATCAATAAAAATTTGGGAGTCATTGCCAAAAATGTTCAAGCTGATTTAGTTTTAATTGATTTAAATTATGAGTGGCAAATTGATTCACAAAAATTTTTAAGTAAATCTAAAAATTCACCATTTGATGGCTTCAAAGTAAAGGGCAGAGCGGTAACGACAATTGTTGCGGGCAAAGTAGTTTATAACATTCTATAATAATTTAATAGACTAGTGGTTTAAAAAAATATTATAATTTTGTCATTAGACCTATAATGCCAATTCCAGTAGCCATAATCATTCCTAATTTTACGGTTAAATTAAGTTCAAGATTTTTCAAATTTTGAGAAAATTCTATTTTGAGTTTTTCAATTACATTGTAAATCTCTTCCTTGAATTGCTCCATATCTTTGCGGATTTCAATTTTGAATTCTCTTAAATCGGTTCTAATTAAATTAATTTCAGCTCGAATCTCTTCTTTGAATTCTTTCATTTCGATTCGAATTAAATTAATTTCAGCCCGAATCTCTTCCTTGAATTGCTCCATATCTTTGCGAATCTCTTC
>CAZDGN010000008.1:23355-59223 GCA_964505265.1 uncultured Rickettsia sp.
CGAATCTCTTCCTTGAATTGCTCCATATCTTTGCGAATCTCTTCTTTGAATTCTTTCATTTCGATTCGAATTAAATTAATTTCAGCGCGAATCTCTTCCTTGAATTGCTCCATATCTTTGCGGATATCGATTTTGAAATTTTCCATATTAATGCGGATCTCAATTTTGAATTCCCTTAAATCGGTTCTAATTAAATTAATTTCAGAGCGGATTTCATCTTTGAATTCTTTTAAATCATTACGAATAATTTCAATATGAAGATCTGTGCAATTTTTAAAAGCTTGGAACTCATTTTTTGACATTGAGTTTTTTATTTCATTGATAATGTGATTACTGAATTTTTCAAATCTATTTTTGGTTACAAATTCATTAAAATTATTAGAATTTAAATCATCTATGCATTTGGCAATTTCATTTGCAATATTGTCGGCTAATCCAGCATTTTGGAGCTTTAAAGAGAAGTTAAGGTTGTTATAAGAAGAGTGGTTTTGTAAATTTTGCATAAGTTTTAAATTTGGTGTAAAGGTAAACTATTAAATATATTTTAATTTTGAGAATTTATAAAACAATAAATATTTTTTATAACTTATTTTCTTTAATATATTCTACTGCTTTTTTGGCAACATTTTTTTGGGCAATTTTTTTGGAATTGCCTTTTTCTTTAAATTCTAAATTTAATTCTTGGATTTGAGCGGTGCATTGAAAGATTGGTTTATGTTCACTTCCACCAATTTTTTCAAAAAGATAAATCGGTAATTTTTTGAATTTACCTTGAATTATTTCTTGTAAATTCGAGATATAATCAATGTTGAAATCTAGATTGTCAGACTTTAAAAAATCTTGCCAAAAATTTAATATAAATTTTTTAGCATTGATGAAGTCGCTATCTTGATAAATTGCTCCAATTAAGGCTTCGAGAGCATTTTCGAGATTGTTTTTATTGAAACTACCTCCAATTTTTAATTCGCCATTGCTTAATATTAACATTGATGCTAAGTCAATTTTATTGGCAATTAAAGTTAAGGTTGGACCTGAAATTAATTTTGCTTGGGTTTTTGATAGGCTTCCTTCATTATATTCTGGATATTTTTCCATCAGAAATTCTGCTATAACTAAAGATAAAACCTTGTCGCCTAAAAATTCTAATCTTTCGTAATTTTGTAGATTATTTGCCTTAGATTTGATGCTTGGGTGAGTAAGGGCTTGCATTAATAAATTTGGGTTTTTAAATTTATAATTAATTTTTTGGTAAAAATCGTTAAATTTATCCATATTTATTTGTTAATTTTCATACCAATTCTTTCAGTGCGGATAGTTTTAAACCACTCTATGATATTAAAAATTGAGCTTGGATTAGAAAAGAAAATATTGGTTACTTTGCCAACTAAATTCTCTTCCGAAACAAAGCCAACAAAGCTCAAAAAACGGCTATCTTGCGAATCATCACGGTTGTCACCCATAAAGAAATAATAACCCGCAGGAACTTCATAAATTCCAGTGTTGTCTTGGGGTGTCATTTCTCGGTCATAAGTGATAATCTCTTTTTTATTTGGTAAAATTTCAAGATATTTTTGATATGTTACTTGTTTACCATTTTCATTTTCGATTACTGAACCGACATATTTTTTTATAACCTCTTCTCCATTTATATAAAGAATACCATCAATCATTTGAATTTTATCTCCAGGCAAGCCAATAAGGCGCTTAACATAGTTAATTGAAGGATCTGAAGGTAGGCGAAAAACTACAACTTCACCTCGCTTTGGGGTGGATTTAAAAATTCTGCCTTCAAAAATTTTTAATCCAAATGGAAAAGAATATCTACTATAACCATAGCTATATTTATTTACAAAAATATAATCGCCAATTAACAAATTTGGATACATTGATGATGATGGAATGTGAAAGGGTTCATAGGCTAAAGAGCGAATTAAAATTGCAAAAAATAATGCCCATAAAAATGTTTTTAAGGTGCTTTCTTTTGGTTTTATATCATCGAATTTTTGAGGATTTGTTTTTTTACAAAATCTGGAAAAAACTTTAAGCATATTATTTTTGGTGAATTAAATTTTTACCATCCATTTCGCTTGGCACCCTAATTTGCATTAAATTTAAAATCGAAGGAGCAATATCATTCAAGGCGCCATCACTTAATTTATAATTGGCAAAATCGTTGCAAATTAAAATAAAAGGCACGGGGTTGGTGGTGTGAGAGGTGTGAGGATTGTTTTCCTCATCAAGCATACATTCTATATTGCCGTGATCTGCCGAAATAATCATTGTGCCATTATTTTTAATGATAGCTTGTTCTAATAAACCAAGTTGAATGTCAATTGCTTCACAAGCTTTTATTGAAGGTTCAAGCATACCTGAATGACCCACCATATCAGGGTTGGCATAATTTACGACAATAAAATCAAATTCTTGGCTATTAATTGCATCAATTAATTTATTACCAACTTCAGAACACGACATTTCTGGTTTTACATCGTAAGTGGCAACCAAAGGCGATTGAACCAAAATTCGTTTTTCTCCTTCAAATTCGTTTTCACGACCACAAGAAAAAAAGAAAGTCACGTGGGCATATTTTTCAGTTTCGGCGATACGAAGTTGTTTTAAATTATTTTTAGCAAGAACTTCAGGAAGTGAATTTATGACATCTTTGTGAGGAGATAATATTTTGTAAAATTTATTTAATTCTTTGGAATATTCGGTTAAGGCGATGGCATTAGAAAATTTACAAGATTCAAATAACTTTTGAGAGATTTGGCGAGCCCTGTCGGCACGAAAATTAGCAAAAATTAAATTATCACCCGATTTAATTCCTTGATAATCATTGATGATTACAGGCTTCACAAATTCATCGAAGATATTTTTCTGATAGCTGGCTTTAACAGCTTCAACTGGATTTGTAAAATGTTCGCCTTTGCCAAAAATTATGGCATTAGTTGCTAATTCTATTCGGTCCCATTTTTTATCGCGATCCATCGCATAATATCGCCCAGAAATTGTCGAAATTTTTACATTTTTATGAAGATTATTTTTGGCATATTCAAAATAATCTAAAGCACTTTTTTGGGCAACATCTCTGCCATCGAGAAAGGCATGAAGATAGACCGAAACATCATTTTTTGCCAATAAATTGGCTAGATAAATAATATGAAAATAATGCGAGTGAACTCCACCATCGGAGAATAAACCCATGATATGGCATGGCTTGTTATTAATTTTGGAATCGGTGATTAATTTTTGTAATTCAGAATTTAGTTCAAGAGATTTATCCTCAATTGCCTTGTTAATTTTTGGTAAATCCTGATAAATTACTCGACCAGCTCCAATTGTCATATGACCAACTTCAGAATTGCCAATTTGACCTTCGGGCAAGCCAACATCTAAACCAGAAGTTTTAAGTTTCGAATGCGGATATTTTGACAAAATTTTTTGATAATTTGGCATTTTGGCTTGGGCTATGGCATTGAATTTATTAGATTCATCTCCAATGCCAAAGCCGTCAATTATACATAATAAAATTGTTTTTTTCATAAGTTATATGGTAATAAAATTATAACTAAAACTTTATTAAATTATTTCTTTTTTGCCCTTGAAACTAAAGATTTTTTTCCGCCAGATTTTTGCTGAAAAATATGTAAAACTTTTTCGGCATCTTCAAAAGGCACTGCAAAAAATGAGAAATTATCCAAAACCTTTACATCATCAATATGACGCTGACTCACACCAGTGCTTTTTTCGATAAAATCAACCAATTTTTTTGGATCCATTTGGTCATTTCTACCTTTGGCAATGAATAATCTTGCGGTTCCTTTACGGTCAACATAACCGCGTTTTTCTTGATTACCAATTGGACGATATCCAGTGATGCCATGATCATCATAATAAAAATCCTTATTCTTTTTATATGAACCAACATCATGAATTTCATTATAGCTTTTTTCACTTAATTCATCTTTAAAGGCTAATTTTAAAAGAGCCGATAAAGTAGTTTTAGGATTTGGATTGTCTTTAAGAATTTCTTCGGCGATTATATCGAGTTCAGAAGGAGTCCCGCTGCTAACAATTTCAGAAATTGCTGATTTGATGCGTTGTTTTTTGCTATCAATAACATCAGCAATATTTGGAACTTTTTGCTTAGTGATTTTAGTGTTAGCAATTCTTTGAATTGAAGTTAATTTGCGATATTCTGACGGCGTGATTAAAGTGATGGCGGTTCCAGATTTACCAGCTCTTCCAGTTCTACCAATACGATGAACATAGCTTTCTGGGTCTTGCGGTAGAGAATAATTGATAACATGAGTTAAGTTATCAACATCGATACCACGAGCCGCCACATCGGTTGCCACTAGAGTAGTAATTTGTTTAGAGCGGAATTTTTGTAAAACTTTTTCGCGTTGTCCTTGAGATAAATCGCCGTGAATAGCCTCGGCTCTGCATCCACGATGAGCAAGTTTGTGAGCGATTTCATCAGCATCAACTTTGGTTCTGCAAAAAACCATGCCATAAAAACTGTCTTCAACATCAATGATTCGAAAAAGTGCTTCAAATTTATCGGCTTGCGAAACTTCAAAATAAATTTGTTCAATATTATCGCGACTAATTTGTTCACTCATTACTGAAATAATTTCATAATCTTGCATGTAATTTTTGGCAAGTTTTTCGATATGTGAAGGCATTGTTGCCGAAAATAATACGGTTCGACGATTTTTTGGCGAAGATTCAAGAATTTTTTCAATATCTTCAACAAAGCCCATATTAAGCATTTCATCGGCTTCATCTAAAACCACATATTTTACTTTAGAAATGTTTAAAGTTTTTCTTTCAAGGTGATCAATAATTCTTCCTGGAGTGCCAACTACAATGTCGATTCCGCGTTGTAATCTGGCAATTTGGCGTTCGATTGGTTGTCCACCATAAACTGCAACGATAGAAATTTTGTGATTTTCCGAAAATGAACTTAATTCTTCAGTTACTTGAATAGCTAATTCACGAGTTGGAACCAGTATTAAAGCTTGAACATTTTTTGATTCAGGAACGATATTTTCAATAATTGGAATACCGAAAGCTGCGGTTTTACCAGTTCCAGTTTGGGCTTTGCCAATTAAATCTTTATTATTTTGTAAGATAAAAGGGATAGTTTTTGCTTGAATGTTGGTAGGCTCTTCAAACCCTTTTTTTCTAAGGGATTCAAGCATTGTATCGGATAAACCGAGGTCACGAAATTTGTCTAAATTAGGCATAAATTATTGTTAAGATTAATTAAATTATTTAACATTTTAACTCTAAAATTGATAATTACTAAATAAATATTTTCAATTTTGAAGTTAAAATGGAAACCAGCTGGCATTATATCAATTCATCTTCTAATGTAAAGGTTAATTATTTTTTAGAATTTATGATTAATACCAACTAATTGCGAAATATTTTGTAAATTATTTTTATCAAGTTCGCTTGATAAATATTTTTTTATCTCTTCAACCAGTCCAAAGCCCTGATAAATAAAGGCGGAATAGATTTGAATTAATGATGCACCGCTTTTAATTTTGAGCAAGGCATCTTCTTTGGAGCTAATTCCTCCCGTGGCAATCAGCGGAATTTTTCCTTCAGTAAGTTGATAAAATTGCTTTAAAATTTCTGTTGATTTTTCAAATAAAGGTTTGCCACTTAACCCTCCAGCTTCTTTTTGGCAGATGCTAATTAAATTAAAATTTCTAGCAATTGTGGTGTTAGAAATAATTACTGCATCTATTTTATATTGTAAACTAAGTTCAGCAATTGATTTTAGTTGGTCTAAATCAAGATCCGGAGCGATTTTTAGAAAAATCGGCGTATTTTTCTGTCGTTGATTTTTAAGATTAATTTTTAAATTACTGATTTTTTCTAATAGTAAATTTAAATTTTCGGCATTTTGAATATCGCGCAAATTTTTGGTATTTGGTGAAGAGATGTTTATAGCTATATAATCAGCGCAAAGATAAAATTTTTCTAAAAGCGTTAAATAATCGGCACAAAAATCAATACTATCTTTGTTTTTGCCAATATTAATTCCTAAAATTTGTTTTGGGTTTTTTTTAAAATTTAAAATATTTTTATAAAAATAATCCATTCCTAAATTATTAAATCCGAGTCTGTTAATAATTGCTTGGTCAAATTTCAAGCGAAAAATTCGGGGTTTTGGATTGCCCTTTTGAGGTAATGGCGTAACAGTTCCCGCCTCAACAAATCCAAAGCCAAAATGAAATAATGATTTTATGATTTCGGCATTTTTATCAAAACCAGCCGACATTCCAACTGGGTTAGAAAAATTTAGTCCAAATAAATTTTGTTGTAAATTTTTATAGTTTTTGGGGTAAGAAAAAAGTGAAACAAAATTTGGAAAAAATTTCAGATATTTTATGGCAAGATTATGAGCTAGTTCTGGATTTAATAAAAAAATAAATGGGCGAAATATTGGGAAAATTTTCATAAAACTTCCTCTTTGCTTTTGTTGGAAGATAATATAAGTAATGCTGTAATTGAGGCAACAATTATTAAGATTATATTTGAACTGGATTTGAGAAAAATATTATCTTGTAATTTATCTTTTAATTTTGCACGCTTTTTTTCGTTTTTTTCAAGTGCCACTGAAATTGAATCGGAATAGTTATCATCAAATTTTTTACCAAGATAAAATTTTTTTACAGCAATATGAACGGGGTGAGATGGCAATATTAAAGGATTTATCACCATTTCATTATCACGATTAATTTTTTTCTGCGAAATTATTTTATTCACCTCGGGAATTTTTAGGGCAATAAGAATTACCGCTAAAATTGTGCCAAAAATAAGTAGAACAAGTGGAAATTTTAATTTGAAAAAATTGGTTTTTTCAAGATTTTCCTTTAAATCAGTATAAAAAGATTTGTTATCGCTAATTAAAAATAAAACCGTCATTGAATAAATAGTGATAACCAAAACAATTTCTTTAAAATTATTAAAACTACTCAGATAAATATCAAAAATTAAAATAATGGCTAAATGTGAAGAAATTAGGGCGATTATTCGATTGGTTCTAGTTTTAATGAAGAATAAAATTGCTAAACAAATTAATGAAAAAATTATAATGATGAGAAAATTTATGATATTCATTAATCACGAAGTAATTCATTAATTGAGGTTTTGGAACGAGTTTTTTCATCAACTTTTTTGACGATAATTGCACAATAAAGCGAAATATTTTCGCTAGAGTTTTTGTCAGATTTAACACTTCCTGGAACAACCACGCTATAAGGCGGAATCTTGCCATAACTGACTTCTCCAGTTGAGCGGTCGATGATTTTGGTTGATGAGCCGATATAAACTCCCATAGAAATAACCGAACCTTCACCAACAATAACTCCTTCTGCTATTTCGCTTCTTGCTCCAATAAAGCAATTATCTTCAATAATTACTGGATTAGCCTGTAATGGTTCTAATACACCGCCAATTCCGGCTCCGCCCGAAATATGACAATTTTTACCAATTTGAGCACATGAGCCAATTGTTGCCCAAGTATCGACCATGGTTCCTTCGTCAACATAGGCACCAACATTAACAAAAGATGGCATTAAAATTACGTTTTTAGCTATAAAAGCACTATGACGGACAACGGCTCCAGGCAAGGCTCTAAAGCCTGCATTTTGAAAATCGTTTTGTTTCCAGTTGGAAAATTTTAATGGGATTTTGTCATAAAATTTTTGATTATCGCCCTGAGAAGATTGATGAAAACTTAGATAATTATCATTTAGACGAAAAGATAATAATATTGCTTTTTTAAGCCATTGATTGACATGCCAATTTCCATCAATTTTATTGCAAATTCTGATATTTCCGTTGTCTAAATTTTGTAACGAATTTTCTACCGCAATCCTAACTTCTCCTTGAGTTTGACTATTGATATTTTGGCGATTTTCAAAAGCATTATTGATTATATTTTCAAGATTTTGCATAAAATTAAATATTGGTTTTCCATTCGAGAGTATCGACTTTCGAGCAATTTTCGCAAACCGAACTCCATCTAGTTGAATGTTGTCCGCAGTTATTGCAAATGTATTTTTGATCATTTGGAAGGGCTTTACAAATGTTTATTAGTTTTTCATATTCTTCTTTATTTCCAGTAATTTTTTCGATACAGGCAAGTAATCTATATGATGACTTATTTTTTTCTTGAATAATTGCTTGATTTAAAAAGTCTCTAGATATGTCATAAGAACCAACTCTAAAAGCCACTTTGGCGATTGCTAAATTAGCAAATTTAAATTGTGGATTGCTGGTGACTAGTTTTTTGATAAGGCTTATGCGTTTTTTAGGTTTAGATTTTTTGTTAAGTGAGTCATAAATGTCAAGTAAAATCTGGTGTGGATTTTCTTTCCAGATGGCTTTGATTAATTTTACAGCTCTAAATTTCATACCCAATTTCGCCCATGATTTTATGAGAATTTCTTGGGCAGGAAGAAAATGATCTTGAAGGAGTAGGGCGTTTTTGGCAAATTTTAGAGAGTTAAAAAATTTTTTATTGCGATATGAGTCAAAAGCTAGAGAGGTGTTAAGAATAACCTGATCTCTTTTTTGTAATTCATCGCTAAAATTTTCAATACCAAATTTATCAATCAAAAATTTAGTTGCCTGCCAATCCCCGTTTTTTTTGTGGATTTTGATTAAGTCTGAAGCCACTGCAATATTATTGTGAGTGTTAATTAAAATTTCATTACCAGTTTCTATGGCTTTTTTTAATTCATTATTGGTAATAAAATTTTTAAATTTAGCATTGAGATGTAAAATTTTTCCTTGATAAAAATTAGCAAATTCATTGTATATTTTTTCAGATTTTTCAAAGTCTTTATCATAAAAAGCAAATTTTGCCTCAAGGAAATTTCGAATGGTTTTGTATTTAATTTGTTTTTGATAGGTTTTAAATAATTTTTTTGAATATTCGTAATCTTGAATTTCGAGAGCTATTAAAATTTTACTAAGAGTTTCAAAACCTTGATGATGATTTGAAATAATCTTTTCTAGCTTTCTAGTGTAGGATTTGCGAAAGAAGAATTTAAGTAATTCCGGGAATTTTATCGCTAAAATTCTAGTCAAAAAATAGGATAAGGTTATAATTAAAATTAAAAAAAATCCCAAGATGAGAATTGCAGTTAAAATATCGGTTTGAACATTGTAATCAAGCCAGTTAACTTCAATAGTGCCATTATTTTCAATTATCCAAACTACAGAGCTTGTGACTAAAAAAATTAGGATAATATACCAAATTATTGTAAGCATATATTAGTTTAAACTTTTTAAATATTTTATTATATCTTGATCAGCATTTTGAATTTCAATAACTGAATTTAATTCTTCTAAAAAACGCTGAATAATCGGAAAATAAATTTTGTCGAGCGATAATAATTTTGCTAATGCCTCAGAATTTTTTCCAGATTTTAACAAATTTTCAACTATAATAATTGACGATTGTAATTGCGAAGAGTCCTTGACATTGGTTTTGCGGATAATTATTAATTTTCTAAAATTATAACGTAATTTTTCTAAAAGATCGGCTGTATCGGGGTTATAATTTTCGTTTACAATTAGAATTTTTGATATCTCGTCAAAATTTTTAAGCAAAGTTTCTCGAGTAATATAATTGTGATAATTTTGCTTTATCGTGGAGAACTTATTAACTAAAAAATCGTCATTTATAGTAAGTAGATCAAAGCTTTCAATATCTGATTTACAATCTTCGCCTAAAAATAATTTTTCGCGAAGATTAATGTAATTCAATACAATTTTGTTAAATTTCTCTTGGTTTTTTAATTTGAGAAAATCTGATTTAATTTGACGAATTTGATTGTTAATATCTTCGATTTGAACCTGGTTTTTAATTAGTAGTTGATAAACAAATTCTGCGCCTTTTTCTTTGATTTCGGCGATATTTAGGTCGTTAATTGTGGTTTCATGTTGATTTTTATATTCATCGTCAAGATCGAGAATTTCACCATCCTTAACCTGGTCAATGAATTTTGATGAATTGTTCTTGGATGAATTTATTGGGATAGTTTTAAGGTTTTTGTTAAAAAATAATAAAATCAAAATTATTAATAGGGTAATAAAAAATTTTAAGTAAAAATAGTTTTTTTTGTTTTTACTTGGAATTGCTTCAGAACTTCTAATATCTTGGCTTGAGGTATTGTTAGATTCTAAATTATTTTGACTCATAAAAATTTTTTAAAATTTTGTTATCAGCAAAAATTGAAGTATTTTTAAATCCAATTTTTTGTGCATTATCTGCTATTTTTGAACTAAGACATATTATGTTCTTTGAATTAAAATATTCAAGTAGATTATTTTTTTTAATTAATTTTTCGAAAATTTCTAAGGAATTTATTGAAAAAATTAAAACCTCATTAATATCATAAATTCTTAGATTATCTAAAAAACTTTTAGAAAAAAATTTAATTTCTTTAGTTTTATAAACTATAAAACTCTTTATATCGAAGCCCTCATTTTTTAAATTCTTTGTAAAATCAAAACTAATTTTTTCGCCGCGAAAATAATATATTTCGCAGGGATTTAATTGGTTTTTTATTAATTCAAATAAATTTTTTCCAGACATAATATTTGGATAAAATACATTTTTATAGCCAAGTTTATATAGTTTGTTAGCCGTAGGTTTGCCTACAACAAATATTTGTGATTTTTTGTGAATTTGGAGTTTCTTTAAAACATAAATACTATTTGCGCTAGATAGAATAACTTTAATGGGCTTTGTAAAATTATACTCATGTAGATATAAATTTTGGGGAATTTTTTTTTGAATTGAAAATAGGGATTGGAAAAATATTTGATAGGTATTTTTTGATAAAAACTCTGCCAAATCCCTTGATCGATTTTTGGATTTGGTAATTAAGATATTTTTCATTAAAATTATTGCTAAGTTAAAAAATAATTGATAAAATATTTTTAGATAGATTATTTTACAACTAATTTTATAAATCAAATGAATATTCATGAATATCAAGCAAAAGCATTGCTTAAACAATTTAATGTAGCAGTTCCAGAGGGTCATCCAGCTTTTAGTGTTCCCGAAGCTGTTGAGGGTGCAAAACAACTAGAATCAGCAGGGCATAAAGTCTTTGTTGTAAAGGCACAAATTCATGCTGGCGGAAGAGGAAAGGCTGGCGGTGTTAAGGTCGTAAAATCAATTGAAGAAGTCCGCGAAAAAGCCTCACAGATTTTGGGTAAAGTTTTAGTCACTCATCAAACTGGTCCCGAAGGTAAAGAAGTAAAAAGACTTTACATTGAAGCTGGCTCAAATATCAAAAAAGAGTATTATTTATCAGCTGTAGTTGATCGTAAAACTAAGACTGTAGTTTTTATGGCATCAACCGAGGGTGGTGTTGAAATTGAGGAGGTGGCAGTAGAGCATCCCGAAAAAATTATTAATGTTTCCATTGATCCAGCTACTGGCATTCAAGCTTGCCATGCTCGAAAGCTAGGATTTGCTTTAGGCTTCAAAGGTGATACCCTTAAAAAATTTAATAATTTAGTTTTTAATTTATATAAAGCTTTTGTTGCAACCGATGCTTCGCAAATTGAAATTAATCCATTAGTTGAAACTGTTGAAGGTGATATTATTGCTCTTGATGCTAAAATTAATTTTGATGATAATGCTCTTCATCGCCACGATGAAATCAAATCCCTTCGTGATCTTGATGAAGAGGAGCCCCTTGAAATTGAGGCTTCAAAATATGATTTAAATTATATTAAAATGGACGGCCAAATCGGCTGTATGGTTAACGGTGCGGGTCTTGCAATGGCCACAATGGATATAATTAAACTTTATGGATCTTCTCCTGCAAATTTTCTTGATGTTGGTGGTGGTGCCACCCGTGAAAAGGTCACTGCGGCATTTAAAATCATATTGTCCGACTCCAATGTTAAAGGAATTTTAGTCAATATTTTTGGTGGAATTATGCGTTGTGATATTATCGCTAATGGCATCATTGAAGCGGCCAAGGAAGTGAGTTTGAGTGTACCTTTGGTGGTCAGACTTGAGGGAACAAATGTGGATTTAGGCAAGGAAATTCTTGCAAAATCAGGTTTAGCAATTATTCCTGCCAATGATTTATCCGATGCTGCCGAAAAAATTGTTAAGGCAGTTAAAGAATATTCTTCTACTAATTAATTTAATTAAAAATTTAAAAAATGTCAGTTTTAATAAATAAAAATACTAAAGTTATTTGCCAAGGATTCACTGGTTCTCAAGGCACTTTCCATTCCGAACAAGCAATTGCTTATAGCACGAAAATGGTCGGTGGAGTAACTCCTGGTAAAGGTGGTTCTAAGCATTTGGATTTGCCAGTTTTTGACACGGTATTTGATGCTCGTAAAGCCACAGACTGCAATGCTTCGGTCATTTATGTTCCACCGCCATTTGCTGCTGATGCTATAATTGAAGCAATTGATGCCGAAATTGCTCTTATTGTTTGCATTACTGAAGGCATTCCAGTTCTTGATATGGTTAAAGTTAAAAAAGCTCTCAAAGGGTCAAATTCAAGACTAATTGGGCCAAATTGCCCTGGAGTTATTACCCCTGGGGAATGTAAAATCGGGATTATGCCTGGACATATTCACAAAAAAGGAAAAGTAGGAATTGTTTCAAGATCTGGAACTTTAACATACGAAGCCGTTCATCAAACAACCAAGGCTGGACTTGGTCAAACTACATGTATCGGTATCGGTGGTGACCCTGTTAATGGCACCAACTTTATTGATTGCTTAGAAATGTTTTTGGCAGATCCTGAAACTGAAGCTATGATTATGATTGGCGAAATTGGTGGCACCGATGAAGAAGAGGCTGCAGAATTTTTAAAATCTGAAGCAAAAAAAGGTCGCAAAAAACCTACTGTTGGCTTTATTGCGGGCAGAACTGCCCCTCCAGGAAGAAGAATGGGGCACGCTGGTGCTATTATTTCTGGTGGAAAAGGTGGCGCTGAAGGAAAGATTGAAGCTATGAAATCGGCTGGAATCGCTGTGGCAGATAGTCCAGCCCTTCTTGGCGACACTATGCTAAAAATTTTAAAATAATCTAGTAAATTATAATTTATTTATTTAATATTAAAATATATGTTAGGTAAAAATTTTTTACTTAATATTTACCAATCCCACATAACAAATAAAGGAGTTTTAAATGTCTAATATTGACCGCAAAAAAGCCCTAGAATCGGCTCTTTCACAAATTGACAAACAATTTGGCAAAGGTTCTGTAATGAAATATGGCGACCGCCCACAACTAGATATCGAAGTTATTCCATCTGGCTCTTTAACTCTTGATGTAGCACTTGGTGTTGGTGGCTATCCTCGTGGCAGAATTATTGAAATTTACGGACCAGAAAGCTCTGGAAAAACTACCTTAACACTACATGCAATCGCTGAAGCGCAAAAAGCTGGCTTATCTTGTGCTTTTGTTGATGCTGAACATGCTTTTGACCCAGCCTATGCTAAAAATTTAAATATTAATCTTGATGATCTAATTATTTCACAACCAGATAATGGTGAGGCAGCTCTCGAAATTACCGACACTTTAGTTCGCTCTGGAGCTGTTGATTTAATTGTTATTGACTCGGTTGCTGCTTTGGTTCCTCAAGTCGAGCTTGAAGGTGGAATGGCTGATAACCAAATGGGATTGCAAGCTAGACTTATGAGCAAGGCACTTCGAAAATTAACTTCTACGGTTTCTAAAAGTAATTCAACTGTAATTTTCATCAATCAAATTCGAATGAAAATTGGTGTTATGTTTGGTAATCCAGAAACTACAACCGGTGGAAATGCTCTAAAATTTTATGCCTCAGTTCGTCTTGATATTCGTCGTGGCAATGCTATTAAGGATCAAGAAGAGGTTCTTGGTAATGAAACTAAGGTAAAGGTCGTTAAAAACAAAGTCGCTCCTCCTTTTAAAACCGCAGAGTTTGAAATTATTTATGGTGAAGGTGTTTGCAGAATTGGTGAAATTATTGATATTGCGGTCAAATATGAAATTATGGAAAAGTCCGGATCTTGGTATGCCTTTAAAGGTAATAAAATTGGACAAGGCAAGGAAAATACCAAAAAATTCTTAAAAGAAAATCCAAAAATTTCTGAAGAAATTGAGGATGCGGTTCGTTCAAAATTAGGTATCGCCAAGCATAATAAAAAATCTGCTAAGGATTCTGCAAGAGATGCCGCAAAAGAATCCGTCAAAGATTTAGAAAAAAAGAAAAAAGCAGTTGATGCATAATTTTTATTTATATAAATTTGTGCTTTAAATATTAAATAAAATAATATAATTTTAGTTGAAAATTTTTGTTAAAAAATACTCAATCTAAAAATAATTTTTTTACGAAGTAAAATAAAACGCGAAGGCGTTTTAAATGAATAGCGGGCAAAAGCTGGTCTTTTGCCCTGGCGTAAGTCGTCTTTTAATCAATGTCTTCTTGGCATTGATTAAAAAAGCGACGAAACGTTTTTTTATGCACCCGTAGCTCAACTGGGCTATGAATGGTTTTACGAAGTAAAATAAAACGCGAAGGCGTTTTAAATGAATAGCGGGCAAAAGCTGGTCTTTTGCCCTGGCGTAAGTCGTCTTTTAATCAATGTCTTCTTGGCATTGATTAAAAAAGCGACGAAACGTTTTTTTATGCACCCGTAGCTCAACTGGATAGAGTATCTGACTACGGATCAGAAGGTTAGAGGTTCAAATCCTCTCGGGTGCACCAACCAAAAAATAAATTTCAATTTGATAATTTTAAAATTAAAACTCATATCTATAAATTGATTATAAAAATTTATTATGGCAAAAATATTAAAATTATTATCAATTAGAACAATCAAATCTCTCATATTAAATTTTCTTGCCAAAAATCCAGAATTGGCAATGAAATTCAAAATTTTCAATAAATCAATAAATTACCATCAAGTTGTTGGAGAAAATATTTTGGATATTTCCAATGAAAATGGATCAGTTTTTTTTGCCAAAAAATTTTCTAATATTTTGGTGGCTGAAAATACTGGTTGTTCCTTATGTAAAATCGATAATTTTTACCAAGTGATTGATAATTTTAGTGGAAATGTTCATAAAAATTGGGTTAAATTTTCTTGGCAGAGTTCTTCCGTAAAAAGACTTGACGGAATATCTATTAATCTAATTGGAGTCCATAAGGGTTCGAAACATTATTTTCATATTTTTTTTGATTATTTTTACCCATTAATTTTTTTACTAAAAAACTATGATTTTCAAGATATTCCTATAAAAATCTTGGTTCGAGCTAATTTTAATGAGGTACAAAAACAGCTTCATGAAGTTCTTGAAAATAATTTTTCAAATATCAAATTTGTTTATGTTGATAAAAATGAATTTATCGAATGCGAAAATTTAATTTTCTTCAAACATTTTCATAATAATTTTTATGACCATATTCATCACAAAAAAATTTCCGAAATCATAAATTTCTTACGAGATATTTTGTTAAAAAAATATCAAATTCTTACCGCCAATAATTTGTTGGAAAGTTGTGAAAAAAAAATGATTTATATTACTAGAAAGAAAGCTCGACTTCGTCAAACTATTAATGAAAAATCGGTAATTAAAAATTTACAAAAAAGAGGCTTTGAAGTTATAGAGCTAGAGGGTCTATCACTTAAGAAACAAATTGAAATATTTTATCAAGCAAAATTAATAATCGCTACTCATGGAGCTGGTTTTACCAATTTAATTTTTGCTTCAAATAATTTGTTTTTTTTAGAAATTTTTTCAAAAAAATATGGTAGCAAAGATTTTATTAGAATAGCAAATTTGCTGGATTTAAAAAGATATGAATATCGTGAAAATAATGAATTTATTTGGCAATATTTTTATATTCATTTAAACAAAATTTTGCCAATAATTGATGAATTAATTTTAAAAATTAATGAAAAAAACTAATATTTTTTGGCAAAGATTTAAAAAAAATCGTAAGGCTGTTTGCTCGCTAAATATTTTAATTTTCTTAATTACTATTTCCTTTTTTGCAGAATTTATAGCCAATGAGAAGCCAATATTGGTAAGGTTTAATAACGATTTTTATTTTCCAATTTTTAAAGATTATCCCGAAACTAATTTTGGTGGAAAATTATTATCTTCCACTGATTATTTAGACCCTCATCTACAAAATCTAATAAAGCAAAATGGCTTCATAATTTTTGCTCCAATACGATATAGCCCAGATACTATAAATTTAAAATTAACTAAGCCAGCACCTTCAAAACCCACTTCTGAAAATCTTTTAGGAACCGATGATCAAGCTCGAGATGTCTTGACTAGAATCATTTATGCGGTACGAATATCTTTAGCCTTTGGCATCGTGTTAAGTTTTTTTTCTTTATTTATTGGAATTTATCTTGGAGCAATTCAGGGATTTTATGCTGGAAGGTTAGACTTGTATATGCAAAGATTTATTGAAATTTGGTCAAGCTTGCCATTGATGTTTTTACTGATAATTTTTTCATCGGTAATCCAGCCTGGATTTTTTTCGCTTTTAGCGATAATGTTGCTATTTAGTTGGGTTGGGGTTGTTGGATTTATTCGTGCAGAATTTTTGCGTCTTCGAAATTTTGATTATGTAAAGGCAAGTCGAGCATTAGGAGCTTCAAATTCTTGGATTATTTTACGCCAAATTTTGCCAAACACCGCTCCAATTATTTTGGCAAATCTTCCTTTTTTAATTGCATCATCAATTACTACTTTAACCGCATTAGATTTTTTGGGAATGGGATTGGAGGTTGGGGCTCCCTCCCTTGGTGAGTTATTGTCGCAAGGAAAAAATAATATAATGGCATTTTGGTTAGGGATTTCTGGATTTGTAATTACGACTTTAATTTTATCAATTTTGGTATTTATTAGTGAAGGTTTGCGCGATGCTTTTGATTATAATAAAACTTCATAAATCAAAAATAATTACTAGACTTTTTAAGCACCAAAAAATATAATTTTTAAAAAATTTTTTTAAAATAATTCATAACAAATATGCCAATTGAAATTTTAATGCCAGCACTTTCACCAACTATGAAAGAGGGTAATTTAGCTAAGTGGGTAAAAAAAGAGGGAGATAAAATCAAGGCAGGTGAGGTCATCGCTGAGATTGAAACTGATAAAGCAACTATGGAGGTTGAGGCAGTTGATCAGGGAATTTTAGGAAAAATTATTATTCAAGAAGGAACCGAAAATGTTGCCGTCAATAGCTGTATAGCTCTAATTCTTGAAGAGGGAGAAGATAAAAAAGTTTTAGAAAATTATCAGTCTTCAGCTGTAGCCAAAGAGGCTCCAACTCCAAAAGAAAGCCAAAATAATTCTTCAAAAGTTGATGTTAAATCCCCTGAAATTAAGGTTGCAGACTCTAATAATCAAGTTGTTTCAATCGATAATTTTATCAAGGCGAGTCCATTGGCCAAGAGAATTGCCAAGGAGGAGGGAATTAGTATTAATGCTGTTTCTGGAACTGGGCCGAGGGGTCGAATAATTAAAGACGATGTTCTTAATTTTGTTAAAAATGGTTCTGTAAAATCTGGTGTTATCCACCGTAATTCACAAGAATTTTATGTTATTAAAAATAATAATATTCGCAAAGTTATTGCCAAAAGATTATTGGAATCAAAGCAAAATGTTCCGCATTTTTATTTATCATGCGAATTGAGGGTTGATAAATTAAACGAACTCAGAAATGCCATAAATGAAGTAGCTCCTCACGATGAAAATGGCAATCCACTTTATAAAATTTCAATTAATGATTTGGTAATTAAAGCGGTGGCAATGGCTTTAAAAAAAGTTCCACAAGCAAATTCTTCATGGAGTGATGATGGTATTTTAGTTTATAATAACATCGATATTTCTATGGCGGTGGCAATTGATGGCGGGTTGATTACTCCAATCATTAAAAATGCCGATCAAAAATCAATTCAAGAGATTTCTAAAGAAGCTAAAGTGCTAGCTAAAAAAGCTCGCGATGGCAAGTTAGCTCCCGAAGAATTTCAGGGTGGAACTTTCTCAATTTCAAATTTAGGAATGTTTGGAATTGATAATTTTTCAGCTATCATTAACCCGCCTCAAAGCTGTATTTTGGCTGTAGCTAGAGCGGTTGAAAAGCCCGTAGTTGATCATGGTCATATTCGAATCGGACATACTATGAATGTAACTTTATCGTCAGATCATCGAGTTGTTGATGGTGCGGTTGGAGCTGAATTTTTAAAAGCTCTTCGTCGCTATATTGAACATCCAATTTTAAATATTTTATAATTTTTTTTAAAATAACTCTTGAAATTAAATAATAGCTAATAAATAATATTTAAAGTTTTTTTTATTTAACTATTTATTTTACTAACTCAATTTAATATAAACATATGATTAAAACCGTTGAAGTAATTGTAATAATTGCTCTTTTAATTTTCTCTTTCTTTTTAGGTGTCAAATATTCCGACGGCATCAAATCTCGTATGAGTTGGTTACAAACACAAGATGAACAAGAGGTTGAATTACCAGATTTATCAAATGAAAATGGGGAAGCTCAAATCAGTGGTGAAGAGTCAGTTGATCCAAATGCTCCTCCAGCAATTGAGAATCTTGATAATGTTAACCCTGCTCAAGTTCCTGCCCAACCTGCAGCTCAAGGACAAGTTGCTCCAGAAGCTCCAGTAGCTGTTGCTGCTCCAGCTCAAGTGCCAGCGCCAGTAGCCCCAGCTACTCGTTAATTACATTTACACCACAAATTAAACCCAATTAATTCTCTAAAACCCCCTTAATTTAAATAATTAAACCCCCCAAATTAACTACCACATTTTTAAACCTAGTTCCAAATTTTAATGTATTTTTTAATAAATTTTTTTTTTAAAATCACCAAAATAAATATCATTTTATTTTTGTTTTTTTTGTGCAATAACCAGGCTTTAGCAATAGAATCTCGCTCCAAGAGAGAAGCTATTATTACTCCACGAAGTAAAAAATTTTACAAAGGAAGCAGGGCTAAGCAATATTTGTCGCTTACTGGTGGTTATGCATCTGACAAATCATCTACTAGCCAAACTCTTGATACTAGATATTTATTTCAAAGTTATCGTTTTATTCACGAATTAAATTTAGATTATGAAATGGATCAAAAAGATGTTGGCACGGGCAAGAAAAAGCGATATAACATAAAAACTTCTCAAGCTTTCGATTTTTCTATTGCAAATAAAATTCGATTATTTTCATCACAATTTTATGGAGTATTATATCATCGCTTGCTATATGATGAATTATCCAGCTATTACTATGATCATCGCACCGCAGGCGGAGGCGGTTATATTTTTTTTAAAGATAAATGGGAGCTTGATGCCAGCATATCAAATTATGTGATTAAGGATATGCCATATAGGGTTGATTTTATTATTTCAAGCCGTGCAAATTTTAAATTGGCAGATAATCTTACGCTAAATCAAAGAAGTTTTTTATTTTTAGACAAAATGAGTGTTGATTATGAGTTGAGAACTAGTTTAATTTATCGTTTAAATCAAAAAATGTCTTTTGAAATTCGTCATAATTTTGAAAAGCGTCGCTATCGTGATTTTAAAAATAAGCCAGCAATCAATGATGTCTCAAGAGCTATCACTGTTGGTTTAGTTTTTGATTTGGGGGGTATGGATTAAAAATATTAAATTATATTTGTTTAGAATTAAACTAAAAAGTGCAAAATAATTTGCCTATAATAAAATAATATAAACAATCCATAAAAACTTTATTGTAAGTAAAAAGAAACGCAAATTATGAAAAATAATCAAAATTTCAATTTTATTGATTTGTTTGCGGGGATTGGAGGCATAAGGCTTGGTTTTGAATCTTTGGGTGGAAAATGCATCTTTTCTTCAGAGTTAGATAAATTCGCTCAAATGAGTTATGAAGCAAATTTTGGTGAAAAACCAGCTGGCGACATTACCCTAATCAATGAAAAAGATATACCTAATTTTGACGTATTACTTGCTGGTTTTCCTTGTCAACCATTTTCAAATGCAGGTCTTAAAATGGGCTTTGAAGATACTAGAGGAACATTATTTTTTTATATTGCAAGAATTATAAATCACCACAAACCAAAAGTTGTTTTTTTAGAAAATGTTAAAGGTTTAAAAAGTCATAATAACGGTAGGACATTTAGAGTTATTCAAAATATTCTCGAGGAGATGGGTTATAATGTTTATTCACAAATTCTTAATGCCAAAGATTTTGGAGTTCCTCAAAATAGAGAAAGAATTTATATATTAGGTTTTTTAGATAATGTGGATTTCTCTTTTCCAGAGCCCATATTCAAAAAAACAAAAGTTGGCGATATATTGCAAAAAGATGTTGAGAAAAAATACACAATATCAGATAAATTGTGGGCGGGTCATCTTCGTCGAAAGAAAGAACATATTGAAAAAGGTAATGGATTTGGCTATTCTATATTTGATGAAAATTCCCCTTATACCAGCACAATTTCAGCCAGATATTATAAAGATGGTTCAGAGATTTTAATAAGACAAAATGATCAAAATCCTCGAAAATTAACCCCAAGAGAAGCGGCGAGATTGCAAGGGTTTCCCGATGATTATAAAATTGTGGTTAGTGATAATCAAGCTTACAAACAATTTGGAAATAGCGTTTGTGTTCCTGTAATAAAAGTGCTATCAAATCAAATAAAATTGTCTTTTGAAAAACCTCTTAAAAAATACAAATCAATTGAATTAGATTTATTTAATTATAACCAATATGAAAATAGAAAAATTAGATCTCTCTAAAGAAAAAGCCGATATTAATTTAAAATTTTATTTTTTTAAAAGCATATTAATAAATTAAATCCAAGTAATAACCAATTAAATTTGATTCTAGAAAATATCAATTTATTAAAATCCAATATTAAATTTTTACTTGAAAAGTTTGAAGAAATATTTGCAAATTCTAAAGTTAAAATTGAACATATAAAAGAAATTAGTTTTAAAATTGATAACCAAGATGATGTTGAGTTATTTGATTTCAGTGTTAGGATTTATCAAATAAAAAATTTACTTCTAGCCGAGGCAAAAATTTTTGAGACAATAGATTTAAATATTCTTTCCAATCTACATCCTTTGTCAATGGAATACGAAAAAATTTCCCTCCTAAAGCCTTATAAAAAGAGGGTTAGCGGTGCATTGTTATCTTTATTATTTTTTGAAAAAATAGATAATAGTGAATTCAATTTTATGTCAAAAGATTCACTGAATTATATCTCTGATTTATCTAAAAAAGCCAAAAAATTTAAAAAAAATGGCTTAGAACCAAATCAAATATTTATGTTAATGTTTAGTGAGTCAGTAAATCAATCAATTATATCTGATTCGGGAACTAATTATGAAGAAAGAATAAAATCAGTTTTAACTAATATGGGCATTAAAAATATTAGAAAAACACATGATAAAAATGATAAAAGCACCGAATATGATTTCTTTTTTGATATTGATGGAAAGACATATGGAATAGGGGCTAAGAGGACTTTAAGAGAAAGATATAAACAATTTATAAAAACCGCCTTAACTAGTAAAATAGATGTTTCGATAGAAATAACAATTGGACTTGATTTGAACTTGCAAAAAGCAAAAACAATTGTGACGCATGGCACTTATATTTTTGTTTCAGATGAAATATATCAAACCAGAGATTTTTTAAAAAATATTGACAAGGTTTATTCGGTTAAAGATTTAAATCTTAAAACTTTGAAAGAACTACAGTGATTTAAAAAGTTAAAAAAAGGTTTTTTAGGATTTTTTTTGTAAATTTTCTAAATTCATTGAGTTGTTTTTACTAATTTCGTCATGCAATTCTTCTTTTGCTAAATCGGGTCTAACATGGCTTAAATTGCCGACTCGATGCTCGTTGCCATACATATCAACTATAATTGTTTCTTCTTCTTCCTCATGTTTAATTTTTTCTTCGATTATGGCATTATTAATTTCGTTTTTTAAGCTGTCAATTTCAAATTCTTTTTCCAAATCCTTAAGCGATTTTTTTAATTCTGCATATAATCTTTTACCATGATAAATTGCCTTACCAATATAGCGAGCAATTTCAGGCAGATCCTTAGGTTTGATAAAAAACAATATTACCAGTAAAACTATGGCAAGTTCCGCTAAAGAAAATCCAAACATTAGCCAAATCTCCCCGTGATGTAATCTTGTGTTTGCTGATTTGATGGGTTGGTGAAAATTTTATCGGTGGTGTCGCATTCAATAATTTTTCCTAAATGAAAAAATGCCGTCATATCAGAAACTCGAGCCGCTTGTTGCATAGAGTGAGTTACGATAATTATGGTGAAATTGGCTTTAAGTTCATCAATCAATTCTTCGATTTTAGCTGTCGCAATTGGGTCAAGAGCAGAGCAGGGTTCGTCCATTAAAATTACTTCAGGCTCAATGGCTATAGTGCGAGCAATACATAATCTTTGTTGTTGTCCACCAGATAGACCAGATGCTTGGTCATGAAGGCGATCCTTGACCTCGTTCCAGATGCCCGCTTTAGTTAAGCTTTCTTCGACGATTTGGTCAAGTTCGGATTTTTTTTGAAATAATCCGTGAATTCTCGGACCGTAAGCAACATTTTCATAAATTGATTTTGGAAATGGGTTGGGCTTTTGAAAAACCATTCCCACCCTTGCTCTAAGTAATACTAAATCTAGATTGTCTTGATAAATATTGGTGTCGTCTAAAAAAATATCGCCAGTGATTTTGCAATAGTCAATAGTGTCATTGATTCGGTTTAAACAGCGCAGAAATGATGATTTTCCACAGCCAGAAGGTCCAATTAATGCAGTAACCGACTTTTCTTTGAAATTAATGTTCACATCAAATAATGCTTGTTTTTCTTTATAAAACAAATTCACATTTTTGGCGGTAATTTTATGTTTCATATTTAAAAAATTTAGTTACAATTTCATTAAATCAAATTATAAACCAAATTTTCTCAAATGCAAAGGTTGAAAAAATTTTTACCAAGATCGCTTTTTGGTAGAACGATTTTAATAATTATTGGCTCCTCGGTTATTGTCCAGATTGTTTCAATTTATGTTTTTTATTACTCGCATCTTGATGTAATTTCCAAGCATATGGCGCGAAGTGTAATTGCAGAAATGGTTTTTGTGAAGAATTCCATTAACAAACCTGGTTATAAAGAGATGCTAAAGGATTTATCTAAAACCACGGGAATGGAAATAGCTTTTGAGCATAGGCGTTGGTTAAAAACTAAAAAAATTGCCGATAGCGATTGGCGTAAAAATCGATTTTTTAAATATATCGACCCAATTTTTGACCCTTATAATCGCTTTAAGTCTGAGCTGGAATTGCATGGTTTAAAGCCTTTTCAAATTTTTGAAGATGGTGAAAAGCAGGGTTTTATTACCGTTAAGGTGCAAACCAAAACTGGAGTTTTGGCATTTGATGTTCCAACCAAAAAAATTACTAGTTCAAGTGCCGGTGTCTTTACCTTCTGGATGGTTTTTACTGTAATTGGCACTTCGATTATTTCCATAATTTTTTTTAAGAATCAAATTCGTTTTTTGCGTCATTTGAGCGAAGTTGCCGAAAAATTTGGACGCGGACAAGATGTTGCGAGTCCTCGTCCAAGTGGTTCGCAAGAAATGCGTTCTTTGGCAATATCTTTTATGAAAATGAAGGAGCGAGTTATGCGTCAAATTTCGCAACGAACCGATATGCTTTCAGCGGTTTCCCACGATTTACGCACACCACTTACTCGAATGAAATTGCAATTAGAAATGATGAATCCAAGTTTCGAAATTGAGGAGTTAAAAAATGATATTATTGATATGGAAAAATTAATAAATGAATATTTGGATTTTGCTCGAGGTGATGACAAGGAAAAGATAAATCTTGTCAAAATTCATAAATTTATTTTAGAAAAAATTATTAATCATTATCATAAAATAAAGCTCAACTTAAATTATGAAATATTAATTGATAATAATGTTGAAATTCCACTTAAAAAATTAGCATTTCAGCGGGCGATAATCAATTTGGTTAATAATGGTTTTCGACATGCTAAAAATGTGCATATAAAATGTTATTTATCGCATCAGAATTTAATTATTGAGATTGAAGATGATGGGCCAGGTATTCCAAAAAAAGAGCGAAATAATGTGTTTAAACCATTTTATCGACTTGATGAGGCTAGAAATTTAGACAAAGGCAAACAATCGCAAGGGGCAGGTCTTGGCATGGCTATCGCATTTGATGCGATCACTTCGCATGGTGGCAGAATTATTTTGGATGATTCAGTTAATTATGGTGGGCTGTTGGTGCAAGTTTTTATTCCTTTTTAGGTTAAAAGATTAAATTATGGTTTTCTAGCTTTGCAATCTAACAAAAAAATTTCCAAAAAAATACCAAATGGCGATGTCAAAATTTGGCAACTCTAATCTTTAATTGACAGATTTAATATATTTAAAATTAAATTGAAGGCATTTTGGAATTACTCTAATTATTTGAATCTATAAATTTAAACAATAATTCTCATACAACAAAAAAATTATGATATTAATTTGAAATAAATATTTAATTAAGTTATTAATCTATAATATAAATTACTATCAATAATTATTAGATTTATTTAATGCAATGCAATTTTCTTCAACCTTATGTTCCTCAAGCAAAAAATCAAATTTTTTGGCAAGCTATTGCTGATAAAAATTATGCGCTTGTTAATTATTTAATTAATTTAAACAATAACTTGTTTTTTAATCTCGACGAAAATGGAGCTTTACCTATAGTTAGTGCTATTGAAAATCATGATTTTCAATTATTTAATTCGTTAATGGTAAATCCCGCTTTCTATAGTTTTCTTGATAATAAGGGTAATTCTTTGGCACTTATTGCTTTTAAAAATGATGATTTGGAAATTTTTAATCATTTAATTCGAATTAATCCAAATTTATTGACGAAAGAAAATCATAATGGCGAAGCTCCAATCTTTGAGGTATTGGGAAAAAATCAAGAAGAGATGTTTGATTTTATAAATGAAAATTATCCACAATTAATGTTTTTTAAGAATAGATATGGCAAATCTATGATTGAAGAATCTATAGAATCAGAAAACCCAAGATTTTTTGCAGAAATTTTAAAGAAATCTCCTTATGCTTCATATTTTTTTGGTGATGATTTTGAGGATCCTTTGAGAAATGATTTTATTAATGGGATTGACAATAATTTTTTTCGAGAGGCTTTAAGACATATTGAAAAAGATGAATTAAAAAAAATTCTTTATTATAATAAAGATGGCGAATATTCTTTATTGGATGATATTATGTTATCAAATCGTACTGATTTGTTGTTATCTATTTTAGAAAAGGTTCCAGATATTTTTGAGGATTATTGTAATATTGCGGCTTTATGTGGGGCATTTGATAAAAAATTGAATAATCCATCTTCTACTCCTCCAATTCAAGTTTTTTTCGAAGTAAAATTTGGATTAGATATCCATAATGACGATAATATAAATTTGCTAAAAAAATTTTTTGATTCTGCTGTTATTTTATCATTGATTAGTATTGATGATAACTTTGGGGCAAATTTTCAAAGTTTGCATAAAAAACTTAAAAGGATAAATGACGAGGTCAAGAATTTTTTTAAAGATAATAATAAATTTTATGAAATTTATAATCTTATCCACGATGCTCTTGAAATACCAGAAATAGAAAAATTTATTGAGGGAGTTGATGGTAAATTTTTGATTTTACCTTCGGATATTTTAGAACATTTATCATTTTTTGTTTTTAAATTTGACAAAAATAATCGAATTACAGAGGTTTCTTATTGCGATGGTAATGAAGTTTATAATAAACAAAAAATTGATAGAAATTCTAAGCAAATTTTTGCAACTACCACTTTTAAATTATTGCATCCAATAGAAGATGCTAGAGATTTTATAGATGAGTTTATGGGTTTAAATAGTTCACCTACTGATTTTGATGCTTTTTATGATAGGGGGATTTTATTTCCAGAGGGTATTGAATTTCAGAAATCTTATTCAGTCCCATGCAAAAAACAAATTAGAGGTAATTGTACAATGAAATCATTAAATATTTTAGCACAATATATTTCAAGCCAGCTTAATCCTGATTCGGTTGAATATCAATTTGATAGCGATGGAAAATTATCTTCATATGATAAAGGGCAGTATAAGTTGCATAAAGATAATATAGCTGAATACTGCCAAAAATCATTAACTGATATTGTAGAAAATTTAGAAGCAAAATCAGGTAAAAATAAATTGGAGGAATTTATTTTAGAAAAAGCCAAACAAATCATAGAGCAATATGAAAATAGAAAATTAGATAAATTACATAAAGATTTCGGAGGTATAGATGGTATAAGTATGACTAGTTCATCAAGATCTTGTAGTCCTTCCAGACCAGATGGAGCTCAAGTCTCTGGGGTTGAGCAAATTGGATTTCAATGTGCTTAAGATTTGTTTTTTTAGAATAAAACTTTTTTGAAAATCTTTTCATCTTTATCATTTTCAAATTAAGAAATTCTTAAACATAATTATTTTTAAAATTTGGTATAGTTTTTTGGTTTAAAGAATCTATTTTAATGATAAACATAATTGATCGTGATAGCTTACAATTATGACTTTAGTAATTTTGTTGGTCTGGTTTTTTAAGATGCCTGTGCGGCAGCTTACAATGGACCAACAGACTTGGCAGAATTAATGAATTTCTAAGCTGCCTGTGCGGCAGCTTACACGAGTAAAAGTTACGCCACCGCCTATTTTGCTTTCTAAGCTGCCTGTGCGGCAGCTTACAAAAAAATATTGGGTATTTGCGAACACAATTGTTTCTAAGCTGCCTGTGCGGCAGCTTACCAAGCCGGGAGATCTTTAAAATATGTGAAAGCTTTCTAAGCTGCCTGTGCGGCAGCTTACGGTGATGGGTTTTTACTTGCTGGTTTTAGCAATTTCTAAGCTGCCTGTGCGGCAGCTTACAAGCCCTCGCCGCCTTTTTTTTGGTGGTGATGTTTCTAAGCTGCCTGTGCGGCAGCTTACGTTATGGGAAAATAACTCGGGCTTGTAGTAAATTTCTAAGCTGCCTGTGCGGCAGCTTACTTCCCCCGGGATTGCTACCGCATAAAATTAGGTTTCTAAGCTGCCTGTGCGGCAGCTTACTTAAACATTAACAATTAACTAACTAATAATTGTGTCTCAGCTGCCTGTGCGGCAGCTTACCAAGGTAGGGTTCTGAAACCGCACAAATCATATTTCTAAGCTGCCTGTGCGGCAGCTTACAAATTATCTTCCTATGACAAAAACTACTGATTTTTCTAAGCTGCCTGTGCGGCAGCTTACTATACTAGCATCACAATCAAGTGTAGGCTCAATTTCTAAGCTGCCTGTGCGGCAGCTTACAATAATGACGGATTCAACGCTGGCGAAACTCAATTTCTAAGCTGCCTGTGCGGCAGCTTACTGTCAAAAAATACAAATTTTTACACAAAAAAATTTCTAAGCTGCCTGTGCGGCAGCTTACCTAAAAATTGAAAGTATTGTTAAAATAAAAACTTTCTAAGCTGCCTGTGCGGCAGCTTACCGGTAAGGGCTTTTACTTGCTGGTTTTAGCAATTTCTAAGCTGCCTGTGCGGCAGCTTACTGGAGAATTTTTGATAAGAGGGTAGATCCCGCCTAGCCTTATTAATGATTTGAAGTCTTTAACCAAAATTTTTATTAGATTTGGCGAGGCTTGATTTATAAGGCTCTATAAAATGTCTAAAAATTTGGGTTAAAATTTGGGTAAAATTTTAGCTAATGTTTTTTTAAATGCAAAAAAACTCTTTTGATCTTGGGAAAAAATTTTAGGGAAAAAGTTTTGATGGGAAAATTTTATTGAAATCAAATAAAATTTTAGATTAATTTTTTTTAAGATAAAATTTTAAAAACTTAAAGTTGAATTTATAATTTTAAAACATTTTTAAAATTTCAAAGCATTATTTTTAACTTCTTCAAACATAAAATCTAAGGCTTTGTGTTCGATAAATTTTTGTAAAATTTGCGAACGAAATTCTTGTTCGCGCATTCTTTCTTTAGTGCAAACAAATGCCCAAGGCAAGATGATGGCGTCTTTGATTAAATCTGCCACATCAAATACTAAAGCACCTCTTCGAGTTTTGCCATGCATCACAGCAAAGCCATGAGGAATGCCAAGAACCCAAAGTGTTGTGGCGCCGAGGCCATAAGCTAAATAATTGCCGTGATTAAGAAAAATATTGGCCGAATCGCTGGCTTCTCTTTCGCGAGTAAAATTTTCAATTTTAGTAATTTTGCTGGCAATTTTGTATAATTGCTTGGTGAGAGTTGCCTCTTGTTGAAGGAGGTCTCCAGCTTTTTTGGCATTATCAATTTCTTGATAAAAAATTTGCAATAAATTATTGATATCATCATTTAATATAAAACCTTCCTGCTTTAAATCGCGATCATTTTGCCAAGTTTGTTGCAAAAATTTAATGCGAGATTTTTGAAAATTTTTAGCAATTTCTAAACGCTTTTCTTCTTCGAACCAAAAACGCATCCAGCCTTGTAAATATTCGGTTGGGCGATATTCGCTTTGCGGAGAAAGCCATTCCACTTCGTTGCCAGAAATTAAGGGCGTTCCGCCATTGCCACTAAAGCCAATTAAAACCGATGCCGAGGCGAGCATTCGCACTGCTGATTGTGTAATTGACGTGCCAATGCCCAGTAATATTACTGTAGTATTAGCGATTGGAATGTTGTAGTAAGAATTTTGTTTTTTTTCTTCGGTCAAATAAACCACCCGCCCATCTTTGACTAAAACTCGACATTTTTCGAGGTAATAAATATTGGCTCGCTTGGAATGGAGAATGGTTTTTAGATCTGAAGAATTAAAATGATTTTCCATAATTTAAAATTTTAAAATTCTGGAACGGTGGGTAATTTTTTTATGTCAACCAAATCAGTGCCTGAGCCTTTGCCGTGAAGGTTTTGAGCAAAGCCGTAAGTGTTAAATTCTCCTAAAACTTCTGATGAAACTACAGTTTTTTTGACCCATAATTTAAAATAATTTTTTTTAATATTATTTGAATCTTGCTGAAGGTTTTTATCGTTGCTTACAACATTGATAAAGGGAAGGTCAATTTTGGATAATTGTTTGTTATTGTAATTTTTGCTATTGACGAATTGATTAATATCAAGATTTTCACGGCGATTTTGGCGAGCTGATAATTGCTGTTGAGCTTTGTTGATTTCTAATTGATCTTTTGAATTATTAATTATGTCTAACAATTTTTGTTCCCTTTGTAAATATCTTTTAGAAATTTTAGCTAGATTAGTTTTTTCTTGATGACGCATAAAAACCGCATAAGAGCTGATTTTAGAAGCCGGCACCTCAATAATTTCAGTGATTTTGATGTAATCAATTATTGAAGAAAATCTTGAGCTGGCGTTAAAACTTTCTAAATCTTCACGATTTTTGGCAAAGAGGCGAAGCTTAGTGCCGAGTTTAGTAACAAAATTTTTTTGAGTAGAGTTTTTTAAGTTTTGAGGGTTGTGGCTTTGGGAATCGGGTTTTTGCGAATTTGGATTTTGTTCATCATCAATTTTTGTGGTGAGTGTTTTTTGTGAATATTGATATTCAGGAAAGGCAATGGCAATTTTGGATTTATTGGGATTATCGCCAATCTTCGCCACCTCAACCAAACCAAGATGGGTGAGAAAGAAGAGGCGGGAGAGGATTTCAAAAAAATTTTGATTTTTTTCATCAATCGTAATTTCAATGTAATATTTCATTTATTCTCCTAAATTATTATTTCTTCAACATAAGCTAATCCTTTTTTGCCAAGATAGAAGCTTGATACACCAGCATTATCAATCATTTCTTGTAATTCAATAGCTTTTTCTTGCGGAATATCCAATTGTATTTCAAGGGTTCCACTGGCTTTGGTTAAAAGAGAACTAACTTCTCCTTCACCTTTGCGTTTTTCTTTAAGTAAATATGGATTCCCCCAAACTATTTTTTTTTCGCCAGTTGTAAATTTATCCATAAAATCTTTCATAGTGAAAGAGCCTCCTTTTGATATACCGCTAATCAATCCATTTTTTGTTAATGAGTTTGATAAATCAAATTTTTGACTTAGACGAAAAATTTGAAGGTAAAGAGCTGAACAATATAGTGCCAAAGGTCTAACCCTATCTTTATCGTCAAGATATTTAATATCAGGATATTTGTTTTGTAATTCCAATATTGCTTTTTTGGTTATTTCTGAATTGTCAGAGATTTTTAACTTTCCAAGATTTTCAAAACGATTTACAATAATTAATGGATCAAATTCTAAATCTGTATCTATAGAAAAATTCTGATCATTTATAAAATTGCATAATTCATGAAATTCTAGGAACAAAACTCCCCAAAGGCTTTTCGAATAATCCGACTTAAAAATAGGATCACTCCCTTTTATCATGCCAGAAAAAGAATTTTGATCTGTGCTTCCAGTTATATTTCGAATATAAACCATCTCGCTAGAAGTTTGTTCGTTGTTTCTAAATTTTACTTTTTCCTCATTGTCAATTTCTAGGAAAAAATAATTTTTATCTCTTCTAGCTTGATATAGTTTTCTTTGATCTCCGATAAGGCGATTTATAATTCCCATGATGGTATCGTGACTAACGCTTCGCTTTATAAAATTTTCCTCATCCTTTTGCTGTAATTTTGTTATGGATCCAACAAAGTTTCTTCCATTTTTTGGAAGGTTTTCGTTATTATTTCCATCTAGGAAAGAATTTCGCCATGAGGCTTCGTATCTAATTAAAATTTGCATTTTAAAATCCTCCTATTTTGCGTAGAAGTATGAAGCATAACTAGTTTTTGGTTCCGAAGCTATTGAGTTCTTATCTCGCTTGATACGCATCATTTTATTGCTGTCATTGTAATCAACTTCGAGAGTATCAACATACATATAACCTTTGGCTTGGTTTATGTTCAAATCTTGAATCATGGAAAGCGTCTCTTTTACCAAAATATCGATTGCCTCATTGTCTAATAGAACTCCAACTTCACCTTCTTCAAAAATTGTTCCGCTCCTTACATAATTTTGATGAAAAATTGCCCTTGGACTGCGAGATGGATCTAGGTTTTTAATGAATTTTTCAATTTCACTAGCAATTTTTTCACCTTCATTGTCTTTAATTACCATAGCGGCACGATCAAACTTTTTATCTAAAGAAATAAATTGAAGTTGCTCAATACTAATTGAGCCATAAGCCAAATAATGGGTCTCTCCAAATGTTGTTTTTGAAAAAAAGGAATTGCTAGCAACATCATTGCCTTTATCGTTTTTATCTTTTTCTTTTGATCCCGATTTTCCCAATTGTTCAAAATTTCCATTTCCAAGCTGATCAACAAAATCTTCTAATAATAAAGGGCTAGTTCGCTTACATTGACTTGAGGGTACTACATAACCCCTTATTAAGCCTGTTATGGAAGTTAAAACATTTAGTAAATTTTTATCTTTTGCATAATGTAAGTCAAAATTTTGCTCTCTAAATAAATGATGACGAATGCAATTTTGACTTATGTAAAGAGGGGTTTCTTTGAAGTTAATTTCAGAAGGATCTTTTTTTAGTTTGTAACCTTTTTCACTTTCTTTGCCTGTTAAATTTGAGTAACCACGTAGCTTTGGCATTGAATGATTATCAATTATTCTGCCATCGCTTTGTAAAGTAGTCGGACCATTCCAATTTACAACTCCATAACCTTTGGCAGTTACTTTAAAATCTACACTTTTAATACCTGTTATTTTTTGCATGATTACTCCTTTTTTGAAATTAATTGTTTAATAGAAATTGCGCCAATTGGTTGTTTATCGCACATGGCATAATATATTGCATATTCATGTCGTGCTTTTTCACCCCCAACTAGCAATAAATCGTTTGTTATATAACTTAAGTAAATTGGAGATTCGGGATCTCTTGCTTCGTTAAGTAAAATAAAATCTTTATAAGCTTTGTTTTTTTCTTTTATATTATGATGTTTTTTCATCATATGAGAAAGAAGATTTTTATTGCTATCGCCATATCCTTCAATTTCATCTCTTGATGCTGTTAGGTTATCGATTTCATCTCTTTCATTATTTGGCATTTCGTAAGCATAACGATCAAGAAATTGTGGATTATTAAAATAGGTTAGGTCACAAACCGCCATTTGCACAAAATAATTATCACCTCGAAGAGAATTCTTTCTGATTTTGGCTCTTCCTTCTTTTTTATTTGAAAAAATCTTGATTGGATCCATCACCTTTTTTTTAATTAATAAAACGCTTTCCTGAAGAGATTTCAATATATCGGATCCAATTAATTTTTTTGCCTCATCAAGTTCATAAAATTTTTTGTAAATTTCGTAAATCTTTGGCAGGGTTGTAGGTGCTTCACCTAATGAAGAATTTAAGAAATTATACCATGCTTTTGTTGATTGCCAAGATTTCATTGAATTTAGAAATTTTGCACTACTGCCAACGCATTTTCCATTTTTCAAATCTTCCGTAATTGCAATTGTGAGGACATTTACCTTGGTGCCATTTTTTCCAAAACGATCAAGTCTACCAAGTCTTTGTAAAATATTTTCTGCAGTGTCCATTTCGCTAATCATATAATCGCAAGTTATATTTAGCGATGCCTGAACAATTGGACCACTTCGCAAAACATCAAATTGATTAGTTCCGCCTTCACAAAAAGACTCAATGGCTTCATCAAAAAGTTTTGCCTTGTCACTTTTTTTGAATTTTGAATGAAGTAAAATTGAATTTTCTTGGTGTTGATTAAAAATAAAACTTTTTTGTGCTGTAATCGCTGTATTGCTTATAACAAAGGTGTTAGAGCTTTGTATTTGATAAAGCGGATTGGTTTCGTCAAACTTTATTTCATCAAAAGTTTTAAACTCAATTTTATATTGGCTTTGGTTAAATGATGGCATTTCAATAATCCTGTCTCTTCTAATTTCTAGAACCTCTTTAAGATAAAAATAGTGAGGAGTTGCTGACACTAAAAGGCAATTCGCCATTGCGCCTTGCTGTTTTTTTGCTTCGATAAGCTCAGCAAAAAGCAGATTAAAAGCTGGCATATTGATGTATTCATGAAACTCATCAAAAACGATATGGGCATTTAGATAATCAATTAGAGTATCAGCTTTTCTATGGGATATGATGCTGTTAAATATTTGATCTATTGTGGTTATTATAACATTCCCATTAAAATAATCTTTTGTTGGACTGCCCCACTTGTTGGTATACTTGAACTCTCCCGTGTATATCTCGATTTGTGTCTTAGGTAGATATTTTTCAGAAGTTAGATCGTGAAATATACCTTGACAGATTTGAACTCTTGGACAAATCCAAATTAACTTATTAACATCTTTAAGCTTTGCCCACTCTAAAGCTATTTTGGTTTTTCCGCAACCTGCTGGTCCAGAAAGAGCAACAACCCCCACAGATGCATTTGCTAATTTATTCGCAATTTCTTGTTGTTTGTTGGTGCGATCACTTTTGGGGAAATTTTTTAAACAAGTTTCAATGTCTGATTTTAGATTTGATTCTTGGGGCAAAAAATCTTCCAAGAGATTTTCGAATTTATTATTTTTAATATAATCTGCCAAATCTTCTGCATTAAGTGATGAAATTTTACGGTCAGCTGCAATAACGCATGAGCGCATCAGATTATTGTTGGAATTGATTAAGATATGCGATGAATATTTTGAAATATTTTCTTCTAAATCATATAATTTGTAGGCTGGTAGATCTTTATCTAGATCTTCCAGCCTTTGTTCTAAATCTTCTAAAAAGTTTAAATTTACCACATCTAGAATCACCGAACTTTTTTTATTAAAGTAGCTAAGTTCAATTCCAGCAACCATTTCCAAAAGTTTTGATGATTTTTGTAATAAATCAGAAATTGATTCACCTTTCAAGTTGCTTAAAAGTTTTTTATAAATGTCGCGATATTTTATAAATTCTCCTTCTTTGCGAAATGGCTTTGTATGATGCCAATAAATAGAATGTTTGATAGATTTTTTATTTTCAATATTAATAGATTTTATGCTTGTATGATCTAACAGTTGATATAGTAAAACAGAAATTTCGTTATGTCTTGGATGTTTATCAAAATTAAACTTTTTATCATCAATATGTTGACCATCTTCAGCAACATAATCTTTTCTTTTTGGATCTGTTACCCATTCTTGAAAATGTGGATCAATTTTTCCTAAATCATGTAAGCATCCAGCAATAAAAGTAGGTTCATACTGATATTCTTGAAGATTTGGAATTAGGTTTTTATGCAATAGCTTTGCTAAATATCCAACCGCAAAAAGATGTTGTTCCAATGGTTGTAATTGAGTGTTTGCATAAATCATATTTTCTTGTGGTTTGTTGTTTTTTATATCCATAAATAATTCTTTATCCGTCCAATTCACTGCCACACAACCTTCGTCGTTAAACTTATCGCGATTGCCAACGATCCATAATAATTCACTTCTACTTCGCGAGCGATGCCAGTGGCATGACACGGCAGTGCTTTTGGTGGCGGATTTTTTTAACAAATTCTTAAGAGTAATCAAACCCTCTTGAGTAATAATTGTTTGCCAAGTTTTTTCGCCGATACGATTGGCAAAGGCATCAAGCACTCTTCTGGTTCGAAGCAAAGCTTTTTTCTCGCATTCGCTTATTAATGTTATCATCATATTTAATGAATTAAATTTTATTTTGATGATTTAATTTTTGCAACTCATATCCCTAACTCCCCTTATTGATTTTGGTTGTTTTTTTACTAGTCAAAAAATTTTTCTTGGAAACAATTTTTCTGCCAATTTCTTTTTCTAATTCTGTTCTTGCGATACCGGCAATTCTGCCTCCGCGCTTTGCATCTTTTTTTAACTTTTCTGTGCCTAAAGAATTTTCGGTGCGGTGAATTTCGGTGGTTGATTTTTCGCCAAGCATGGTAAAAATCAATTCAAAATCATCCATATGATCGCGAAGATTTTCTCGTTTCAAACCTTTAATTTTTTTATATTCACTTGGAGTTATTCCAAATGTCGCTTTAGAAATTTCTGCGGTTAAAATTTTATAATCTTTATGTTCGTCAGCGCCACGATTATGCCACTCATTGGTTAATTCTTCGCGAATTGCTATGCCACGCATTTTTTTTCAATCCATTCTTCAGAATAGCCTTTGAGTTTATAAAGCTCGCGAGTTCTTTTGGTGGCAAGTTCGGGGTCTTCAATTTCTTGCACTCTTTCATAACCAACTTTGGCAAGCCAGCGTTTGAATGGCTCGGCTTTAGGCGATGGGATTGATTGAATGATCCGAAAAATGCCTTCGGTGTTGGCACAATTTATTTGTTGAATTCCACCTTCTGTTTGAATTGAAAGGGGGGTGGCAATCTGCCCCCACCCTTTGGAAAGTTCTTCATCTCGGCGCCTCATATCTTTAATATAGCCAGCGGGATCGACTGAATCAGTTAATACTTCGACAATATCTTGTATAACAAAAAACCACTCATTTTGATGAAGAGTTTTGCGGATTTTTTTGCCCTTGAAAATTGAAATTTTGGATAATTCTTTTGGGTTTTTCATAAATTTTTTGGTTTAAATTTTAGGTTTAAGGATTTTTATTGATTATAATTTTACAAATTGGTTTTAATTTTAAAATCAAAATTTATTTTTTTCGCAAACCGTAGAAATCGCTGTAAATCCATCCTTTATCGTCGTTTTCATTAAACTTTCCAAGGCAAATTTCGCCATA
>CAZDGN010000009.1:0-56725 GCA_964505265.1 uncultured Rickettsia sp.
TTTGGGTTAGTGATTTTACTTACATTTCTTATCAAAATAAATTTATGTATTTAGCGACAATTCTTGATTCATTTACGCGAGAAGTTATTGCATAGAATATTTCGAGCAGACACAATAAAGATTTGATAACACAAACATTGCTAAACGCCATAAACAAAAGGGAAAAATCACCGCAAATATTCCACTCTGATCAAGGTAGTGACAATTTTCTTCAGAAAATTGCAACTGATTCAAATAAAAATAAAATCTATCAGTAGTATAAAAGCGATGATTTGGCTAATATTTTAAGATCAAAAAATATCAAGGCTTCAATGAGTAAAAAAAGCTCTCCATAGCAGAATGGAAGACAAGAATCTTTTTATCAAAAACTTAAATTTGAGCTTGAAGATTTTAACACTTATCAAAGCCAAGGTGAGTTGATTGAGGCAATTGCTTTGCAGATTTATTATTACAATAATAAACTAATTCATCTTGAGCTTAAAATGCCACCAGCATTGTTTTATCAACGATTTAGCCAAGAAAATTTTTCAAAAAAATCGGCGCTTTTGCATCTCTCTTATGCATAAGAGAGATGCAAAACAACAATTGATCATTTAAAGTTAAAAAAATATAATGATCTCTGTCGATCAATTTAGAATGGAGTTTTTGTTTAAAAAACGGCGACAGTGCAAATAGCTTCTTTATTTTTTCAAATTCTTTCATATCAAATTTTTTTAAGTAAGTTAATTTTTATGTCAAAAGAATTTGTAAATTTTTTAATAAACTATAATTAAAATCGATTTAATTCCCAAAAAACCAGCCGGTAATTATGTAGTTGGTTAGCAAAATAAGAATTGATGAGGTCACCACCGCATTAGTTGTGGCGATGCCGACTCCTTCGGCGCCACGGTTTGAGTTGTAGCCAAAATAACATCCAACAACACTAATTATAAAGCCAAAAAAACCAGCCTTAACTAAGCCAGAAATTACATCGATTGATTCTAAATATTTGAAAGTGTTGGTGATATAAGGACCGCTGGAAAAGCCTAATGAATGCACGCTTACTAAATATCCACCCATAACTCCAATGATATCGGCAATTAATACTAAAAAAGGCATCATAATAATTCCTGCGAGAATTCTTGGAGCAAATAAATATTTGAAAGGATTGGTTGAAAGTGTGCGAAGGGCATCAATTTGCTCGGTTACTTTCATAGTTCCAATTTCGGCAGCCATTGAGGCTCCAACTCTTCCTGCAACCATTAAACCAGCTAATACTGGTCCAAGTTCACGGGTGATCGATAAGACTACAACTGTGGCAATGGTGCTTTCGGCATTAAAACGCGAAAAACCTGAATAGCTTTGTAGTGCCAAAACTGCTCCAGAAAAAATCGCAGTTAAACCAACGACAGGCAAAGAATAATAGCCAATTTGCATAATTTGGCGAAAAAATAATCGTGGATAAAATGGTGGGGTAAGGCAATGAAATACAGAGTTGCCAGCAAAATTAAAAGCATCACCAATTT
Source organism: uncultured Rickettsia sp. (assembly GCA_964505265.1). Lineage (GTDB taxonomy): Bacteria > Pseudomonadota > Alphaproteobacteria > Rickettsiales > UBA1997 > CAILUF01. The sequence goes on from CAZDGN010000009.1 coordinate 1,506, forward strand.
TAGAAATATTGGCAATAAAATAATGACCGATTTTTTCAATAATTTTTACAATTATCATAAATTTAATGTTGATATAATTTAAAAAAATTTATAAAATATTTTTATCAATTATACATTATGAAAATTAAACCATTTATTTCAATAACAAAAAACAGTTTTAATTTTATTGCCTTGTCAAAAAATTTTGTCAAAAACATAGCAATTTTTTTGATAATATGCCAATTTATTTTGTTATTTGTAAATTTTTCTCACCAATTCACCAATCATTCTCATCAAAATCAATATCAAATAAAATCTGATTTTGATTCAAAAAAAAATCACCAAGAACAGCATCATTGCTTTCTTTGTTTTCTAAATCAATTTTCTGATTTTTTAATCCTAAATAGTTTTTTACTTTTAAATCTGGCATTAATTTTAATAAATTTCTTGATTAGAAATTTATTAATATTAAACCTACCAAAAGCCATATTTTCCAATGCTCCTAGGGCCCCACCAATTTTTGTTTAATCATTAAAACTAAATTATTTTAGTTATTAAATTTTTAAAATAATTCTTAATTTTCAATTAAACAAAAATATAAATATGAAAAAATTTTTAGCGGTTTTCGCCAGCATCTATTTAATTAGTGATTTTGCCAATAGTGCTGAACTTAACTATCAGGTTCAGGCCAAAAAACTAGATAATTCTAGAAATAATTTATCTCCAAAAACCTATAGCTCATCCTTTAATTTTCAGCGCGAAAACATCGATAACTTACCATCTGGACAGGCTAGTTCACTCAATCAAATTTTGCTTCGTGCACCCGGTGTCTCACAAGATTCATACGGACAAATTCATATTCGCAATGATCACAGTAATATTCAGTATCGTATTAATGATGTGATTATTCCTGAAGGAATAAACGGCTTTGGCAATGTATTGGACGCCCGATTTATTGAATCTGCCGATTTACTTACTGGAGCGTTGCCTGCTCAATATGGTTATCGAACTGCTGGGGTGGTGGAAATAAAAACCAAAGATGCAGTTTCAAAAGATAATTTGAAAAACGGCTTCTACTCGGAAGCGATTTACGGACAAAATCGAACTGCAGGTTTTAACCAGCAGGCTAGCGGCTCGAAAAATGGTTTAAATTATTTTTTAAGCGGTTCGTATTTACAAAATTCTAGGGGCTTAGAAAGTCCAACTAGTGCAAGAAAATCGATACATAACCAAACTAAGCAGGATAAACTGTTTGGTTATTTCTCCTATTTGCTTAATGCCAATAATCGTGTTTCATTGATTGTTGCAAATGCCACTAATCGCTTTGAAATTCCAAATATTGCCAATCAATCAGCAAAATTTCAATTACAAAATGTTAACAATTTAAATTCGGCTAATATTGATCAAAATCAAGTTGAGGGCAATCGTTTTGCGATTTTATCGCTACAAGGTGTTAATAAAAATGAAATTGATTACCAAATTTCATCTTTTGTTCGTCATAATGATTTAAAATTTAGCGGCGATAATGCCCATGATTTAATTTTTGCTGGAGCCAGTTCTCATAACAATAAATCAAGTTTAAATTATGGGTTTCAAGGTGATTTTAGTAAAAAAATCAATGACAAAAATATTTTAAGAGCAGGTTTTTATGCAACAAATAATGTTGTTGCGGAGCAAAATCGTACCCTTACTTTTTTGGGTGATGAAAATGGGCAATCATCAACTTTGCCAAATTCTTATTTTGACAATTCTAAAAAATCTACTCAACTTTACAGCTTATATTTACAAAATGAATTTAAGCCAATAAAAGATTTAACTTTAAATGGTGGTCTTCGTTTTGATGGTGTTAATAGTTCAATCAATGCCAATCATTTGAGTCCGCGCTTTAACTCGGTTTATAAATTTAACGAGAAGGTTAAGATACATGCGGGCTATTCTAGGTTTTTTACGGCTCCAAGGGCGGAAATTATGTCTAACCTAAATATTCACAGATTTGAAGGAACAGTGAATGCTCCCGAAAATTTTAATAATAATCGAGTTCGTCCAGAAAAAACTGACTACTATAATGCTGGTATTGGTTTTCAAGCAAATAAAGACTTAAATTTTGCGATAGATGGCTATTATAAAAGGGTCGAAGATATGCTTGATGAGGGGCAATTCGGCAAAGCTTTAATTTTCAAGCCATTTAATTTTGAAAAAGCTAAGGTTCATGGTATTGAGCTTTCTGCTGATTATAAAATTAAAAACTTAACTTCATTTGCAAATGTTGCTTTTCAAAAGGCTCAAGCTTTAAACATTAATTCCAGTCAATATTTACATGAAAATACAGAAGTTGATTATTCAAAAGGTAATTACTTAAATCCAGATCATGCTCAAAATATTACTGCTTCAGCGGGTCTTGCTTATAAAATTACTAAAACTAAAACAAATTTAGGTTTTGATATTTTATATGGTAGTGGCTTAAGAAGAGGTGAGGCCAATACTTTAAAAATGCCTTCTTATTCACAGTTAAATATTTTTGCCGTGCAAAATATTAAAGATTTCAATTTTAGATTAAGTATCAATAATGTTTTGGACAAAAAATATGCTTTAAGAGATGGTTCTGGAATAGGAGTTAATTCCGCACAATTCGCTCCACGTCGTTCGGCATATATAATATTATCTAAGGAGTTTTAATGAATTTATCAATATTTATAAAAGGTGGCATCGTTATGGTGCCACTTTCAATAATGGCGATTATTGCTCTTGCTATTATTATCGATAAAATTTTTTTTCTAAAGAAAAATTGTCAATTATCGGCTAAAATTTTAGCAAATATTGAAAATCCAAATATTGATTTTGTAAAATTTATTGAAGATAGCAAAAATTTAAGTATGGATAATTGCTTTTATAATTTTTTTAAAATTTTAGCAAATTTTCGGGATTATTCAATTGAACATATTGAGTCAATGTTGGTTTTTGAAGCAAAAAAATTTGAAAAAAATTTCAATAAAAATTTGTGGATATTGGAAACAATAATTACCTCAGCACCCTTACTTGGATTGCTTGGAACCATTTTTGGAATGTCATCATCCTTTAAAATAATTGGAGAAAATAATTTAGGAAATGCCAGTGGGATTACCGCTGGAGTTGCGGAAAGTTTAATTGCCACTGCTTTTGGCTTAATTGTTGCTTTAATCGCACTTTTTGCCTTTAATTATTTTTCTAAAATCCAGAATCAAATATTAGATGATATGGAAATTTATGGCACAAAAATCCTTGAAACTTTGAAAAATTCCAATGAAAATTCCAAGAAATAGAGTCGTAAAAAAAGGCAAAATTGAGATAATTCCAATGATTGATGTTATGTTTTTTTTGGTTGCAACCATGATTATGGCTTCACTAGCGATGCAAAAATATTATGGCATACCAGTTAATTTAACTAGTGGTCAAACTCAGTCAATATCGATGGATAATCAAGAGAATATTACAATTTCTATTACTCATGATAATGAGATTTATATAAATAAAAAAATGATTAAGATGATTGAAATCGAAGATTACCTAAAACAAATTTCTCAAAACAAGGATCATATTATCATTGCAAGCGATGCCGAAGCAAGGCATAAAATAGTCACTAAAGTAATGGTTTATGCAAAAAGAGCGGGTGTTAAAAAATTTTCCATTATAACCAAAGATTAAAATGCATTACCCATTATCCAGTTTTTCAATTTCTATAATAATTTTTTTAGCTGGAATATTTTTTGTTGGAGTGTTTACCCATCAATATCAATTTGCACCAGAAGTTTCAATTGAAATTGATGCTGAAATGATCGGGGAAAATAATATTTATGAAGAAAATTCAACATTTGAAAAGGGGGAGCAAAAACTAAATGTTGGAGATAGTATTAATAAAAATGTCTCACATCAGCATCTTAAAAATTCCGAGGATAAGCCGATAAAAGATAAAAATCCAAATTCGCTAATTAATCTAAATTCTCAAAAAATTTCACCCCTTTATCAGCCATTGCCAGAGATTCCCGAAGATTTGCGATATCAAATTTTTTCAAGCAATATCACCGCAAAATTTTTCATAGATGAAGATGGCTCGGTATATGAAGTGGAATTGATTAATCCTTCAAATATTCCAAAACTTAATGTCTTACTAACAAAGGCATTAATACGTTGGAAGTTTCCAAAAAAAGGAGAAAAATTTCAACAAATAATTAATGTAAAATTTGTTGTAGAAAATTAATAATTGACAAATATTATATTTTGTGATTTAATTGCTAATAAAATATGGTTGAAGTTATTTTGATAAAATTATTAATCTTAATCTGAGTTTACTTATTATCCTGTAAATATACTTAAAATCCTATATTAATTGACTCAACAACAATGAAAAAAACAATTTTCTTAAAAAAAATTAAAATCATTACCGAGCCAATTATTGATGGTGTCCTAAAGTTTTTTTTAAGAATATTTAAATATATTTTTACCAAAAGAACTATTCTTTTTGTTACTAATCAACGTATACGTAGCATCACATTTGGACCATTCTCACAGGCATTTTTTTATATTTTTGTAGCTTGGGTGGTAAATTTATTTTTCCAATCGCTAAATTATGATAAAATTATCAACACGAAAACCGAGGAAATCAATAAATTGAAGTCCGCAAATGCTTTTTTTGCCGATGAATTCCAAATTGTTAGTGAAAAGCTAGATAAGGTCAATCAATATATTACACTAATAACTGGCTCCAAACAAAAAGTTAACTATAAGGAAACCGATTACAAGCTTCCAAAGGATTTAAATGAAGATAAGTTAGAAAAAAAAGACAAGCAAACCTTTAATAAAATTAAGGAAACTCGCAATCAATTCAATAATTTCTCAGATGTTACAACTTCGCGTATCAAAAAAATTGAAAAAGCCATAACCTATACCGGTCTAAATATCAATAGATCTTCTTATATACCAAAAAAACCAAACAAAAAAACTAATTTTAACTCATATTTATTAAAAATGCCGTCTGCAATTGGTGGTCCAGAAAATGACTTTGATGCAGAGCTGGAAAGGGTCCTGGCTGAAAAAAAATTATCTGATCCAGAATATATTGAAAGAGAAATAGAAAAAAATAAATTCACCAATCAGGTTGAATATTTGATGATTCTTGAAAAACTAACTAAAACCTTGCCATTGTCAAAACCAATGAAAAGATATTACATATCTAGCGGTTTTGGTCATCGTGTAGATCCTATTACCCATAGATTGACACCGCATCGTGGACTTGATTTTGTTGGTGCCTATCAAGAAAAGGTAATTAGTCCATCTGCTGGTAAAGTAGTTTTGGCTAGAAGATTTAGTGATTACGGCAATGCTATTGTAATTGATCATGGAAATGGTGTCACCACTAGATATGGTCATCTTTCAAAAATAAAAGTTTTGGAAGGAAAAAGAGTTGAAATGGGAGAAGTTATTGGATTGCAAGGTAGTACTGGAAGAAGTACCGGAAGCCATTTGCATTATGAAGTTAGGTATAAAAATGTTCCACTTAACCCAAGAAAATTTTTGGAAGCGGGTGAGATCTTAAACAACAACAATATACCTAAATATGTCGATCTATAATTTAAAAAACAAGGTTGCTAGTCATAATTTTAAAATCAATGAAGCTATGAGCGAAGATAATTCAATAAAAAAACTTGAAATCTTATCAAATTTTAAATCAACCCCAACAATTATTTCAAAGGATTTGAAAATTCAAGGCGAATTATTTAGTGGTGGAGTCATTGAAATACAAGGTGCCATCAATGGCACCATAAATGGCAATTCAGTTATTTTGAGAGAAGATGGAGCGATTACTGGAACGGTATTTGCAGAAAATTTTAATATCCGCGGAAGATTTGAAGGAAATATTAAGGCAAAATATATTAGTATTTCGGGTAAAGCAAAAGTTAGGGGTGAGATTGAATATGAATCTCTTAGCGTTGAAGATGGCGCAAATATTGATGGATATTTCAAAAAAATATAATTACCGATTTCTTAATTAAATCTTAAGCAATAAATCTTCTTTCTTGAACCTTAAATATATTTTTTCAAGCAATAATTAAATTAAGATTGATTGCTCTAAAAAACGTTTGTTATTTATTAGTATGATAAAAAAATTAAATATAATTGAATTGTAATTAATTTACAAACTCAATTATAACTTGTCCAATTCCGACCGCTTCACCCTCGTTAAATTTAATTTTACCTATGGTTATGTCGTGATCAGTGCGAATAATGTTTTCCATTTTCATGGCTTCAATTATTACCAGCTCTTGACCTGCCTTAACTTCTTCACCCTCTTTAACTTTAAAGCGAATAATCTTTCCAGTAATTGGAGAAGATAGATTTTTTGGTTTAGGATTTTTTTGAATTTTGGGCATAAATTTAGTAAGCTCAGCAATTCTTGGAGAATAAACATTTACAAAGGCATCTAAACCAGAATATTGTAATAAATAGTTTCCAGTGTTATTATTGTCACGAATTTTAACACCAATATTTCTCTGATTAACAACACCCCTAAATAATTTTTCACCATTATTCCAGCTATGATTTAACTCAATTTCTTTGTTGTCACATTCGATTTTTAAGAACGATTCCTTGCGCTCCAGAATATTAACTAAATAAGATTTTTCGTCAATAACCACTACCCATTTATCAGAAATTTGTTTTTGACGATTACGCACCTGACCAGTCATTAAGGCATTTCTTTCGTAGTTTTTTAAGAATATTTGCATCGCAGTAGCAAGTAAAACTTCTTCAGCTTCAGAGTCAAGATGGCTTCCTAAAAAACCCTTAGGAAACTCTTCTTTGATAAATCCTGTAGATAAATTTCCAGAGATGAAGCGTTCATTTTTCATAATGGTTTCAAGGAAGCTAATATTATGGGAAACTCCGCCAATAGCATAGCTACCAAGAGCATTTCGCATATGTTCAATGGCTTCAATACGGGTATTGCCATAAGAGCATAATTTGGCGATCATTGCATCGTAAAACATACTAACTTCGCCACCTTCATAAACTCCAGTGTCAATACGAATATTGTTGTTAAGATCGGGTTCAATATATAAATTTATGCGACCAGATGATGGTAAAAATCCGCGAGATGGGTCTTCGGCATAAACTCTAGATTCCATAGCCCAGCCATTCAATTTAATATCTTCTTGTTTAAATGGGAGTTTTTCGCCAAGAGCAATCTTTATCATCAAAGAAACTATATCAAGACCCGTAATTAGTTCGGTTACTGGATGCTCAACCTGAAGCCTAGTGTTCATTTCAAGGAAATAAAAATTTTTGTTTTTATCCATTATATACTCAATCGTTCCCGCAGAAAAATATTTAACTTTTTGGGCAAGTGCTTTAGATTGCTCATACATTTTTTGACGAGTTTTTTCATCGATAAAAGGGCTTGGAGCTTCTTCGATTACTTTTTGATTATTACGTTGAATTGAACATTCTCTTTCGCCAAGACATACTATATTACCATATTTATCGGCTAAAACTTGAATTTCAATATGGCGTGGATTTTCAATAAATTTTTCAATAAAAACTCTGTCATCAGAAAAACTGTTTCTAGCTTCATTTGAAGCTGACAAAAAGGCTTCCGCCATTTCTTCCGCTTTCCAGACAATTCTCATACCTTTGCCACCGCCACCAGCTGAAGCTTTGACCATAACTGGAAAGCCGATTTTTTTGGCAATCTCTTCTGCTTCTGCAGAGTCCTTGATTATCCCCATATGTCCAGGAACGGTGCTAACATTGGCTTCCAAGGCTATTTTTTTGGATTCAATTTTATCACCCATCATTTCAATTGAATAAACTGAAGGACCTACAAAAATAACCCCAGCCTTTTCGAGTTCATTGGCAAAATTACGATTTTCGGATAAAAAACCATATCCTGGATGCACCATAGTTGCTCCAGTTTTTTTAACTGCCGAAAGAATTTTGGCCACATTCAAATAGCTTTGTGAAGAAGGCGAAGCACCGATATTGACGGCTTCATCTGCCAATTGTACAAAAAGTGAGTTGGCATCGGCATCAGAATATACGGCAACAGTTTTAATGCCCATTTTTTTGCAAGTTTTGATAATTCTGCAAGCAATTTCGCCTCTATTGGCAATTAATAGTTTATGCATTTGATTTAATTAAATTTTGTTTTAAAATTCTAATTACAAAGACCTGTATTAAAATTAATTTATTTTTATTAAATTCAGAGTCTTTAGTTTTAAAATTAATAATTTAACTAAACCAACATAAAAAAACAAGAAATTAAATGACAAAAAAAATCCGTGATTTTCTTCAATTAATTCGTTTGAATCAAGCTATCGCAATTTGGCTTCTTTTACTGCCCTGTTTTATGGCACTTATTTTAATTTTTAAGGCTGATAAAAATGTCGATATTTTAAATTATGTTAAAACCGCATTTTTATTTACAATTGGCGGTTTTTTTGCTAGAAGTGCAGGCTGTGTAATTAATGATCTAATTGATTGCAAAATAGATAAAAAAGTGTCAAGAACTATGAATAGACCTATTGCTAGCGGACAAATATCTATCAATAATGCTTTGATTTATCTAGGAATTTTGTTAATATTTTGTCTAGTTATTTTGCTTCAATTTAATTCGCAAACTATTTATAGCGGAATATTTGTGGTAATTATGATTTTTTGTTATCCATTGATGAAAAGATTCACTTATTTTCCACAAATTTTTCTTGGAATTACCTTTAATTTTGGTGTAATTATGTCGTCTCTAGCCTTAACTGAAAGTGTTGATGCCAAAATTATAATTTTATATTTAGCTACCATTACTTGGACTTTTTTTTACGATACTCTTTATGCTTTTCAGGATATAGCTGATGATTTGAAAATCGGGGTAAAATCTTCGGCAATTAAACTTGCTAAAACAAATCCAAAAAAAATCTTATCAAAAATTTCTTTTATTATTAATTTATTATTTATAATGCTTGGAGTAGTGCAAGAATTTAATTTGAATTATTATTTGTCGATTACCTTATGTCAAATAATTATGCTTTTTAAAATAAATAAATGCAATTTAAAATCTCCCGAAATTTGTTTGAATTTTTTTAAATTTAACTGGGTTTTTGGCTTAATTTATTTATTTGCAATCATAATTGGATAATGAAAATCGGACTTTTTGGTGGTAGTTTTAATCCACCGCATTTTGGGCATTTACAAATTGCTAAAATCGCTATAAAAAAACTAAGATTAAATCAATTATGGTGGCTTACAACCTTTTGCAATCCTTTAAAAAATAATTCCATTAATTACAAAAAAACTTTAGTTGAATCAAAAAATTTAACAAAAAATTATTCACAAATTAAGTTAAAGAATATTAATTATCGTTATAGTTATAATTTAGTAAAAAAATTAAAAAATGCTTATCCAAATTACCAATTTATTTGGATTATGGGAGCTGATAATCTGGAAAATTTTCATCGATGGTATAGATTTAAGGAATTGGCTAAAATGCTTGAATTTGCTGTATTTACTAGGGATAACCATTTTTTAAAATCGCCAAATTATAAAATATGTAAAATAATGAAAAATAATTCAAAAATTAAATTTAATTTTTATCATATTAAAAAAATTAATATTTCTTCAACTGAAATTCGTAGAAAGAATGTATAATTATATTGTTGATACCCATTGCCACCTTGATTTAATTGAGCAAAAGAATATTCCATTTGTAAAAATTTTTGAGGATTGTCAAAAAAATAATGTCAAAATTTTACAAACAATTTGCACAAAATTTAGTAATTTTGAAAAAATCTTAGCCTATAGTTCTTTACATCAAAATATTTATTGCTCGACCGGCTTACATCCTTGCTATGTAAGTATTGATGAATTTAAGAAGGCCGAAGAAATTATTAAAATTTGTCAAAGTAATGATAAGATTATTGGTATTGGCGAAACGGGTCTTGATTATTTTCATGATCAAAGCAATATTGATTTGCAAAAAAAATCTTTTGAGGAGCATATTATTGCTAGTTGTCAGACTAAATTGCCAACCATAATTCACTCTAGAAATTGTGATAATGATATGATTGAAATGCTTAGTTATTTTAAGAAACAGGCAGATTTTCCAGCAATTTTACATTGTTTTTCTAGCACAAAGGAATTGGCTTATAAAGCTCTTGATCTAGGTTTGTTAATATCGATTGCGGGAATTGTAACTTTCAAAAATGCCAAGGAATTGCAAGAGATTGTAAAAAATATTCCATTAGAATTTTTATTAGTAGAAACCGACTCGCCATATTTGGCCCCAGAACCAAATCGTGGAGCAATTAATCACCCTGCTTTAATTGTCGATAGCGTAAATTTTATGGCTAAATTAAAAAATATTTCCAGCGAAAACTTAATTGCCAAAACCACCGAAAACTTCCACCGCTTTTTTACTAGAGCCAAAATTGCTAGCTAAATATTTAAGGATTTAGATTTAAGAGTTTTTGAATTTATATTATTTTTTCAAATTACAGATTTATTTTATGGTAAGAAACATTATACAAAGAGCAAAAATTATGTTTTAAAATTTTTTTAAAGATTATGGTGAAGATGGTTTTTATAAAAAAACCTGATTAAATTGTGATGACTTTCTCAACATCATTTCCATAAGAAGAAACGATGTTGAGAGATTATATTGATTAATTGGCAAATATTTTTTCGCGGATTTTTTTGGTGGTGTCAACCATAGCTTTTAGTGCTAGCTTAGTTTCTGGCCAATCGCGAGTTTTTAATCCGCAATCAGGGTTCACCCAAATTTGCTCAGGTGATAAAACCTTTAAAGCCTTATCCAATAAATGTTCAATTTCGTCATTCGCTGGAACTCTAGGCGAGTGGATGTCGTAAACACCTGGTCCAATTTCATTTGGATATTTGAAATTAACGAAGGCATTAAGCAATTCCATCTTCGATCTAGAAGTTTCAATAGAAATAACATCGGCATCCATATCGGCAATTGCGGTGATGATATCATTAAATTCAGAATAACACATGTGAGTGTGAATTTGAGTATGATCTTTTGCAATTGAAGCGGTAATTCTAAAGGCTTCAACTGCCCATTTCAAATATTCAGCCCAATTATTTCTGCGGATTGGCAAGCCTTCACGGAGAGCAGCCTCGTCAATTTGAATAATTTTGATACCCGCCTTTTCTAAATCTTCTACCTCATCACGAATTGCAAATGCAATTTGAATTGCAGTGTCTTTACGAGGTTGATCATCACGGACAAAAGACCATTGCAAAATAGTGATTGGACCAGTAAGCATTCCTTTCATAATTTTTGAAGTGAGGCTTTGAGCATATTTTGCCCACTCAACAGTCATAGCTTTTGGACGAGAAACATCGCCAAAAATAACAGGAGGTTTTACGCATCTAGAGCCGTAGCTTTGTACCCAACCATTTTTGGTAAAACAAAAACCGCTAAGTTGTTCGCCAAAATACTCGACCATATCATTTCTTTCAAATTCGCCGTGAACCAAAACATCAATTCCAATTTCTTCTTGGATTTTGACAGTTTTGGCAGTTTCAGCTTTAATGAAATCCTCATATTGATTTAAAGTGATTTGACCAGCTTTGAAATCTGCTCTGGCTTTGCGAACCTCTTTGGTTTGCGGAAATGAGCCAATAGTTGTGGTTGGAAGAAGCGGTAAATTTAAGGCTTTTTGTGCTTTTCTTCTTTCAGAAAATCCACTGTCGCGATTCAATAAAGAATCATCGATTTTTTTAGCTCGATTTTTTACTTCCAGATTATGAATTTTGCTGGAAACTTTGCGGTTGGCAATGGCTTTTTTATTTTCTTCAAAAAGATTTTTTACAATAGATTCATTGCCGTCAACAATTTTGGCAATTGCCACGATTTCTTGAATTTTTTGAGTGGCAAAAGCTAGCCAAGATTTAATTTCGCTATCAAGATTGGTTTCGTTGGCTAAATCAACTGGAACATGAAGTAATTGACAAGAAGGAGCGATAATTACCCGATTTGATCCTAATTTAGCGACGGCTTTTTTTGCAATTTCAACGGAATTTTCAAGATTATTTATCCAAATATTTCTGCCATCAACCAACCCTAAAGATAAAGATTGGTTATCTTTAATTACCTCAAGAGCCTTTGATAATTGTGAAGGGGCCCGAACTAAATCAATGTGAACTGAATCGCAATTTAGTTCAAAAGCTAATTCTAAATTGTCAGCCAATGACTCAAAATAAGTAGCTAAATGTAATTTGATATTGCCAGCAAATTTTTTGATTTGTGGATATGAATGTAAATAGGTTTGAATAGCTTTTTTGGATAAATCTGTGACCAAAAATGGCTCATCAATTTGTAAATCTTTTACTCCAATTTCGTTAAGTTTTGTAAAAAGTTCTTGATAGGCTGGCAATAAATTATCAATCAAATTAAGAGGATCGCTGCCATCAAGTGATTTACCAAGAAGTAAAAAGGAAACAGGTCCAATAATAACTGGACGAGTTTCCACCCCAATTTTTTTTGCTTCAATATAATCTTCAAATATTTTTTGTGAAGAAATTTTGAATTTTTGGTTTGCTGAAAATTCGGCAACTAAATAATGGTAGTTGGTATCAAACCATTTAGTCATTTCCATTGCCGTTAAATCAACCCCGTTTTTTTGAATGCCTCGAGCCATTGCAAATAAAGTTTCAAGGTTAACTTGATTGCCAAGTCTAAATCCAAGATTTTCAATAAATCTTTGTGGAATAGCTCCAAATAAAGCTATGTTGTCAAGAATGTGATCGTAAAAAGAGAAATCGTTAGATGGAACGAAGTCAATGCCGGTATTTTTTTGCAAATGCCAATTATTGGTTTTAATTTGCTTGGCAACATCAAACAAATCAGCTTCGGATGATTGATTTTTCCAAAAACTTTCAACAGCTTTTTTAAGTTCGCGATTTGCTCCAATTCTGGGGAAGCCTAGAGATGCGGTTTTAACCATATTTTTATAGATTTTAAAATTATGCAAGGCTTTGCATGAAAGATTTGTAATAAATTATAAAAAAATATTTACTAAATTTTGCAATAAATTATAATTTCATTACACAACAAAATATTTTACGAATTTTTTATTTTAATTGCAAATTTTTTTTATATCTTATGCATAACACCGATATAGTCATTATTGGAGCTGGTCCAGCTGGTCTTTTTAGTATTTTTGAAGCGGGAATGCTAAAAATGAAATGCCATATAATTGATACTCTAGAAAATATAGGTGGACAATGTAGTGCTCTTTATCCCGAGAAGCCAATTTACGATATTCCTGCCCATCCAAAAATCTTAGCTAGCGAATTAATTGAATTATTGGAAGCTCAAGCCAATTCATTTCATCCAGTTTATCACCTTAATCAGCAGGTTGAAAAGATTATTCAAAATCCTGATAAAACTTTTTTAGTTGAAACCTCGAAAGCTACAAAAATTTTATGCAAAGCCATTATAATTGCCGCTGGTTGCGGAGCCTTTGGTCCAAATCGCCCACCACTAGAAAATATTGAAAAATATGAAGGAAAATCAATTTTCTATTCGGTGCGAAATAAAAAAGAATTTACTAATAAAAATGTTGTTATTGCTGGCGGTGGCGATTCAGCGGTTGATTGGGCAATTTCGCTTTCAGAAATCGCCAAGAAAATTTATTTGGTTCATCGTCGTGACAAGTTTCGATGTGCACCAGATAGTTCTCAAAAAATTAAAGAATTAGTTGATATTGATAAAATTGAAATGGTGGTGCCATATCAGCTTGAAGGGTTGGTTGGAACAAATAATATTCTTCAAAAGGTTTTGGTAAAAGATTTTGATAATAATATCAAGGAACTTGATGCCGACTATCTCTTGCCTTTTTTTGGACTTGCTATGGAACTTGGACCAATTCTTGATTGGGGTTTAAATTTACATAAAAATCAAATCGAAGTAAATCATTCTAATATGCGCACTAACATTTCCGGGATTTATGCGGTTGGCGATATTGCCACTTATCCAAATAAACTAAAGTTAATTTTAACTGGCTTTGCAGAGTGTGCAAGTGCCTGCCACGATATTTTTAAATTAATTTTTCCAGAGCAGGTTTATCATTTTGAATATTCAACATCAAAAGGGGTAAGTTAATGTTTTCGAAATTAGAATTTTTGATTGCTTTTCGTTATTTGAAATCTAAACGTAAAGAAGGATTCATTTCCGTTATCGCCATTTTTTCTTTTATTGGCATTATGATTGGTGTTGCAACATTAATTGTGGTGATGTCGGTAATGAATGGATTTCGACATGAATTGGTCTCAAGGATGCTAGGTATAAATTCTCATCTTACTCTTTATTCAAAGGTGGGTGGCATTGAAAATTATGAAGATATTATTTTAAAATTAAAGAAAATTGATGACATAAAATACATCAATCCAATCATTGAAAGTCAAGCAATGATTTCAACTGGTGCTAAAAATAATGGTGGTTTAGTTCGTGGAATTTACGAAAATGATTTGAAATATAAAAAATTAATTTCAGAAAATATAATTGATGGTAATTTACAAAAAATTAACCAAAAAGATTATGTTGCCATTGGTTCTTCATTGGCTCAATCATTAAATCTTCGAAGTGAAGATAAGTTTAAAATTATTTCTGCAGAAACCAATAATACTATAATTGGGGCAATACCTAGAATCAAAACCTACAAGGTTGGTGCAGTGTTTTCAAGTGGGCTTTACGAATATGATTCCACTACAGTTTTTATGAATTTTGAAATGGCACAAATTCATTTTCGTCAAAGAAATTCAGCAACTGCAATCGAGATTTTTTTAAAAGACATAAATAATATTGACAATATCAAAAAAATTATTTTTCAAGATGTTTTGGCTGATGAAAATATTTATTTATCGGATTGGCAATCTTCAAATTCAGGCTTTATCGAGGCATTAAAGGTTGAAAGAACTGTAATGTTTTTTATTCTGACATTAATAATTTTGGTTGCAGTCTTTAATATTATTTCAAGTATGATTATGCTGGTTAATGACAAAAATAAAAACATCGCTTTGCTTCGAACCATCGGCATGACCAAATATGGAATTTTAAGAATTTTCTTAATTTGTGGATCGTCAATTGGTATCTTTGGAACTTTTTTAGGATTAATTATTGGAATATCTTTTGCCAACAACATCAATAATATTAAAATATGGTTAGAATCGTTTACTGACACCGATCTGTTCAATCCCGCAATTTATTTTTTATCAACACTACCTTCCAAAATTTTTATTTCTGATGTAATTTTAATTTCAGCAATGACTTTAATTTTATCATTTTTGGCAACCCTTTACCCTGCATATAAAGCTAGTAAATCAAATCCAAGCGATATTTTGCGATACGAATAATTTTAAAGATTTATAAATATTCGTAGTTTTATCTTAATTTGTTATTTGTAATTGAAATAGTGCTGCAACTGGTGCTATCAAGTGGAATCGAACCACCGACCTCTTCATTACCAATGAAGTGCTCTACCCCTGAGCTATGATAGCTAATAAAATTTCGAATATAAGAATTATTTTAAATACATAATTTTAAAAAACTAGTTTAATTTATTATCTTAAATGGTGGATTTTTTAAGTATTTAGCATTGCAACATTCATATCTATTGACTGCTACGATCTCCACCTTCGCCACCGCTGCTTGCATTAACACCTCCATCTCCACCTTCGCCACCACTAGTTGCATCGCTACCCCCACCTTGGCTTCCACCTTCGCCTCCACCCTTATCATCATCTTTAAAAAATTTCTTACCCTTACTCTTAGCTTGGATTTTGGTAAATCGCGCCATACGTTTTTGTATATTTTTTAAATTTTCATTTAATTTTTTCATCATTTCAATATAGTTAAATGATTTGGCATCAATATTTTCTCCAATTAAATTCGTAGTAATATCTGGAATTTGATCCATCATTTGTGCTAAAGCATATAAAAATACTGCAGTTTTAGCTATTAGAATTAATTTAATATTTAAGTCATCATTAAATAAAGCCTTGACTCCAACAAGACCTATTCCAAAAATGGCAAATGTTGAATTTTTATCAAAATCATTAAATCCTAGAATGCAGACTGGAGTTGAGTTTAAGGGGTCATGCATTTCTTTTTGTGCGTTTTTACATGCCGTGCTATTAAATAATGGATTGCCATTTGCATCAAGGCAATGTTTTTCACATACAAGATTGCCGTTTTTATAAATAGCCTTGTCAAACATCACATATTCACTAAGAGAAATAAAAATCGCCACATAAGAAAATAAAATAATTGGCTGAAGTGAAAATGATGTTAAATGGTTAAGCCAAGTATCAAAGATGGATTTGGTTTTTTCAAACAATATTAGTGGAATAATAATTGGCGAAACAAAAACATAAATTATAATAGCGATACAGCTGGCTATAAAAATATGCATTGCTCTTATTACTATTGAAATAAGACATATAGCAAGAACTAAAATTGCAGTAAAAAATACAATTCCAATTCCCCCTGTAAAGAAAAATGCAACTATAAGCATCATTATTGTTGAGCTGGATAAGCCTGGTCCATAATTTAGATATTGCATAATTTTGCAATCAAGAGTATCCCAAATCATTAGATATTTTGCATTAACTGGATAACTAATATTAGGTGCAGGAATTTGATTTCCGGTCTTAGTATATAATGCACCAAAATTACATTTTTCATTAAGTTGATCCTTGGGTTTAATCTTGAAAAATATTTTTGATATTTCGGCTGATCCGTTGTATATTCCATCAAAAAAAACATCTCGCCAAGCAGTTCCATTAACAAAATAAATTACTATGGCAATTTTAATTAAATAAACCAAAATTTCCTTTTTATTTTCTAAACCTACATTCATCATTAAAATCTTTACTCCAAAAAAAGTAATTGAAATAATTAAGACTCCACTAATTACATTTTTTATTTTGGATTGTAAAATTTCAAACTGCGAAATATTGTTTACTTTGTTTCCTTTTTTAAAAAATCTTCCATTTAGTGTTATGTAGCTATCTCCATAGCAGGAATGGTTTTTGTCTCCATAGCTTCCATCTAAACATCTGGAGTGACCAGCTCTATTATAAAATACATTCTCCATAGTTTCTTTTATACATTGAACAATTGGGGCAGAAAAATGATTTTGTGAAGATATATAATCGGTTCCATCCAGTGAAACACCCACACCTTTTCCATTTTGTGAATCACCAATAAAATCTATACAAGCTCTTGAAAAATAGGCGGATAAAGTGTTGTGATTGAAGCTATAAGTTGAATTGTCAACCGCTGTGCAGTGGGTGTAATATTGGCAATAATTTTTAATTCTCCCGGCGCTTGAATTAAAACTACCATCAGTATTTCTTATGTCGGATTTGCAACCATTGGTATTGGGATCTGATATACAATCATCTTGAATTCCTGGGTTGAATGGTATTTGCTTTCCATCTTTATTAATTCCATCCTTTGTGTATTCTGCAAACGGCGTTCCTCCACCAACTGAAAAATTAAATGGGCAAAAACTTACTGACTTGGCACAAACTAATCTTTTATTATCTCGGTAAAATGCTTCAAAAACCGATGTTTGATTGCTTTTAAAATTACATTTACTTCCTGCCTTACAAAAAATTATATCATTAGAATTAATATTGAGGTTTATATAAACATTAGAATTGGTATTTTGAGTTCCGATCATATCACCGCCACCATATTTTTCTAGGCAAACATATTTCTTTCTTTTTTCTAGACAACAATTATAGGTTTTTTTATATGCATCTTTAAGTGATGCAGTATTTATCGCCGGATTATATTTTTCGCAATTATAATTTCCTGGTTGCAAACCTCTCAAATAATATTTTAGAGGGCTTTTGGATACGGGGTCGATGCAAGTATCATCTGGATTGTTGGTGTTATCACTAAATTCTTTTCCACCAAAATAATGTTCATTTTTATGATTTGCGAAATCATCTTTAACCGTTTGTGAATAGCTCCCTTCTGATTTATCCATACTATAATTGCTGGGATTCGGTTTATACCAGTCCGAGCCACAAATTCTTACTCTGCCAAATTCTGCTTTTGCTAATTCATATGGAAAGCCAAGGCTTGTTAGGGCGGTGGTTACAGGTGTTAGGGTTCCAAAAGCGAAAGCCTTTGCGCAATTTGAATTGGTTGGAGCTTTCATTGCTGATAATGATAAAATCTTAAAATCATCGACAGGATTAGGATGTGGCATTGGTCTTCTTACTCCACAAGCAGTGGCAATTCCAGCTATTGCACCCTTAACAACTAAATAATTTACCAAAACTTCAGTCAAACAAATTGGATCTTTGAGATTAAAGTCCATTTCTTTTCCAACCCTTAAGATACTAACTCCATTTACTGTTTCTGGTTCGTATAATTTTTCAAATTCAAATCTACCATTCGCATCGCAGGATCTAACTCTTTCTACTCCGTTAACTTTTGTTGCAATAGCGAAGGCATTGTCAAAATTTAAAAAAAATGAAGCAAAAATTAAGAGAAAAACTATATTTAATGACTTATTAATTTTATGATTTTGCACTTTTATAAGGTTTCTGGAGTTTTTGATTTTTCGAAAAAAATTGGAAGCCAATCAATAGGATCTTCGCCAACATCTTTAATAATTTTATCAACCAAATTAATCGTTTCGGCTTTACCCGAAAGAACATTGATTATATCATCCATTCCATTTAAATCAATCCTAGCCACAACGCCGTCATTATCTTGTTTTACCAAGAAATATCTGGAGGATGGTTCTGTGGTTCGAATTATATTAAATTCTCTTTCCGACAATCTAAAAACTGTTCGATAGGCATTGGTAGCTTTTAAATTTGGCAGAAAAATTTGTGTAGCTGTTTGTTGAACTAGCGTATCAGAAATCTGACTTTTAGTGGCATCTTCGATTGACTGAGTTGCAAAAACCACCATTGCATTTAATTTTCTAAGTACTTTGAGCCAATCCTTAATTTTTGGGGCAAAAATTGGGTTATCAATTAATGCCCATGCCTCGTCTAATACAATCATAGTGTTTTCGCCATTAATTGATGATTGAATTCGATGAAATAAATATAACAAGACCGGACCCATTGAGTCTTTATCTCCTAATATATGGGACATTTCGATGCCAAATGTTCGCGCTGAATTAAAATCTATTAAATCTTCTTCATTATCAAATAATTTAGCATGCGAGCCATTGGAATGCCATTTTGCCAGCCTTCCAGCTAAAGTTCCAGGACCCATCAATCCCATAAAAGGTGCAATGTTTCTCAAGATTCTTTTTTCATAAGGAATTTTATAATTTCCCTCAACAGCTTCATTGATTCTGTCAATTTCATGGGCGGGAATAGGTTGATTTTCAACGGTGACTAAAACTTTCAAAAATTCAATTAAGAATTTTCGGTTTTCCATAGTGTCTGCAAGTTTGAAAGGGTTGAAGCCTGAAACCTTTGCGGGAGAAGGAATCATATATACCCCACCAATTGCTCTAACAAAAATTTCTGCACCTCGATCCTTATCAAAAAAGAATAATTTTGGCTTAAATTTTTGAGCCTGAGCACATAAAAAATTTAGTAATACTGTTTTACCAGAACCAGTTGGACCAACAATCATAGTATGACCAACATCACGAACATGATAATTGAAAAAATATGGTGTTCCAGAAACCGTGTTTAAAACTGTCAAAGCATTGCCCCAATGATTTTTCTTTCTTTTGCCAGTTGGATAATTGTGAAAAGATGCAAATCCTGCAATATTTAAGGTGTTAACCGTTGAACTTCTTGCCATAAAGTGATTATTGCAAGGTAATTGGGCCCAATAAGCAGGCTCCATATTAATTCTTTCTCTGGTGCCAGTGATACCATTATTTGAAAGCTCAACATTGGCAAAGGAGAGGGCGGTTTCTAGTTGTTTTGGGGTATCGGCTATGCATAAAATTGTCATATAATGTTTGCCAAAAGCAAACTCACCACTAACTGCGGAATCTAGGGCTTCGTCAATGGCCTGAATTTGTGAGGTAGCGACATCTTCGGATTGCTGAAGCCTTCTTTGTTGCAATTGCATTGAACTAATTGCGATCATTCTATCGATATATGAAAAACCTTGGCTGATAATTAACTCAAAAGGGAGTTTCATAAAATTATCAAATATTCCAGCATGAGTTGAGGGGCGATATTCTTTTATGGCAACAATTCCAGCATATTTGGTGCCATTTGGAGTTTGAATTTCTATGGATTTGTTTCCAAAATACATTCTAATCAACGGTAATTGGTGCGATAATTCGGTAAGCGATAGTAAAAGTGGTTGGGAATATCCACAATTAATTAATCTTGCCAAAAATTCTAATAATTCGGAATAAACTTTTCCGTCTTCTTCAACAATTTCGAGCAAATTAGCATTGTAATTGTTGAAGCCCGTCAAAATTCTTTCGGTAATTTCTTCTAAATCTTCGTAGCATTCATTCATATAATTTTCCCAAGATGATTTGTCAGTTTGGTGCTGAATCTTGGTGATCATATTTTGGATTCCAGAAATTGTATCTTTGGCAACACCGCGAACAATTGTTAAATAATGTTCGTTGACATAGCATTCGGAATCTGAGTGTTTTGCCCGCCATAATTCATTAATTTGCTTGGAAAAACCTTCTGGCATTTCGCCATCTGGAAAACCTTTTTCCTTGCGTCTGATGGTGTGGAAATGTAAAGAATAATTTCCAGCTGACATACTTTTTAACAAATTATTTCTTATACCCTTCTTTATATCAATATCAATGTCATCGGCAGTTTCAAAAGAAAATCCTTTAATTTTTATAACCCGAACAAATTGTTCATCATGGGTTAAAATTGTGTTGTGATTCCAATGGCATTTATAGGGAATAAAATGCGACATAGAAACTTCTCTAGAAGCATATTTGTGTTTTTTGGTTTTTGTTGTTGAAAAACGCATCTAAAAAATTTATTTTAAATAATTTATTAATCACCAATGAATTTTAAGTTTTATTAAACTAATTTTAAAGATAAAATTAAAATTATTCTTCATTTATTTTTTATATTTTTTTTGCCTAAAATTATTAGTAAAATTATTGCAGGTAATGATAAAATTGCCGAAAATACAAAGAAATTACTCCATCCAAGATTATCTGCATAAAAACCTGAAAAGGAAGATAAAAAACTTCGAGAAATTGATGCAATTGAAGAAAATAATGCATATTGAGTTGAAGTAAATTTTAAATTGCAAATACTACTGAGATATCCTACAAAAATTGCATCACCAATGCCTCCGCTGAAATTTTCAATAAAAATTACAAAATACAAAGCTGAAATATTTCTCTCATTGATTGCCAAATAAACAAAGCATAAATTTGATAAGGATTGAAAAATTGTTGCTAACCAAAGTGCTTTAAGCATACCGATTTTTTTAGCGATAATTCCGCCACAATAAACTCCAAATAAGGTGGCAAAAAGTCCAAAAGTTTTTAGCACGGTTGCAAGTTCAATTTTGGTATATCCGATTTGCAATAAAAATGGCATTGTTAAATTGCCAGCAAAGGCATCGGCTAATTTAAAGCAAACAATAAAAAATAAGATATATTGCCAATTTTTTTCTTCAGAAAAATTTTTTAACGGTCGAATTATAAATTTCAAAAACCAAATCCTAAAATAATATTTACGACTATGCCAATTTGGTCTACTTTCATTAGCAAAAAATACTACAAAAATACAAAGAAACATAAATCCTGACATCGATAAATAAACTAAAATCCATGGAATATAGGCCGATAACACTAGGGCTAGAGAGCCTGATATTAACATTCCAATGCGATAGCCGTAGATATAATATCCCGAAGCCATAGCCTGTTCTTCTTTGCTAATTAATTCGATGCGATATCCATCAATTACAATATCCTGAGTTGCCGAAATAGTTGCCACCAAAAAAGCAAAAAAAGTTATTAGAGTTAAGGATGAAATTTCGCCAGCAAAACCCAAGAGAGAAATAAAAATTATCAATAAAATTTGTGTTAAAATAATCCACGATCTTCTATTGCCAATTTTTTTTGTCAAAAAAGGAATTCCTAGAGAATCAACAATTGGTGCCACAAATATTTTTAGAGAATATGGTAAGCTCACTAGCGATAAGAATCCAATAATTTTGATATCAAAACCTTTGTCCACCAACAAAGCTTTTAAGGTTGATAGAATTAGGGTAATTGGTATTCCAGAGCTTATTCCAAGTAAAAAAATAACAAATAGATTTTTTTTAGAATTTAATTTCATTAAAAAATAATTAAAATGTTGTTTTTAATTTATATAATTTTAGATTAATACCTATGCATGATCAATTGCAAGTTTTTTATCTTAAAGTTATAATTATTAATACATATTTTATGTTTGATCACAATGATTCATCAAAAATTTATGGAACTACTATTTTGTCAGTTAGAAAAGGTTCGAGTGTCGCTATTGCGGGCGATGGTCAAGTTTCTTTAGGCTCGACAGTTTTAAAATCTAATGCCAAAAAAATTCGTAGACTTGGCGATGGTTCAATCATCGGAGGCTTTGCCGGAGCTACCGCAGATGCTTTTACTTTATTTGAAAGATTGGAATCAAAATTGGAGCAATATCCAAATCAATTAATGAGGGCATGCGTTGAACTCGCAAAAGATTGGCGCACCGATAAATATTTGAGAAGACTTGAGGCTATGATGATTGTGATTGATGTCAATATATCATTGGTTCTAACTGGAAATGGCGACGTACTTGAACCAGAAGACGGAATTATTGGAATCGGTTCGGGCGGAAACTATGCTTTATCTGCCGCTAGAGCTTTAAGTGAATTTGATTTAAGTCCAGAGGAAATTTGCAAAAAATCCATGCTTATTGCTTCTAAGCTTTGTGTTTATACAAATGATAATATTATTATTGAAACTCTAAAAAAATAATGTCTGATTTTAATAAATTTTTGGCAAAATCAATTTTAATATTGTTATGGTGCTATCCAGCATTTTCAGAAACCTCAATTGATATTAAAGATTTCGAAAATAACAAAACTAAAATTTTATTTGTTGGTTTTGAATCAAAAAATTTTACAATTGATAATGAAGCAAAACAGATATTAAATAAAATCTTATTTAATCTAAAAAGCACTGATTTGACTGATGCTATAGTTCAAAATAATATTAATCATAACCAGCCAGATAACAATATTGCCAAAGATACTGATATTAACCTAACACCAGATTTCAATAAATATTATAAATCTGGGATCGGAGTATTGATATTAGCTCAATTCACTCAAGATTTAATAGGCAATCTAGAAATTAGAATAAGGATGTGGGATATATTAGATAGAAAGCAAACTTTTGGCAAATTTTATTCTTCATCAAGAGATAATTACAATAAAACCGCCAACATAATTTCCGATGAAATTTTTAAATCAATTTCTGGTGAAAAATTGGGACATTTCAATTCGCAAATAGTTTATGTTTCCGAGAGTGGTTCGTTTAGAAATCGCATAACAAAAATTTCCACAATCGATTTTGATGGTCAAAATTATAAAAACCACACCGAAGGCGATGAATTAGTTCTTACACCGTCTTTTTCCAAATCAATTAATGAGATTTTTTATCTTCGATATTTTAATAATAAACCACAAATTTTTTCCCTAAATTCTAAAACCGGAAGAATTAAAAAGATTGGTGGTTTTAAAGTACCAACGTTAGCTCCAGATATTCATCCTAAAAATTCGAACCGAATTTTGTTAACTGCCATTGAAGATGGCAATAGCGATATTCATGAATTGGATTTGAGTAAAAATTTTGCACGAAAATTAACTAAAATTCCAGCAATAGATACCACCGCTTCCTATTCGCCAGACGGAAATTCTATGGCTTTTATTTCGGATCGCGACGGTACTCAAGATATTTTTATTATGAATCTCGATAGTTTGGATCTAAGAAAAATCACCAATGGTAACGGCATTTATTCTAAACCAATTTTTTCTCCAGACGGAAAAGCATTGGCATTTTCGAAGCAAAAAAATAATAAATTTTTTATAGGCATTTTAGATTTGGAAAGTAAGAAAGAAAAATTATTAACAAGTGCCTATTTAGCAGAAGGAGCTAGATGGTCGCCAAGTGGCAGATATTTAATTTACTCAAAAAAGAAAGGAGTTTTTGGCAAAGATTCAATTCCAAAAATTTATATAATCGATATAATAACTGGTAATGAATATAAAATTCCAACCCCAGAAAGTGAAGGAGCTACTGACCCAGACTGGAAATAATTATGATTTACAAATATTTTTTAAAAAGATTTTTTTTAATTTTTCCAACATTATTTTTTATAATTTTTTTAAATTTTATAGTTATACAAATTGCTCCAGGTGGACCTGTCGAAAAATTTTTATCACAAATTAATCATCAAAAAATTACCTCTGAAGCGAGCGATAATTCGTTCAATAATGCCAAATTTCAAGACCAGACAACTGAAATTATATCTTCTAAATATCTTGGTTCAAATGGTGTAGACCCTGATTTAATTAAAATAATTGAAAAAAATTATGGTTTTGATTTGCCAATTTATAAGAGATTTTTAGTGATGATGAAGAAATTTATTTTATTTGATTTTGGCGAAAGTTTTTATCAAGATAAAAAAATTATCGATTTAATTTTGGAAAAACTGCCTGTATCAATTTCTTTGGGGCTATGGAGTGTTTTGATTACTTATTTAGTATCTATTCCTTTGGGGATAAAAAAGGCCTTAAATAACGGTAGTAAATTTGATTTGATTTCGAGTTCGGTGGTAGTTTTTTTACATTCAATTCCTGCATTTTTATTAGCAATTTTGTTAATTATTTTATTTTGCGGGGGTAATTTTTTAAATATTTTTCCATTGCGCGGAATTGCATCACCAAACTTTGACGAATTAAATATTTGGCAAAAAATATTAGATTATTTTTGGCATTTATTTTTACCAATTTTATCGATGGTGATTGGTGGCTTTGCCTCGCTAACTTTTTTTTGCAAAAACTCATTTTTAGAAGAAATTAACAAAAATTATGTTTTATGTGCCAAGGCAAAGGGTTTAAGTCTTAATAAAATTTTATATTTTCATATTTTTAGAAATGCGCTGATGATTGTTATTGCTGGTCTACCTGCGATGTTGATAGGAATTTTTTTTACAAGTTCGCTTTTAATTGAGGTAATTTTTTCTTTAGATGGTCTTGGGCTCTTAAGTTACGAGGCTATTATTTCTAGAGACTATCCACTAATTTTTGCCTCCTTATATTTTTTTACTATTTTAGGTTTGATTATGAATATAGTTAATGATTTGATATATCGAATAATTGACCCCAGAATTCATTTTGACGAATCACAACGATAAAATTTGTTGATGTAGAATTTGATTAAATAAATCCGGATTACTAATGTGAGGTGCATGACCACAATTGTCAAAATATTTCACTGAAAAATTATTGATTCTTTGAGCAAAATATTTTACTTGCAATTGGTGAACAATCATATCCCCCTTTCCTATTAAATAGTATGTTGGAGGGATTTTAGAAAAATCTAAATCAAAACAAGAAAATTCTTTTAGCTCTTTCAGCCAAATTATTAATTGTTGGGAATTGTTTTTATCTATTAGTAAGTTATTTAGGATTTCACTTTTGTTTTTATCATTCATAATCGATAAAATTGCAAATTTTTTCATAGTTGCATCAGTTGCATTTTCTAGATTATGCAAAAATTCTTCATAGAGTTTTTCGGTCATTCCTGCTTCAATATTTTGATTTTTTACCAATTGAAAGGGTGGGGCGATCAATATTAATTTTTTTGGTTTTAAAATATTGTCAGCACATAGCCTAAGGGCAATTTGACCTCCCAGGCTCCATCCAATTATTAATTCCGGATTTGAATCGAAATTAATTTTGTCGATAAAATCTTTGTAGCCATTATAAATTGAGTAGTATATCGATTTGATTTGATAATTTAGGGATTTTGGTAAGGAAATAAATGACTCAATTGAGTCAAATTTTTGCCCCCAACCAGAGAGGCAAAAAATTGAAGACATATTAACGAATTAAGTTATTAATAAACAAAATCTTTGAATTTTTTGATTCTTTCATTATTAACATTATATAAGGTTTGATTAGAATTTTCTTGCCATGCTGGATGATTGTTTGGGTCAACATCAAGTGTTAAAACATCACCTTCTTTACCGTAGGTAGTTTTTACTTTATATTTTGTTCCATTGGTTGCCACGACAGTAATTTCGTGTAATTTAGGATTGATGCCCTCTAGTGGAGCTTTTTGCGATTTTGCTACTGACATAATATTTTTATTTAGGTTATTTACAAAATAATTTTAAACGATATTTTGGTGTTGTCAATCCTATATTTTATATTCGATTTTTAATATATCGTAATTAACAACTCCTCCTGGAGTATTAATTTCTATTTCATCGCCAACTTCTTTGCCAATTAATGCCCTGGCAACTGGAGAAGAGTATGAAATTAAGCCTTCATCGATATTTGCTTCAAATTCGCTGACAATTTGATATTTGGTAATTTTTTGATTATCAATATTTTCAATAGTAACCGTGGCTCCAAATTTAATTTTATTATCATTTATTTTTTCAATATCGATGACTTCTGATCGTAAAAACTTATCTTCATAATCGGCGATTTGAGCCTCAATAAAACCCTGCCTTTCCTTGGCAGAGTGGTATTCAGCATTCTCTCTAAGATCGCCTAATTCTCGCGCGGTAGCAATTTGCTTGATGATAGCTGGGCGATCTTCGTTTTTTAACTTATCTAGAGTTTTTTTTAATCTATCGTAACCATTTTTGGTAATTAAGAATTTTTCCATAATCTACCTATTTAAAATTTTAATATTTATATTCTATATTTTTGAATGGACCATTAACATCAACATTAATATAATCGGCTTGTTTGTTATTGAGTTTAGTTAGTCTGACACCGAGTTTATCAAGATGTAATCTGGCAACTTTTTCATCCAAGTCTTTGGGTAAAATGTAAACCTTTTTTTCATATTTATGGAAATTTTGCCACAATTCAATTTGTGCCATAACCTGATTGGTAAAGCTGGCTGACATTACAAAAGCAGAATGTCCAGTGGCACAACCTAAATTTAATAATCTTCCTTCGGCAAGTAAAATAATTCTTTTGCCATCTGGAAAAGTAATTTGGTCAACTTGAGGTTTAATGTTCGACCATTTTAAATTACGAAGACCCTCAACTTGAATTTCATTGTCAAAATGTCCAATATTACCGACAATTGCACAATCTTTCATAGCTCTTAAATGTTCGATTGTTATGACATCGACATTGCCAGTAGCTGTAACAAAGATATCGGCCTGTGAAACTACATCTTCGATGGTTAAAACTTGATAACCACACATTGAGGCTTGAAGTGCGCAAATAGGATCGACTTCAGTTACAACAACTCTCGCACCTTGCGACTTAAAGGCTTCGGCGCAACCTTTGCCGACATTGCCAAAGCCGCAAACTACCACTAATTTGCCTGCAATCATTACATCGGTTGCTCTTTTAATGCCATCAATTACACTTTCTTTGCAACCATATAAATTATCAAATTTAGATTTGGTAACCGAATCATTAACGTTAATTGCTGGAATTTTAAGTCTTCCTTCTTTTTCCATTTGATATAGTCTAGCTACTCCAGTGGTAGTTTCTTCGGAAACGCCTTTGATATTTTTTAAAATTTCTGGATATTCTTCGTGAATCATTTTTGTTAAATCACCACCATCGTCTAAAATCATATTTGGAACCCAATTTTTATCACCAATAATAGTTTGACGAATACACCAGTCATATTCTTCTTCAGTTTCGCCTTTCCAAGCAAAAACTGGAATTCCTGCCTTAGCTATTGCCGATGCAGCTTGGTCAACGGTTGAGAAAATGTTACAAGAACTCCAGCGCACCTCGGCACCAAGTTCAATTAAGGTTTCGATTAAAACTGCAGTTTCAGTAGTCATATGTAAACAGCCAACTATTTTTGCACCCTTTAATGGTTTTGATGCTCCAAATTCGCGACGTAGCGACATTAATCCCGGCATTTCATTTTCGGCTAAGGTGATTTCTTTTCTGCCCCAAGAAGCAAGTTCAATATCTTTGACTTTGTAATCTGTAAAATTCATAAAATTTAGTAATTAATGGGTTGAATAATAAGCATCCACATTAGTGGAAAAACAAAAACATATCCGATTGATATGATATTTTTTTTGTTAAATAATTTAAAAATAGATAATATTGTTAAAATAAATAATACTTCAAAAAAATAAAAGATGAAAGTTTGATATTCTAGGGCAACCGAGGCAATTAAAATTAGCTTAATATAATCAAAAACCTGTTCTTCACTAAGAAATATATATTTTAATTTTTTGTAAACTAGTTTATAAATAATGACCGAAGCCAAAATCCCAAGTACCAAAGAATAAACAATATTTAATAAAGTTTGGTCATATAAAATTCGATTGATTGTGCAAAAAAATAATAAAAAAATTAAAGCATTATCAGTAAATTTTTTATGAGTAAAATCGCATGCCATTATAACAACCATCGCAGATGCAATTAAACAGTTTATTACAAATGTTTCAGTGAAGCCGTAATTCAAATAACAAAATAAAAATAGGATAGTAGTTGAGAGTTCAACAAATAAGTGAATTCTTGGTATTTTTGTTTTGCAAGATCGGCATTTTCCGCAAGTAATTATCCAGTTTAAAATTGGAATTAGATCTCTGGTTAATATGGTAACACCACAATTCGGGCATCTGGATTTTTTGCCAAAATATCGACCAAAGCAAGATTCTCCTCTTGGCAATCGATATGCAAATAAAGTTCCATATGATCCAAAAATTGCACCAAATACAAGAACTATCAAAATTTCAAAGAGATTTTCCATAGATTATTTTTCGAATTTAAAATAAAGTTATTTATATTTTTAAACTTAATTTTTTAATAATTAAGTAAATTTATAAATTATTTTGTTTGTTGTTCAAGATATAAAATTACATCGGCACGATCCTGAGGTTTTTTTAGCCCCCCAAAAGCCATTTTAGTTCCAGAAATATAATTTTTAGGTTTGGTAATAAACTGATTTATGGCATCTCTATCCCAAATTCCCCCCTTTGCTTTTAAAGCATCTGAATAATTGAATCCAGGATAAATTCCTTTTAATCTTCCAACAACACCGTAAAGTGCTGGGCCAACTTTTGAACCTTCATTTTTTCCAACATTATGGCAAGATGCGCATTTTTTGAAGATTTTGGCACCTCGATTAGCATCAGCTAAATTCATTAGTTGTGATAAATCAACAGGTTTTTCTTCTGGCTTGACAACTGGCTTACCATCTGCACTTAGTTCAATTTCATATCCTCTTTTAATTATTTTTTTTGGTTGATACAAAATATCGGCAACTATTGATGCAAAAATTATTACCACAACGGCAAATGATAAGTAGGTTAAGCTGTCCACAGCATTTTGTTTATTTTTGTTAAGAAAATTTTTAATGTGTTTTTTCATAATTTTTAAGCAAATAAGGTAGAAACAGATTTTTCGTCAGAAATATTTTTAATGGCTTCACCAAGTAATGAAGAAATATCTATTATTCTTATATTTTTAGTTGATAAAACTTCTTGAGTTGGCTGGATTGAATTGGTTATCACTAAATTTTTGAATTTTGAATTTGCAATTTTTTGATAAGCTTTGTTAGATAATACTCCATGAGTAACATATGCACTAACAGAGTTGGCGCCCTTTTGAATTAGAGCTTCTCCAGCATTGCATAATGTTCCGCCAGAATCAACCATATCATCAACTATAATGCAATTACGCCCTTCAATATCTCCAATGATATTCATAACCTCACTCACTCCAGCAACTGGTCTTCTTTTATCAACTATGGCGAGTTCAGCATTAATTTTGCTAGCGATTGCTCGAGCACGAACAAGTCCACCAACATCTGGTGAAACAATTACTAAGTTATTAGTTGGAAAGCTCTCTTTAATATCACGGATAAATACGGGTGAGGCATATAAGTTATCAACTGGAATGTCAAAGAATCCTTGAATTTGGCCGGCATGCAAATCCAGAGTTAAAACCCTATCGGCACCAGCTGAGGTTATTAAGTTCGCAACCAATTTTGCTGAGATTGGGGTTCTTGGGGCAACTTTACGATCTTGCCTAGCATAGCCAAAATATGGTATTACCGCGGTAATTCTTTTTGCTGAAGCTCGGCGTAAAGCATCAATTGCAATCAATAATTCCATAAGGTGATCATTGGCAGGATAAGATGTTGATTGAACAACAAAAATATCTTCACCACGAACATTTTCTTGCACCTCAACAAATATCTCATTGTCAGCGAATCTTTTGACATCTGCCTTTAACAGCTTGATTCCTATATGGTCGGCAATTTTATCTGCTAAAAATTTATTACTATTGCAGGTTAATAATTTCATATTTAAAATGTTAATTATGATATAAATTTTTTTATAAAAATTATATAATTCACTCAAAAATTAATCAAGAATTTAATTTATGGAAGATATAGCAATTTACGACATTATTAAAATTTTGCACATTATTTCAGTAATTTCATGGATGGCGGGTTTATTATATTTGCCCCGAATATTTGTTTATCATTGCTCGGTTTCTGTACATTCAACAACTGATTTGATATTTCAAGAAATGGAGAGAAAATTGTTGCGATATATTATGAATCCAGCAATGATCGCCACTTTTGCTTTTGGTTTTTATTTGGCATTCCAAATTGGCTTTGACGGTATGTATTGGTTGCATCTTAAAATTACTCTGGTCTTTATTTTAGCTGGTTACCATAGTTTTTTATCTAAATGTCGTAAAAATTTTATGAAAGGAAAAAATCACTATTCAGCAAAATTTTTTAGAATTATCAATGAAATTCCAACATTAATCATGATTATCGTAGTTAGTTTGGTGATTTTGAAACCAGATTTTTTTTTATAAATTCAAACGATAAATTTATGTTAAATCAAGAATTTTTGCAAAAGGAAAAACTGTTTTTGAGTAAAAATAATTTAGTAAAAATTACCCCTGAAATTGGTGTAATAATTCCAGAAATACCATATGCTTCAAAACATAATTTTACTAATACAAAGCTATACAGTCATAGTTTTCTATATTTACATACGGATGCTTATAAGAACTTACTCAATGCCATAAAACTTGCAAACGAGAAAGGTTATATCATTAAAATTTTTGATTGTTATCGACCTTTTGAAATTCAAGCTTTTATGGCAAATAATTTTCCAAAATTTGTTGCGGATGGATATGTCTCGCATCCAAGCGATGGGGTAGCTAGTCATGTTAGAGGTATTGCTTTAGATTTAACTCTTCTTAATAAAAATGATTTAACGGCAATTGACATGGGCTCGGACTTTGATGAAATGAGCGAAAAATCGCATCATAACTCGGTAAATATTTCCGAAGAAGTTAAAAAAAATCGTAATATATTAGCTGATATTATGACTAAATCGGGTTTCGAAATTTATCCAAATGAATGGTGGCATTATAATTTGAAAATCTTTAAATATCAAAATGGAGAAATAGTTGGGGCGATTGAAGAAGTCGATAAAAAATATCCAAAAATAATAGAAAACTTTAAAGAATTATTAGCAATATAAAACAAGAAATTATGAATAATTTAGTCGAAATAAATTCTAATAATTGTGAGGCAATTATTGATTTAAAATATGCTACCAAAAATAATGTTTGTCAAAAAATATTATATCAAAAACCTTTGTGTTTATTACATCCAGAGGCATTCGAAAAATTACAAATTGCCATAAAATATGCTAAAGATTTAGGTTATAAAATTAAAATTTTTGATGGTTATCGACCGCTTGAAGTGCAAAAATTTATGTTTGATTTTTTTCAAAATAATATAAAATATCAATCATTTTTCTCAAATCCACAAACTGGCTCAATTCCTCATTGCAGAGGTGTTGCAATCGATTTAACTTTATGTGATTTTAATGGTAAGGAGATAGATATGGGGAGTGAGTTTGATGAATTATCAGATTTAGCTCATCATAATTCCAAAAAAATTTCACAAATTCAAAATTTGAATCGCAATATTTTGCTTGGAATAATGACTTATGCTGGTTTTGATTTTTATAAAAATGAATGGTGGCATTATCAATTATTTAATGCTAGAGCCTTTGAAATAGCCGATGTAAGAATATGATTTGAATTTTATAATATTGTCTGTCCAAAAAAGAGACAGCATCTAAAGAATTAAAAAAATAATTTGACAAATTAAAAATATTCAAGAATATATCATAACTAAATATAAACAAATTTCGATTTTTGTTTCATTAAAATTTAACTCAAGTATTTAAACTATGAAAAAAACTTTTTCTTCAAAAAAATCAGCCTTCTCACTAATTGAATTATCAATAGTGCTAATTATCATTGGTCTTTTAATTGCAGGTATTACTGGTGGTGCAAGTTTAATTAAAAGCTCTGAACTTCGTTCAGTTATGGGTGAAGCTAGAGGTTATGCAGTTTCCGTTAATTCATTCTACACACAATATGACAGATATCCTGGAGATAGCGATACCGCAGTTGGTTCAAATAGCAAATGTGCTGGAGATAGAGACAATATTATCGAATACTTAAATTCCACAACTACTAATAGCTGTTCTGAAGGCTTAGATGCTTGGAACGATCTTAAAGATATTGGAGCAATTGATCTAGCCTTGACTTTAACTACTTCAGAAGTTGGAGATGGCACCGCTGCTAAAGCTACAATTGGTTCAATGGTTCCTGTAACAAATGTTCCTGGTTCTAAAACCAAAGGAAATGGATGGGCATTTGACAATATTTCTGTTGTTGATTCAGTTAATCAAAACTATGTTGTTCTTACAGGAGTTACTGTAGCTGGTAAAACCTTATTGATCAATGATGCAACTACATTAAATAGAGCAGCTGCCCCAGCTTTATCAGCTCCAGATGCATTGTCAATTGATTCTAAGATTGACGACGGCACAACTAATGCTGGAAATATTAGGGGTTATGATGCCAATAATTCTGGAACTGCTACAGGTTGCAGAGATACAACTGCATCTAAATATAAAGTAAGCAACGGAACCACAAAAGTTTGCACTTTAGCATTCAGAGTTGATGTAAGCTCATAATCTACATAAGTATAAATTTTCTTAAACTAACCCCGATATCATCAAAGATATCGGGGTTTTTTTATTAATAAATACATAAACAAAAAAATGAAACAAGATTTATTGATAAAATCGCTAATTAATTTCTTAATACCAATAATCTTTTTGTATGGATTATTTTTTATGGCGGATTTATTTATTAAAAATGGTTTCTTTGCAATTGTTTATTGCTTTGTTTTGATCTTATTTGGATTGATGATGAATAATATCACTAAAAGTTTTGACAATATAATTTCTATAAAATACCAACCTGATTTTATTAGCTTTTCATTTTCACTTCTCTCTTTCATCTATGTATTGTTAATTCTGATTTTGGTAACGGATTTATTTAGTATTTAAAATGCGTTTTGTTTTTGTTGCCATCATTCTTTTTTTGATATCATCATGTGATAGCATTACATATAAATTGTGGCAATCAAAAGGTTATGAAGATAATTTTAAACATTTTTTGATAAATGATAAATTCGGTTATATTGTTTTTTTGACACCAAAATTCCACTATGTGTTTAATGATAATTCTAATTTATTAAAAAATATTTTAACTTGGTCAGATCGAAGGGTTCTTTATATTGATAATAAAAATTCAAAATTAATATTAGATGATAATAATAAATTAGAAGGCGAGATTTTAATTCGAAGTTTTTCAAATAAGTTAATGCCAAATCGAGAGCAATTTTTATTTAATAACGGTTTTTTACAAGATAAGGAGGGTTGGTATTTGAAAATTAGAATTTATGGGGAAAGATTTTTGGCAAGCAATAATTTTAGTGGATTATTACCGCAATTAGATTTAAATTATAAAATAAAAATTATCGCCAAAAATAACAATTTAGATAAAGTGAAATTTGCCTCCATTACCCCTTTAACACTTGGAGCGGACGGTATAATCATTATTGGTAAAATTTTGCTATTTCCATTTCGCGACTAGATATAATTTTGATTGAATTATGTTTTTTTGGTTAGATATTTTGTAATTCATATAATCATTTTGCCATTTTTAATCATTGCAAAGATATCAAATTAATAATTTTTTTTACATATTAAAAAAAATTCAATATTAACATTATTAATACTATTTTTTTCTAATTTTGCATTCCAATCAAGTTAGTTTTAATGAGGTAGCTAAGGAAATCTTAGAAAATTCAAATTCATCTTTAAGCGACAATTATCAGATCAAGTCTATAGAGTATGAATTAAAATTAGCTCAAATTATTGGCTTCCGATTCTTTATTTAGATGGTAATTTATATCGCGCCGATGATCCAGTCCAGAATTTTATGGGCAATTTGTATCATCGAGCAGTTAAGTCAAATGATTTGTCTATTCCAGATTTAAATTCATCACAAACCAACAATTTTTTAAAGACCGCAATTAGATTAAATCTAAATCTATATCAAGGCAATACCAGTAAGGAAATTTTCAATATCAAAAAAATATGGCTCTAGCTAAAAATTATGAGGCTAAACAAAATAGAATTAATCAATATTTTGAGGTTGCCAAAGCCTATACTGCAATTGTTTTGCTTAAGCAACATCAAAAAAAATTACAAAAAATTTATGCCAAAATTAATGAAATTTTAAAAACACATAACTTAAATAATCAAAAAAATCAAATTAAAAACTATTCAAGCTTGGGTTTTAAGGTTTCGTCAAATGTTATTAGCAGCTTTAGCGGTAATTTTTGGGAGTTTAGTTATGTTATCTGACCCAATTTTTAATGGTTTCGCAATTAGTTTAATTTTTGGGGAAATTGTGGCAACTAAGCTAAGTCGATTTTTAATTCCAGTTTTGTATTTCTATTTAATTGGCAAAAGACGTGAACAAAAATTATTAATTAAGTATTAATACTTTTTATTGAAAATTGATTTTTTATCTTCAAAATTTTGAAATAATTTTTTCGATAAAATATTTTTAATTATGCCACTTTTTTTACCAGCAAAATCTTACCCTCTTCAAAGTGAAATTAATGTAAATTCACAATTGCATTTGATGCAATTAGCTATTGGTTTATTACAAAGAAATGCCAGCCAAGAAGCTTTGAGACATGAAGCGCGAAGGAATTATAGGGGTAAACGTGGTAGAGACAATAGGGCTGGGGCTTGGGGTAAAGAACCTGTTATAAAATCAGAAATCCCAAAAATTAGCATAACATCTTCGATTGCTAATTCGGATCAAAATGATGAAGCAAAATCTACTGAAACTGCAGTAATTGTTGAAACCCCAATAACTAGCCTAAAAAGATTATCTAAAACCGAGATTGAGGAATATATAAAAAATGCTCGTGACAATAAAATATTTGTCGAAGGAATAGATTTTTCTAGAATGGACTTAAGCGATCTTGATTTGAATAATTTAAATTTTAGAAATTGTAATTTTTCTGGGGCAAAATTTCCTTCGATTGATGGCGTATTTTTTGACAATAGTTGTAATCTTGAAAGCTCTGATTTTAGTAATATAACCATCGGTAAGGTGTTTTTTGGGGCTAAAACACTGCAAGATAATATGTATGATTTGGTTTATAATATTGGGAAAAATCAAATATTAATGAGTCGCACAGTTGAATTTAATGACGACCACCAATTTAAATCTTTTAAAAGTGATATTGATAAAAAATCTCAATCCCAAATCCAAAGTGAAATTATTGATTTACAAGCTAAAACCAGTCAAAAACCTATGATTTTAAAAGTTACTAATGCTAATTTTTATTCGACCAAATTTGAAAATTTTTATGCATCTAATGCTGATTTTTCTTCATCAAATTTTACCGATGCTAGAATTCGAATTAATCAAGGCTTTCCAGAGTCTGGTAGCAAATCTATTGATATATTTGATGTTGACGGGGTTGATTTGACGGGTGCTTTTTTTGAAATTTTTGATAATCAGGGGCAAAAAATACAAGAAACTCACGGCACACAATCATTTAATTTTAGCAATATAAATCCTGATTTAAAATGTGTAATCGGAAATTGTGGAGTAATGTCGCAGGAATTTGTAGAAAAAATGCAATCAGGTAAGGAAATTTTAATTTTGATAAATGGTGACAACCAAAAAATTCCAAAAGGTTTAAAAATGCAAAGTGCCGATCCAAATTATAAGGATTTTGAATTTACAAGCCATCAAGATTTAAAAGCGACCGAATTAAAATCGGTTGAACTATGTAATCATTATTTTGGTAGATATAACATAAAATTTGTTACCGAAGAGATGCTTGATGGTCGAGAGCCTGACCAAATTTTGCATCTTAATTTTTTTAATTTAAAAGCACCTGCCTTAGTTGATTTTAATAATTTTTATGGATTTGGCAACAAAGAAACAGTCATATCTTTTAATCCAGAATTGGTGAAAAAGGATTTTTGGTCGATTTTTTTGCATGAGATGTCGCATATGTTTTTTCAGCATCCAAAAACTTTAGCCAGCTTATCTTATCCAACTAAAATATCATATTTGCCACCAATGGTTAAGAGACCAGATTCCAACTCGGCTATAGTTGCAAATAACTTTATCCCAATTACAACTCCAACCATTGTTGATCAAAGATTATTGCAAGATTATATGAAAACTTTTGGCAGGGAGGCATATATAACTCAGGATATAGAGACTAAATACGATCCAGAAAAAATTGGAATTCAATCTTCCTATAATCCAAATAAAAATTTTCAAAATATCGTAAGTTTTTCATCACAAGATTTCGATGATAAAAATGAAATTGTAGTTATGAGTGGTGCAAATTCTTTAGCATTTTGTTTGGAATCAAATTATTATGGATGCAACCCAGTTTTGGGCTTAGAAGACTCTCAAGCAATTTTGATAATGAATAAGGAAACTGGAGCGGTAAGGACAATGTTTTTATTGTCGGGGGAAAATTCTAAAATTAAAATCGATGAAAAAATTCATGATTTGAAAGATTTTCAGGGTGAAAATATTTTTAGTATATTACGAAAAAATGAACAAGGTGATATTGGTTTTGACAAGTTCCAAGAAGCCAGTGGCTCTGAATTAGGAGTTTCTTTGGAAAATAAAATCCTAAAAGGTCACGAAGATATTGGGAGACAAAAATTAGACTCTCCAAAGCCAAAAATTATAGCAAAAAGCGAGGGTGAATCTGGTAAGGATTTATCATATATAATAGCAACTCAACTAAGCATTACCCTATCTTTAATTGCCAGTGGAGTTTTATGTTATAAGTCTCGAAGAGGTTTGCAGGCAATGCAGGCAACAAGACCTGCTTATCCTGAAAACACTAATATAGTTTGATTAAAATCCAAACCAAAGCTTTTCACTTTCATAGGTTAGTGGCTCTCCCATTCTTACTAAAATATATTTGGTTTTATACATATTTTTATTAGCATAAATAACATCACCAAAACGATAGCAATCGCCAAAGATTTTTCTGGCATCTTCTTTCGAAAGCCAAACTCGATAAGTTCCAAGGGAATCATAAAGCCTTTTGGCTTCTTCAGTATAGCTTGGCTCAACATGGCAAAAACTAATGCAAGAATTTAAAAAAATTAGAATAATTATTGGTAAAAATTTATTTAATAGCATAATGAATCGCACAAACTCCGAATGTTAAATTTTGATATTTTACATTGCTAAAACCTTGTTTTTCAATGATTTTCTTAAAAGTTTTTTGGTCTGGGAATTTACGAATACTTTCGACTAAATATTGATAAGACTCACCATCTTTTAATATAAATTTCCCCATTTTTGGAATAATTTTGAAAGAATAATTATCGTAAATTTTTTGAAGAAATAAATCCTCAACCTTGGAAAATTCTAGACAAATAAATTTTCCGCCTTTTTTTAAAACTCGAAAGGCTTCTTCAACTCCTTTTTCAACATTGGTGAAATTTCTGATGCCAAAAGCAATTGTAAAATAATCAAAGGTTTCGTCAGCAAATGGCAAATTTTCTCCATCTGCGACTGTGAATTTTAAATTGTTAAATAAGTTTTTATCAATAGCTCTAGACTTTCCAACTTCAAGCATTTGCGGATTTATATCCACTAATTCTATTTGATAATTTAATGATTTTTCATTGGCGATTTTGGCAATTTTAAAGGCAATATCTCCAGTTCCTCCAGCGACATCGATAATTTTCATGTTGTCAAAAAAATCTAAATGTTTTATCATTGAGTTTTTCCAAAGGCGATGAGTGCCAATGCTCATTACATCGTTCATTAAATCATATTTTTGGGCTACATTTGAAAAAATCTGCCCAACTAAATTGGCTTTTTGTGAAATATTAACCTCTTTAAAACCAAAATGAGTTTTGTTATTTTCCATGTTTAAAACCGAAGATTATAATTTTAATTTACCAGAACATTTAATAGCTCAAGAACCCTTTAAGGATAAAGAGCGAACCCCGCTTTTAGTTTTTAACAATAATCAAATTTTCGATAAAAAAATCGCCAATTTACTCGATTATGTTTCGTCGGGTGATGTTATGATATTTAATCAAGTTAAGGTAATCAAGGCAAAATTAATTGGTACTATAAATTTTAGCACCACAAAAATTAATATAAATCTTGACCAAGAGCTTGAAAATAGCTGTTGGCAAGCTCTATGTAAGCCTGCTAAAAAAATTAAAACAGGTGATAAAATTTTTTTCGATAAGGAATTTTTTGCTGAAATTATTCATAAGGATATTGATGGATTTATCAAAATTAAATTTAATTTTGATGGTGAAAAATTGCTTAAAAATATTGAACAATATGGTCAAGTTCCACTTCCGCCATATATTAAGCGCGATGATGCAAACAATAAAGGGGACGAAAAAAACTATCAAACAATTTATGCAAAAGATGGAATTGGAGTTGCGGCTCCAACTGCTGGATTGCATTTTACCGATAATATTTTAGAAAAATTAAAAGAAAAAAAAGTTAAATTAGTTTATCTTACCTTAAATGTTGGTGCTGGAACTTTTTTACCAGTTCGCACTAATAATATTTTGGAACATAAAATGCATAGTGAAAAATTTTATTTATCACAGGAAAATTGTGATATTATAAATCAAGCCAAGGCCAATGGCAATAAGATAATAGCAGTTGGCACTACCTCGCTTCGGGCTTTGGAATCAAGTGTTGATGAGCGCGGTTTGTTACAGCCTCAAAATCGTTCTACCGATATTTTTATTTACCCGTCTTATAAATTTAAAATAGTTGATGTTTTGATGACCAATTTTCATTTGCCAAAATCGACGCTCTTCATGTTGATTTGTGCTTTTATTGGTTATGAAAATGCCTTTAAAATATATGATTACGCTATAAAAAATAATTATCGCTTTTATTCCTATGGCGATTCTTCACTCTTGATAAGGTGAGTTATAAATTTTTCATAAAATGAAAACCACGTATATAAAAATTTTCTTCAAAATAAAGCGAGTGTGATTTTTTATTTTCAGTGTAAGAATCGAGAACCAATTTATCGCAATTCAGCTCTTTTGCTTTTTCTTCGAGATTTTGTAGAAGTTTTTTGCCAATTCCTTGTCCACGATATTTTTCAAGAACTATTAAGTTGCAGGCTTGCAAAAATTTGCCACAATAAAACATTCTAGAAACTAAATAGCCAGAAACACCAACCAGCTCTTTATCTATATAGCTGGCAATCATTTTGTAGTCACTTAATTTTATCATTTCTTTGAGCTCTTCTGCAAATTCTTTTTCGCTAATTTTTGGATAAAATTGATGAATTAATGGGAATGCCTTAAGCATCTGGTTGTAAGTGTTTAGGTCGCGAATTGATAAATCCATTTTATAAATTTTTTAAATTCTCTTCTAATTTATAAGCCCATGAACTTATGGTTCCGGCTCCTGTGCATAAAACTAAATCTCCAGATTTTAAAATTGGTTTTAAAATTGAAGCTAAATCATTTTCATGATTTAATTTTATAACATTTTTATGTCCAGTTTTTTTGATGGCATCGCAAATTGAATCTTGGCTAATTCCTTCAATTGGACTTTGTGAAGCTGAATAAATATCGCAAACAATAACAAAATCTGCATTAGCGAAGGCATTGGCAAATTCATTAAATAAGTCGCGGACTCTGGTGTATTTATGAGGTTGAAAAACACAAATTAATTGGTGATTTTTAACGATATTGCGAGCACCCTTAAGCGTTGCCTTAATTTCAGTTGGATGATGACCATAATCATCAATTATTGAAGCATTGTTAAATTCACCAACCTTTGTAAATCTTTGCTTGACGCCATTATAAGCTGACAAACCATTCTTAATTTGTGTGGCATTTAATCCTAAAAATTTAGCGATTGCCACAGCCACTAAAGCATTACCAGCATTATGTTCGCCATAAATTGGCATTTGAATATCGGCAATAATTTCACCATTTTTAAAGTGAATATCAAATTTTAACCCCTTTGCATCAACCACAATATTTTTTGCCATAATATCGGCGTTATTATGAATTGAATAAGTAATTAAATTTGATTTATTAGCTTTAATTTTGTGATAGATATTTGCTACCTCTTCACTATCTATGCATAATACTGCAAGGCCGCGATCAGGAATTTGGGTGATATATTTTTCAAAACATTGTTTTTGTTTATTGAAATCGCCATTATATCCAACATATTCAAGATGCTCTGGTTCAATATTGGTGACTGCTCCAATCATGGTGGGTAAATTTACAAAGCTAGCATCCGATTCATCAGACTCTGCAACCAAATATTCGCCATTGCCAATTTTTGAATTACTTTGAAAATAATGAATAATGCCGCCATTAATAACAGTGGGGTCAAAATTATTTACTTCAAGCATAACACTGACCATAGCGGTGGTACTGGTTTTGCCGTGCGTTCCTGCAATTGTTATGCCTTTATATTCTTGCATAATTGATGCCAATAATTGGGCTCTAGTAATAATTTTAATTCCACGATTTTGGGCTTTTAAAATTTCTGGATTATCGGTTTTAATGATGGAGGTTTGAACCACCAAAGATACATCGTCACTTAAATTATTTTCGTGGTGACCAACAAAATATTCAACACCCGCCTCTTTGAGTTTTGGAGTCAAATAATTTTCGCGTAAATCTGAGCCTTGAATGGCAATATTCCACTTTCTAAGAATAAAGGCTAAAGCACTCATACCAATGCCCCCAATGCCAATAAAATGAATTTTCTTTTGTTGTTTAAGTTCGTTAATATTCATTAATTATAAATTTTGATATTTAAAATATTTTTTGTTAAATTTTCAATTAAATTAAATAACAAATTTTATTTGTAAAATAAAAAATTAAAAATGCATAAAAAAAATATTACAAAAATTTTTGATATTTGGCAACAAATTAATCCAAATCCTCAAACCGAACTAGAATATATTAATAATTATACTTTATTGGTAGCTGTTGTTTTATCTGCTCAAAGTACCGATGTTAATGTAAATAAAGCCACTAAGGAATTATTTAAAATTGCTTACACTCCTGAATTAATGCTTAAATTAGGGGAAAAAAAATTAAAAAAATACATATCAACAATTGGGTTATATAATGCTAAAGCTAAAAATGTAATTTTACTTAGCGAACAATTAATTCAAAATCATAACTCAGAAGTTCCAAATGATTTTGAAAGTTTAATAAAGCTATCTGGGGTAGGGCGCAAAACCGCAAATGTGGTATTAAATTGTGCTTTTAAACAATTAACTATGGGTGTCGATACTCATGTTTTTCGTATTGCTAATCGAATTGGAATTGTTAACGAAGATTCTCCTGAAAAAACTGAAATTTCCTTGTTAAAAAAAATTCCTAGAGAATTTTTACTTAATGCTCATCATTGGATGATTTTGCATGGAAGATATGTTTGCAAGGCAAGAAATCCTGATTGTAAAAATTGTAAAATTAGTAATTTTTGCAAATATCAAAAGAAAAACTAGAAAGCCAGAACTAAAGAACCAGTGGTTTTACGATTTTCAATGTCTTCAAATGCTCGCTTAATATCATTAAAATTATATTTAGTTATTTTTGGTCGAACCACCCCTTTTTTTACTGCATTAAAAATTTCATTAGCTCCTGAAATTAACTCTGTTCTTGATGCCTTATATTGATTTAATTTGGGGCGAGTTAAATAAACCGAGTTGGAGGTAAGGTCATCAAGGTGAAATGACTCAACACCTCCCGAAGTTTCGCCAAAGCTAACACAAAGACCCATTCCCCAAAGGCAATCAATTGATTTTTTTAGGGTTTCATTGCCAACAGAATCAAATGAAATTCCAACTCCCATATAATCGGTAATTTCTCCTACTTCTTTAACTAAATCCTGTGAACGATAATTAATAACATAGCTACAGCCAATAGATCTTGCATATTCAATTTTTTCATCAGAACCAACAGTGCCAATAATTTCTATGTTCATTTGTTTTGCTAATTGACAAAGTATATGACCTACACCACTAGTGGCAGATTGAACCAATATTCTTTTGACAAGGGCGGATATACAAACCTTGTGCAAAAGGGTATGAGCCATCAAACCCTTAATAAAGCAAGCTGAAATGACATCATCTGTTAAAAAATCTGGTGATGCGATTGCTCTTGAAGCAAGAACCGCCTTTTTTTGAGCAAAAGCTCCAACTCCAGCATTAAAATAAGTTACCCGATCACCAACCTTAAAATCTTTAACATCTGAACCAATTTCCGATATAATTCCACTTCCCTCAATTCCTAAAATTGCAGGAATTTTATTTAATTTATAGATACCTTTAGCAAATGCATAGTCAAAAAAATTTATTCCTGCAAAATTATGTTTAACTATAATTTCGTTGCTTTTTGGTTTTGGATCTGCAACTTCTTCAACCTTTATACTATTGAAATCTCCTTGTTTAGAAAGAACTAAAGCTTGCATTTATAAAAAATTATATTTTAAAAAAAATCAGCAACCCACATTAAAATTGCTTTTTGGATATGTAAACGGTTTTCAGCCTCATCGAATATGATTGAATTTTTTGAGTCAACCACATCGGAAGTTGCCTCAAAACCACGATAAACTGGGAGGCAATGTGTAAAAATTGCATTTTTATTGGCAAGTTTCATCGCTTCTTTATTTACCTGAAAAGGTTGTAATAAATTAATTTTTCTTTGACGAAGGGCATCATTATTTTCTGCTTCATCACCCATTGAAAACCAAGTGTCAGTGATAATTACATCGGCATTTTTGACCGCAGATTCGATGTTGTTGTGAACTGAAATTTTGGCTCCAGCTTTTTTGATTTTATTTATCAAGGAACGACTAAAATCAAATTCTTCAGGACTAGCAATAGCTAAATCATAATCAAAAGCTAAAGAAGCTTCGATGTAGGAATTTAAAACATTATTTTGATCTCCGCACCAAGCAAGTTTTTTGCCTTTAATGCTACCCAACTTTTCTTCTATTGTTAAAATGCTTGCAAGAATTTGGCAGGGGTGAGAAAAATCCGATAAACCATTTATAACTGGAATACTAGAATTTTTAGCGAATTCAACTATGGTTTCATGCGAATTGGAACGAATCATTACGAAGTCCACAAAGCGCGATAAGACTCTTGCGGTGTCTGCAACGCTTTCTCCTTTACCTAATTGCATATCGTTTTTGTTCATAACAATAGCATTACCACCGAGCTGATTGATGGCAACTTCAAAAGAAACTCTTGTTCTGGTTGAAGTTTTTTCAAAAATCATCATTAAATTGGTTTGATCAAGTTTTTTAGAATGTGAAAATAATTTTGAATTTTTCTTTAATTTTTTAGCAAATTTTATAATATTTTTTAAATCTGAATGATTAATTTCAGATAAATCGATAAAATGTTTTGGTAAATTATTATTTTTTTTCATAAAATTATAAAAAAATATTGGAAATTTCTTGTAAACATTTAAAAAAGCTAATATAAAATAAATTTTTGTCAAGATATCAATTAATAATTTATGTTAAAAAAAATTTTTATTTCTTCGGGTGGAACTGGGGGTCATATAATTCCAGCTATATCTCTTGCTAAATTTTTACAAAAAGAAGGGCAACAAATTTGGTTTTACGGCGATTTAAAATCTAAAA
This sequence comes from uncultured Rickettsia sp., assembly GCA_964505265.1. Taxonomy (GTDB): domain Bacteria; phylum Pseudomonadota; class Alphaproteobacteria; order Rickettsiales; family UBA1997; genus CAILUF01. Next base: position 45,820 of record CAZDGN010000009.1, read on the forward strand.
ATTTTATCAAGGATTCCGATAATTTAAATTACAATATAATCCCAAGCGCCCAATTTAAAAAAAATTTTTTTGGTCTTATTGATTTTGCTACAAAAACACTTATTGGTTTTATCAAATCAATTGTCGAAATTATTAAAAATCGCCCTGATTATATCATTGCCTTTGGAGGTTATTCAACATTTCCTATGCTGTTGGCAGGAGTTTTTTCTAATTCCAAAATAATTTTACATGAACAAAATGCTCATTTAGGAAAAGTTAACCGATTATTTGCTAAATTTGCATACAAAATATGCCTTTCATTTAAAAAAACCGATGGCATAAATACATTGTTTCAATCAAAAACAATATACACAGGCAATCCAATTCGCGATGAAATTATAGCCTTAAATTCCAAAACTTACACATTACCTAAAAATGAAAATTTTACTATTAAAGCCGACAATAAATTTGGCTACGATATTCTTCTAAATTCGGATTTTAATATCGAAAATGTTGCTAAAAAATATTTCAAAATCTTGGTGATAGGTGGGTCGGGTGGTGCTAAAATTTTCAGCGAAATTTTGCCAAAAGCTTTTTACAATTTTTCAGAAAATATTAAAGAGCAAATTCAAATATTTCAGCAATGTAGAGCTGAATTGGTTGAGTCAACTTTTAATCAATATAAATCATTTAATTTAAATATTGTGGTTGATAGTTATTTTGAAGATATGGCAAGTTTAATTGATGAGTCGCATCTCATAATTGCAAGAGCTGGATCTTCGTCTATATTTGAATTTTGTTGTGCAAAAAAGCCAATGATATTAGTACCATTTGCTAATTCAGCAGATGATCATCAACAAAAAAATGCAAATTATTTAAATCAAAATGGAGCCTGCATAATGGTTAAGGAAATTGATTTTAATATTAAAAATATTAATGAAATTTTGAATAACATATTAAATAACACCAATATCTTATTTGAATTATCAAAAAATGCGGGTAATCTAGCATTAATTAATGCAAATAATAACATCTCTAAAATTATTAATTAACAATGGATCATATTACAGTCACCAGTCAAAGAGAGTTTCAAGATTATGAAAATTTACCGGTTGGGGAATTTTTAAAAAATATTCGTGAAAATCAAGGTATTGATATAGAAAAAGTTTCAAAATTTCTTAAAGTTAGAATTAAAGACATAAATTACCTAGAAAATAATGAAATTGATAAAATTGAAAAAAATATTTATGTTGTAGGTCTTATTAAAAGCTATGGAAATTATTTGAAAATAAATGAAAAAATAATTGAAACTAGAATCCAAGATTTGGGTTTGAAATCAAATACCGAAAACAAACGGCATACCCTAATTAATATTGGTGAAAATAGAGATTTAAGTCCAGCTAATGATTTATTGTTTAATGCCATTATTGCTACTATGGTAATTATAATTTTTTCCCTAGTCATGATAAATATTTTTAACACTCAGCGCAATATTATAACCAGTGAAACCATTATTAATGATATTCAAAAAATTAATAATTAAATGATAAAATTCGATAAAGAAAAAATCATCGCTTTGAGAAACTTGCTTAAAAACAGGATTCGCAAGATCAGATTTTATAAAACAAAAGAATTTAAAATTTTTACGGCAATTTTGTTTGTGATTATTGTTTTAACTTTTTTGTTACCAAATTTTTTTGATAATTCAAAACTTCGAAACGATATTTCTGAAAAATTATCAAAGCAAACCAACTCAAATATTAAAATTAAAGGGGATGTGAGTGTATCTTTTTTGCCTTCACCATCAATTTCCATAAATCATATATTTATTGAAAATTTTAATCCTTCAAAAACCCCCAAAGAAACTGACAAATTTTATAATATTTACGCTAAAAATGTTAAAATAATTTTTCCAATTTTTGGTTGGTTTTCTGATAAATTAATAAAAAATATTATACTAAATGATGCTTCGATTGATGTTTTTAAATCAGGTTCTAAAGGTAAATTGGGTAAGAGCATATTTTACAACAAATTAGATTATTTCAATAAAATTAATCCAAGATCTCCTCCTTCAAGAAATGGAATAAGTTCTAGTATTTTTGCAATCGAAGATTTGGAGTCGGTTGCTAAATTTGAGGCACTGCTTCCAGATTTGCAAATTAATAACGGCAGAATCACACACTACGACGAATCAACAATCTATAGTGATTTTATTAATATTGATGCCACGATGATTTATCAAAAACAAAAAATTATCAGCTATGGAAAATTTCTAAGTGACAAAATTGAAAATAATTTTGAAATGGATTTAACTTTTAATTCACCAAATAAGTCAAAGCAATCATACTTTGCTATAAAGTCACCAGTTTTAGATTTTCGTGTTAACGGAGTTTTTTTAGAAGAAAATAACAAAGGCATATTTAAAACTAAATTTCGTGGAAATTTCAATGGCTATATAATCGAATTAAAAAATTTCTATAAATCTTTATTTTCATCAAATGATATTGCATCTTCTAAGCTAAAAAGCAATGGAATGCCAATTAATCTAACTGGCGAAATTTATAATGATGAGGATAATATTAATATTGCCAATATTTTTTTGGAATCTAATCTTTTGAAGGGGGTTGGCAATATTAAAATAGATAAATCTGCACCCATTTTTACTTCGGATGTAAAGTTTGATTTAGAAAAATTAGACATTGATAATATTTGGAATACCGAAAACCCTGCAAAACAAATTGCTGAGCTAGCAAAAGGTTTAAATGTTGATAAAAAACAAAGTCAACAATCAAAAATTCAAAACAATGACCCTTTAGAGCAAGCTCCAGAGCTTCCCGCAACAAATCCTGAGGTTAAAGCGGTTGATTTGAATTCATTGCCAAAAGAAGATGAAAAAAAGGATAATATTTTCTTGAACATTAGGGATTATGATATCAATTTAGATATAACATCTCAGTTAGCAACATTATATGGCGGTTCAATTAGTGATTTAAAAATAAATGCAAATATTTCAAATGACGATAAGATGATAATATTTCCCCTATCCTTTAAATTGGCTTCAAATGCCGAGATTAGAATAATTGGTAATTTTAACCAAAAAGAGCATAAAAATAAGTTTATCGGCTCACTTGATGCGAGCGGCGAATCGCTCTACGAAATTTTTGAATGGCTAGATATTAATCCAAAAAATGTAAAAATTAATAACTTAAAAAAATTTAATTTATTTTCTGAAGTTGAAGTAAGTAATGATGATTTTGTTTTTAAAAATTTATATTTAAATTTAGATGACAAAAAAACCGAAATTTACGGAGATATTGAAATTAAAGACAAGGATTCAAAAAGAATGGTCAATTCCATTTTGAAATTCTCAGAATTTGATTATGAAAAATATATTTCAATTCCAATTAATAATGCATATTTCAATGAAGGCATTCTTTCCGATAAAGTTTTGTGGATTAACCAAATATTTTCTAACTATAATTTGAAATTTAATTTTGAAAAATTAATTTACGAGCAAGAAATCTATGAAAATCAAGAGATAAAACTAGATTTTGGACCAGGTTTTATAAATATTCCTAATAATAAATTTATTTCCCAAAACAATAATTTTATCATAGATTTTAAATTAAAAATTAATGAAAAAAACCAATTATTAAATTTAAAAATTGATGCTGAAAAATTAGTTTTAGATTATAAAAAAGATTATTTTAATGAAAAAATTCCAGTCTCCAAAACTATTTTTGATAGATTCTTTCAAATGCCATCTCTACAAGGTTTTGATGGCGAAATTGATGTGGCAGTAAAAAATTTAAAAATAGGCGAAACCCCGATAAATAACTTTAAATATTTTTCACCAATTTCCTCAATTGTTAATCAAGCTAAAATAGAAATGGATATTTTTGATGGAAGGTTTGATTTTAGGGGTATAAATGATATTAAATACAATAAAATTATTAATGGAACTTTTAATTGCAAGATGTGCAATGTAACGAAAATATTTAAAACTTTCTACAATGTCGACAATTTAGGTGGAGTGGCAAATATATCTGGAAATATTGTTGGAGCGGGTAAATCAGTTTACGAATTTAAAAATAAATTAATTTCTGAAATTTCTTTAGCAGTGTCGGGTCCTTATGCTATTGGCTATGGTCTTAACGATTTTATCAAAAGTATTTATGGTTACAAATCTCAATCAAATGATTTGCAAAATCCAGAAGAAATTTTGCATCAAAAAAACGGCTATACCCAATTTTTGCAAGGTAAGGGTTTTATAAATTTAAAAGGTGAAAAGAATAGTAATTTTTCCATTTCTCTAAAATCAACTGGAATTAATTCCGTGTTTTCGGGAGCTATTTTTTTAAATGAAGAGAGTGTTAACGGTACAATAAACACAATATTTTTAGTACCAAACAGGGGCAAGCAAGTACCAATTAATATTGCCACCAATGTCACTGGTTATATTGATGATGTGGCTATGGTTTCCAACATAAATCAAGCGAGACAATATCTTGGCTTAGAGAAGGTAGAAAAAACTCAGCTTGATAGTATTCTAGTTGCCAAGACTGCTGAAAAGAGGCAAGCAAAAAAAGAAAAAATTATCAATAATGCCAAAAAATTAGAAAAAAAAGCTAATAAAATTTCTTCATTAAATTCTGCTAAAGATGAAGAGGAGGTCGCTACTGAAATTATTGAAGAAACCCAAATTATTGAAATCAATAAGCCAGCTAATGACAGCAAGTCAGTCGAAGACAAAGAGCAATCGGATTTTGTTATAATTGATAAATCGAAAAATAACGGAAGCATTGAAAATAATATTTCCTTGCCTGAAGTAATAAATCCTGTAAAAGAAAATTCATCTTCAAGTTTAATTAATAATGGTTTAAAGTTGCCATCTATCCAAGATGGTGCTACTCCAAAAGCTATTGAAACTGAAAATATAAATATAGTTGAACCAAGCATTTAATATGAAAATTTCTATTCAAAAAATCATACAAAAAAAAGGCAAAGAAAAAATCACTTGCCTCACCGCTTATTCTTATCCAATTGCCAAAATCTTAGACAATTTAGTTGACATTATTTTGGTTGGTGATTCTCTTGCGATGACAATTTACGGTGAGGTTGATACTACATCAGCAAATTTACAAATGATGATAAATCATGGCAAGGGGGTAGTTAGGGCTTGTAAAAGAGCCTTAGTGGTGATTGATATGCCGATAAATTCTTACGAAAATTCAAAAGAAACCGCATTAAAAAATGCCCAAAAAATCATCGAAGAAACCAAATGCGATGCTATAAAAATCGAAATAACCGAAAATTTAATTGAAACCACAAAATATTTGGTTGATAACAAAATTATGGTGATGGGTCACATTGGTTTGTTGCCCCAGCATGTTAAAGAAATCGGCGGATATAAATATCAAGGAAAAGATAAGGAATCAGCACAAAAAATTTATGATATTGCTAAAAAACTAGAAAAAACTGGAATTTTTTCGCTGGTGATTGAGGCGGTTCCTGCCGAGCTTGCGAGTAGAATTTCGCAAAATATTCAAATTCCAACAATTGGCATCGGAGCCTCGCTTGATTGCGATGGACAAGTTTTAGTGATTGATGATTTGCTTGGTTTAAACACCGAATTTAAGCCAAGATTTGTCGAAAATTACGAAAATCTATCGCAAAAAATTACTACCGCTGTAGAAAATTTCACCAAAGATGTTAGGGATGGAAAATTTCCGACAAAAAAAAATATTTTATAAAGAAATGCAACTCAAATGTCCTGCAAAAATCAACCTATTTTTAAATATAGTTGGAAAAAAAAGCGATGGTTATCACCAATTAGAATCAATATTTGTTCCAATTGAACTTAGTGATTTTTTAGAAATTAAACCTTCTGCAAATTTTAAACTAACACTGAATGGAAATTATCAAGATAAAATAGATTTTAATGAAAATATTTTGTTAAAAATTCTAGATTATTTTAAAAAAAATTATCAAATAGTTGATAATTTCTCAGTAAATTTACAAAAAAAAATTCCAGTTGGAGCAGGCCTTGGTGGTGGGTCATCTGATGGTGCAGGTTTTATAAAAATGCTAAATAAAATATTTAATCTAAAACTTGATAAACAAAAAATGCAAGAAATTGCCTTAAATTTTGGCTCGGATTTGCCGTTTTTTTTTGAAGAGTCGCCTTGTATGGTTAAGGGGAGGGGAGACTTGGTTACAATACTTCCTTCGCATATTGAAGAAAAATTTAAAAATTATAAAATTTTGTTAATCAATCCAAATATTAATTTAAGTACAAAATTAATATTTGAAAATTATCAAAAACTGATTAAAGCCAATAAAATCAATTATTCAAAACCGATAGATACCGAAAATTTATTTACCAAAAATCTTGATGAAATTTTTAAAATTAGTAATAATGATTTAGTGCAAATTGCTTTTTCAATGCATAAAATTCTTCCTGAAATTCTTTGTGATCTTAAAAATTTTTCGCCCGCATTTGCTAATATGACGGGAAGTGGAAGCACTATGTTTGCAATATTTGATAAATTCAATGAAAATTTAAATAAATGTCAGAATTTTTTACTGAAAAAATATCCGAATTATTTTATAAATATTAGCAATTTACAAAATTGATTGCTTGACACTACGAGACATCACTTTATAATCATTGCCCATTAAATTTTCCTTAAAAATAATCTTTATAAAATGACTAATAAAACTGAATATAGAAACGTAGCAATCATTGCCCACGTTGACCACGGTAAGACAACATTAATTGATGCAATGCTTCATCAAAGTGGAACCTTTAGAGCAAATCAGCAAATTGAAAATCGTGTTATGGACTCCAATGCGTTAGAAAAAGAGCGCGGAATCACAATTCTTGCAAAATGCACTTCAATTATGTGGAAGGATCAAAAAATCAATGTAATCGATACTCCAGGTCACGCAGATTTCGGTGGCGAAGTGGAACGTGTTTTATGTATGGCGGATAGCACATTACTTTTAGTTGACTCCGCTGAAGGAGTTATGCCACAAACCAAATTTGTGCTTTCAAAAGCTTTGGCACTTGGTTTAAAACCAATTGTTATTATTAACAAAATTGATCGTCAAGATGCCCGCCCAGATGAGGTTTTAAACGAAATATTTGATTTATTTGTGTCGTTAAATGCCAATGAACAACAGCTAGATTTTCCAGTTTTATATGCAGTTGGTCGTGATGGTTGGTGCGTCCGTGATATGGACAAGGATGAGCGCAAAGATTTATCGCCATTGTTCGATTTAATTTTAGAACATGTTGCTCCTCCAAAATTCGATGTTGAGGCTCCATTTACAATGTTGGCAACACTTCTTGATCACAGTCCTTATTTCGGAAGAATGTTAACGGGTAGAATTTATTCAGGAAAAGCAAAAAACTTAATGAATTTCAAAGCCATCAATTTAAAAGGCGAGGTGGTTGAGCAAGGAAGATTGACCAAGCTCCATGTGTTTCGTGGTGTCGATAAAGTTGCGGTTGAAGAGGCAATTGCCGGAGATATAGTATCAATTGCTGGTTTAGAAAAAGCTTCAGTTGCCGATACATTATGCGAAATTTCGGTTGTTAATCCAATTAAATCAACCCCAATTGACCCGCCAACAATGGCAATTACTTTGGCTGTAAATGATTCTCCATTAGCTGGAACAGAAGGTTCAAAAGTAACTTCTCGCATGATTCGTGACCGATTATTTTCAGAAGCCGAGACCAATGTGGCTATTAAAGTAAAAGAATCAGATGGAAAAGATGCTTTTGAAGTTGGAGGAAGGGGCGAGCTTCAGCTTGGAGTTTTAATAGAAAATATGCGTCGTGAAGGCTTTGAACTTTCAGTTTCAAGACCAAGAGTTTTATTTAAAAAAGACGAGTCAGGAAATGTTTTGGAGCCAATTGAAGAAGTCGTGGTTGATGTGGATGACAATTATTCGGGCGTTGTGGTAGAAAAATTATCAACTCGTAAAGGTGAAATGATTGAAATGAAGCCATCAACTGGAGGTAAAACTAGAATTGTATTTTTAGTTCCATCGAGGGGTTTGATTGGTTATCAAAGTGAATTTTTAACTGATACCAAAGGAACTGGCGTTATTAACAGAATTTTCCATTCTTATAATGCTTATAAGGGCGAAATGAAAAATGTTAAAAATGGCGCTTTAATTGCTACCGATCCAGGTGAGGCTGTAGCATATGCCTTATGGAATTTACAAGATCGTGGAGTTATGTTCATAAAGCCTCAACAAAAGGTATATACTGGAATGATTGTTGGCGAAAATTCAAAACAAGGCGATTTAGAAGTTAATGTTTTAAAGGGCAAGCAACTAACTAACATCAGGGCTTCTGGCACTGATGAGGCTATTCGCTTAACTCCACCAAGATTGTTAACTTTGGAAGATATGATTACTTATATTGGCGATGATGAGTTAGTTGAAGTCACTCCAAAATCATTGAGACTTCGTAAAAAATTATTAGATCCAAATGATCGCAAAAGATTCGGCAGAGGTAAGGAAGAAAAATTTGATTTTATTGAATCATAAAATGTTGTGGAGCCTTTTAAAATAAGGCTCCAAATATAATTAAAAATATTTCAAAAACCTACTTGCTAATTTTTTTTTGAGATGTAAAATTTTTAAATATTTAATATAAAAAAACTTAAAAAAATTATTTTTTTTATAATTTTATATTTATAAAAAATTTATAAATTTTTTATAAATTAGAACAATAATTAACCTTTCTAAAATGAAAACACTAATAATTAAATACCTTCCAAATGCAGAATTTTCTAATACCAAAAAACTACTTGATGTCGCTATTAACCACATAAAATCCTACTCAAACCAAAATATTGAAGAATTAGATTTATTGAAAATTCAAGTTCCTGTATTCAACGAAAATTCTATTCAATCCTATTATAAACGAAATTATAATAACACAACATTATCGCAATCAGAGCAATCATTGCTTAATCAAAATGATAATTTAATTAAACAATTTAAATCCGCAGATTCTATAATTATTGCTTGCCCAATGCATAATTTTGGCTTCCCTGGTTTGGTCAAATTATATCTTGATGCCGTGGTCTTCTTCAATGAAACCTTTGCTTATGATAAAAAAATGATGATGGATAAAAAAATTCTTACCCTTTATACATCGGGTGCTGAATATTCAAAAGATACCTTTAATCCGCAATTCCCAAATTGTGATGGTGTCGCCTTTGCAGCTTATGCCCTGTTTAACTTCATGGGGTTCAGTCATGTTCAAACAATTGGCACAAGCCTTAGAGGCGAAGAAAATTACCAAAAAAACTTTTCTAGGGTTTCTTCTGAAATAAACGAGCTAATAAAAAAATGGTATACTATTTGATTATTAGCTTTGTTTTACTTTTTTGGCAATAATTGGATCTTTCAATTTTTCGCTAATTAATTTTTCCAAAGCTTTTTTGATATAGTAGCTTTTTGACCTTTCTTCAGATTCGCATAACTTGATTAATAATTTTTCAAGATCTGCCGGAATTTGAGCGGAAATTGTAACTACTTTATTTTCTTTCATAATTTATTAATTTTATGTTGATATTGCGAAAAGTTATTATTAAAACAAATTTTAAAAAAAATATTTAGTTAATAAACTTTCATTTATTATTAGATTTTTATTTTAGCTTTTAATCAGCTTTTTATTAAAAATAAGAAATAAATTTTTTGCCTGTGATTCATAATAAGAAAAGTAATATATATAATTTTACTAAGTCCGAACTAGTTCGAGAGCTTGATAAATATGAGTTTAAACCATATCTTTCTCATCAAATATTTAATTGGATTTATCAAAAAAATTATACAGATTTTAATAAAATGTCCAATGTTTCAAAAAAAAACATAAAAGTTTTAGAAGATAATTTTGAATTTGAAAAGTTGACGATAACTAATTTAAAAAAATCTTTTGATGACACTCAAAAATTTCTAGTAAAATATTTAGATAATAAAGAAGTAGAAGCGGTATATATACCAGAAGCTACTCGGGCAACACTTTGCGTCTCATCGCAAATTGGTTGCACCTTGTCATGTAAATTTTGCCACACTGGTACCCAAACTCTAGTTCGCAATTTAGAAGTAAGCGAAATTGTTGCCCAAATTATTTTAACCAAAGATTTAATTGATGATTGGGACACAAAAAATCGCAAATTAACCAATTTAGTTTTTATGGGAATGGGGGAGCCTTTTTTTAACTACGAAAATGTGGCTAAGGCTATCGACATCATTTGTGACCAAGATGGCTTGGCTTTCTCTAGGAGACGAATTACCATTTCTACTTCAGGCTTAGTTCCAGAAATTTTAAGATGCTCTAAGGAGCTAAAGACTTGCCTTGCCATTTCACTTCATGCCACAAATGACCAGCTTAGAAATGAAATTATGGGTATCAATAAAAAATATCCTCTGCATGAATTATTTTCTGCTTGCAAAATTTATAACCAAGAAAATCCTCAACAAAAAATATTTTTTGAATATGTGATGTTAAATAATGTCAATGATTGTGAAATTAATGCTAGAGAATTAGTAGCCTTGATTAAAAAATATAACATAAATTGCAAAGTGAATTTAATACCATTTAATGGCTGGGAAGGTTCAGGATACAAAAATTCTTCTAGAAATAATATTGAAAAATTTCGTGATATTTTGCAAAAAAATAATCTGATAACTACAATTCGTAAAACTCGTGGCGATGATGTGATGGGAGCTTGCGGCCAGCTAAAATCAGCTTCTATGCGTGAAAAAAATCACAAAAAAACATAATTTTATTCCAAAATTTCCTCTAACAAAATTAGCGGTGTTATCACCCTCCCCGTCGAGGGAGGGTAAAATTTTCCTCTGGCAAAATTAGCGGTGTTATCACCCTCCACTTGCGGGAGGG
>CAZDGN010000010.1:0-20065 GCA_964505265.1 uncultured Rickettsia sp.
ATCACCCTCCCCTTGCGGGAGGGTCGAAATTGCAAAGCAATTTCGGGGAGGGGGTTGGAATTTTTATAGCTTAAAACCAAAACTAGAAATAATTGTAAACCAAAATTTAAATATATTTTATTTCGAGGTTTTTAAGCCAAACTATGGCGCTTTTGATTTTGTGATTAGGATAATAATTTTGCAAAATATTTTGGTAATTTTGTATTTGCTCGAAATATTTTTGTTGGTTAGTTTCGTTGATTAATTCATCAGATTTATAGTCGATGATAAGAATTTCATTGGCTCCAAAGCCGATAAGGTCAAGGCGATAATTTTGATTTTGGCTGGAAATTTGATATTCGCTAAAAAACTTTTGATAGTTGTTGCAAAAAATTTCTGTAAATATTTTCGAGTTTAAAAAGTCGTCGCATAATGCAAAAATTTCTTGTAATAATTGATCATCATCGCTGATTTTATTATCAAGAAAATAGCGAATTTGTTGTTTAATCCATGTTTTTGGCATTTGATAATTTTGGGCAATAATTTCCATTGCCTGATGAATTATTTTGCCTTTATAGACTGAATCATTGACGATATTTTCGTGATTTATATTTTGTTTTTGCTCAATAAAATAGTTAGAATCCGACAACTTTAAATTAAAATCAATAATATTATTATTTCTTGGTGTAAAATAAGAATCGTCAATAATTTCTACTGACTTATAATTAAATTCATCATCTTTGGAGTTATTAATTATATGATACCAGCATTTTTCATCAAAATCTTTGGCACAACCGCCAATATAAATCTCGTCTTGAGCTCTGGTTAAGGCGACATAAAGCAATCTAAGATGTTCTTCATAATTTTTATGTTTAAAATCGTCAATTAAATTTTTTAGATTTGGATTTAAGTTACTATCTTTATTAATCCATAACGGAAAATTTTGGTTCCATAAAATTTCTACCTTATTGTCATTTTGTTGATAATAATTGTAAATGGCATCGGGAATAATAACAATCGGCGATTGCAAGCCTTTAGAAGAGTGAACGGTGGTGATTTTTATGGCATTTGCATTGGCTAAATCAAGGCTAATTTCTGGGTCGATTTGTTCACAAAATTCCAAGAAATTTTGTAAATTATGATTGTTGTTGTTGGTAAAATCTTGGCAAATAAATAAAAAATTATTGATGATTTCTTCGCTTTGATTGCCAAATCTGGCAAAAATATTTTCTTGATGAGTTTCATCATTTAGAATTTGAAAATAGAAATCGTAACAATTATTTTGCTTGGCAAGATCTAGAATTTTTTGAAGATTATTTTGATATTTTGAGCCTTCAAAGCTTTCATATAAAGAAATATTTTGTGAATTTTTAATTTGGCAAAATTCAAATAATTCTTTTTCTTTTAAATTAAAAAATGGCGATTTGGCGAGGCAGGCAAGGTTGTAGCAATCTCTAGGTAGCAAGGCGAATCTGGCTAAAGCCAAAAAATCTTGAATCAAAAGATTTTCGCTAAATTTTATTTTGCCAACGCTTAAAAACGGGATTTGTAATTTGTTAAAATAATTGCCGAGTTTTTCCATTAAATTATCATTTCTTTTACGCACTAAAATCATGATATCGCCATATTGAACGGGCAGGTTTTTATCGGAAATTAATCTTTTATTTTCAACCCATTGATGAATTTTGTAAGCAATGAATTTAGCAAGAATATCTTCGTGATTCTCATTCAATTCTGGCTGAAAACTTAGGTTCCAACTCAGAGGAATATCATTTGAGGAAGGTTTTTGGTTGATTGACAAAAATTCTTTGACTTTGTCATTTTGCCAGATTTCTACATAACCTCTGGTTTGGCGAAATGAAATATGATTGCTATAAGTTTGAACCTTGGTAATTGCTTCTTTGCGGGCATTATCGGCAAAAATTAAATCGACTAATTTCAAAATTGCTTTGCCCGAACGAAAGGAAAAATTTAGGTCAATATCTTGTAAAATATTGTCGGATTTATTTTTTAAATATTGATGAAATTCTTTAGTTTGCATAATATTTGCACCTTGAAAGCCCATAATTGACTGCTTTTCATCGCCCACAATGAAAATACTTCGGGGTTGTTGCGAGCTAGAAATCCCAGAAAAAAAATCATCTGTTATCGCTTTTATAATCGACCATTGTGTGGGGTTGGTGTCTTGTGCTTCATCAACCAAAAGATGGTTGAAGCTATAATCTAATTTATATTTAATCCAATCTTGATGCTCAGAATTTTGAAGCATAATATTGGTGCGATGAATCAGATCATTATAGTCTAAATAACCATTGGCGAATTTAATTTGTTGATAATAACTCAAGATTTTGTCGACAATAATCAAGAGCTCGGAGCTTGAAATTAAGGTGCTTAAGCCATAATAATTTTTTGAGAATTCCAAAATTACCTTGTTAAAAAAATCAATTTTTTCTTGATTATGTGCAGTAAAATCCTTGGTAAATTTACGATAAGTTTCTTCTTGTGTAAAAAAAGCTAAATAGAGAAATTGAAAATTTTCAATATTGATTTGGTTTAAAAATTTTTGAATTTTTAAACCAGAATCACAATCTTTTTTAGAGCTTGATAGAGCCTCGTTAGCAAATTCATGTAATTTTTCTAAATCAATTTTGTTCAAAAAATTATCAAAATAATGTTGAATTATTTGTGAAAAATCTGAGTTAAAATTTTCAAATCCATAGCTTTTAAAAAGTTCAAAAATGGCATTTTCAATTGTAAAAAATTGATTTTTTAAGGCATAAATCTTTGGCGAATGTTCCAGAAGTTTCGATATTAACTTATCGAATGTTTGTTCGGAAATCTTGGCATTAATTTTAGCAATTAATGCAGATAAATCTTGATTTGATAGGCTATCGGATAAAATTTTATTTTGGCAATTTTTTAATAAAATTTTAGATTTATTTTCGTCGATTAAATCAAAATTAATTGGAATTTTTGCCTCAAATGGAAAGTTTTTTAAAATTGATTGACAAAAGCTGTGAATGGTTTGAATTTTAATCTTATATTCATTATCAAGATAGTTTTGTAATAAATTTTTGGCTTTGCTTATTTGAAAATTATGTGGAGTTTTTTGTAATAATTTTTCGAGTTTTTGTTGTAAAATTTCTGGTTCACAAATTGCCCATTCTTGCAATTCTCGATTTAGCCTTTTTTGCATTTCTACCGAGGCTACTTTTGTATAGGTTAAACATAAGATTGAACTTGGGTTAACATCGTTTAAAAGTAATCGCAAAATTCTATCGGTTAAAACCTTCGTTTTACCTGAGCCAGCAGAAGCCATCACCCAAACTGATTGCTCAGGGTCGGAAGCCTTAATTTGGTTGGAAATTCCATCTAACATTATTGGTAATTTATAGAATTACTGGGCTGAGGCTGGTTGCGCGTTAGCACTATTATTAGTTTCACCTGTTTGCTCTGGTTTTGCCAATTGTTGAGCTTTTTCGTTAATATAGCGACGATATCTTGCGACATTTATGTTGTGCTCTTGAAGAGTTGAAGCGAAGATATGATCGCCCCTTCCACTTGCAACAAAGTAAATATAGTCGCTTGAAGGCGGATTCAGAACCGCTTTGATTGAGGCAAGTCCCGGATTGCAAATTGGTTCTGGAGGTAGACCATAAATGTGGTAGGTATTAAATTGAGAGTTGTTTTGAATGTCGCTAACTCGAATTTGACGCTCTAATTTTTTGTCGCCAAGGGTGAATGAATAAATAATGGTTGGGTCGGACTGTAATTTAATTCCTTTGCGTAAGCGATTAGTGAAAACCGAGGCAACTAATCCGCGTTCAGATTCAAGACTGGTTTCTTTTTCAACGATTGAAGCTAATATAATAGCCTCTTCTTTGGTTTTAACTGGAATGGACTTGTCGCGGCTTTCCCAGAGTTCGTCAACTGTCTTTTGCATAGCATCTTGCATTCTTTTGACCATTCCTTGCTTGGTGTCATTATATGAATAGAAATAAGTTTCTGGTAATAGCGAGCCTTCACGAATTTTTTCAGGTGGGTTGCCAATTAATCCAGAGGATTTAGCGATAATATTCAGGGCTGTATGAGATGATAAACCTTCGGCGATAGTTACTTTTCTAAAGAAAACATTGCCACGAATCATTTTGTGAAGAATTTTGTAATAAGAGATGTTTTTTTCAAAAAAATATTCGCCATATCTAACCTTAGGGTCAATACCTTTGATTAATTGGCCGATATATAAAAAGGCTGATGGGCTTTTGATGATTTTTTCTTGATGAAGCTTTTCAACAACTTCGCGAAGAGTAAGACCGCTTTCAATGATAAATCTTTTATCTTCGCGGTGGTAAGAATTTGGTGCATTGAAATATGCAACAATTACAAATGCTAAAAAAACATACAAAAAGGTAACAACTGAAAATGTGGAGCAAGCTATTAATATTTTATGTTTCATGGTGATATTTTTTAAGAATCAAGCAAGCATTTGTTCCGCCAAAACCGAAAGAGTTAGACATAGCATAGTCAATATTTCTCTTTTTGGAATAATTGGCTACTAAATCAATGTCGCAACCTTCAGATGGATTTTCAAGATTAAGAGTTGGTGGGGCAATATTATCGCGCAGTGCCTGAACACAAAAAATTGCTTCAACAGCTCCAGCGGCTCCAAGCAAATGACCAATTGCTGACTTGGTTGAAGACATTGATAATTTGTAGGCATGATCACCAAAAACTTTTTTGACGGCTCCAACTTCAATTTCATCGCCAAGTGGAGTAGAAGTGCCGTGGGCATTAATATAATCGATTTTATCGGGAGTAATTTTAGCATGATTAAGGGCTAGTTTCATAGCATAGGTAGAACCTCTTCCAGTAGATTCTGGTGCGGTCATGTGATAGGCATCACCCGATAAGCCATAACCTACAATCTCAGCATAAATTTTCGCTCCTCTTTTTTTGGCATGCTCCAATTCTTCAAGGACAATAACACCTGCACCTTCTCCCATAACGAAGCCATCACGATCTTTATCGAATGGTCTAGAGCCTTTGGTTGGTTGTTCGTTAAAATTTGTTGATAAAGCACGAAGGGCAGCAAATCCGCCAATTCCAGACTCACAAATCGCTGATTCGGCTCCACCTGCAACCATAACATCAACATCGCCAAATTGAATCATTCGAGCTGAATCACCAATAGCATGGGCACCAGAAGCACAGGCGGTGACCACTGCATGATTTGGACCCATAAAGCTATGACGAATAGAAATTTGTCCAGAAGCGAGATTTATAAGGCTTTGCGGTATAAAGAATGGGGTAATTTTTTTGATACCTTTTTCTTTCATTTGAATAACGGTTTTTTCGATGGCAGGAAGACCTCCAATGCCAGATCCCATCATAATTCCAGTACGGTATTTTTCTTCATCAGTGTTGGCAACCCAGCCTGAATCTTTGATCGCTTGGTCGGCGGCTGCAACTGCAAAATGAATAAAACGATCCATTTTACGCTGTTCTTTTGGATCAATGTAAGAATCTGGATTGAATTGATCTGGTTCGTTGCCATATTTGACTTCACCAGCGATTTTGCATGGCGATTCAGCTGGGTCAAAAATTGTGATATTGGCTAGCCCAGATTGATTATTTATTATTTTATTCCAACTAGATTCGGCATTTGATGATAATGGGGTTACGGCACCAATACCGGTAATAACAACTCTTCTAATAGCAGACATTTTAATAAAAAAAAATAGGTTAATTTTGTTAAATTTAGTATTTCATAAACTAAAAATTTTTTTTCATTTTAATTCCTAAAATTTATTTTAAAAGAATTAGTTTTTAATTTAAAAAATAGGATGATTAATCTAATTAAATTTTTGCCAAGCCTTAATTTGCTTGCTCCGATTTTTTCACCATATTCGTAATTAATAGGGTATTCAGCAAAATTATTTATAATATTAAATTGTTTTAATTTGATTAAAATTTCAATCAGACAGGTAAAATCTTTTTCTGCAATAAAATTTATATTTAGTTTTTCATAAATTTTTTTTAAGCAAGAATTTTTATAAATTCTGTAACCGCTAGTGTAGTCTTGTATTTTGCAAGAATTGGAGCGGATTGGAAAGAAAAATTGTAGAAATAAAGAAATGCTTTTGCTAATTAAAATTCGATATTTTGGAAAATGACTAATAGAGCTTGAATTGACAAATCTTGAAGCCACCATAAATTCTAAATTTCTTTCTTCAAAAATCTTAATCATATCTTTAAGCTGTTGTGGATTATGGGTGCAATCAGCATCAAAGGAGATAATTAAATCATCATCTAAAGCATTAAAAATAACATGTAAAAAGGCTTTTTTATAAGCCAGACCAAGGCCTCTTTGATTTTCGATAGGTAAAATTGTAATTGGACAATTGATTTTAAATTTATTTATAACTTCAACCGAGTTGTCGGTGGAACAATCCAAGCAAAAAATTATTTCAAACTTTCGTTGCATTAATTCAAACTCTTGAATTATACTTGGTATTAATTTTTGTAAATTTTGTGCTTCATTAAAAGCACATAAAATTATTTTTATCACTTTATAAATTTATTTTAGGTTTAAAAAAAACATATACCATATTTTTAAATGATTTTAGATATAAGTTGCAAGTATTTTGATATAATTATTGTGGGAGCGGGTGGTGCAGGTTTGATGTCGGCCCTTAGTGCAAGTGAAGGCAACAATAATATTGCGGTAATTAGTAAGGTTTTGCCAAATAATAGCCATACAGTTTCTGCTAAAGGTGGAATTAATGCAAGCTTGGGCAATGTTTCTAAAGATGATTGGCGATGGCATGCCTTTGATACTATGCAAGGTTCAGCTGGAATTGCCGACGAAGAAGCGGTAGAAATTTTATGTAAAAATGCCAATGATGCCATAATATTTTTGGAAAAAATCGGTGTAGTTTTTTCCAGAGATGAAAATCATAAAATTGCACAAAGAGCCTATGGCGGGCAAAGAACCGATAATGGCAAGGGCGGGCTTGCTTATCGTGCTTGCTATTCCAAAGATAATACTGGGCAAACCATTTTGCATAGTCTTTATCAGCAAGCTTTAAAAAATAATGTAAAATTTTTTAACGATTACTTTGTGATAGATTTGATTATGCAAAATAATATATGTATCGGATGTTTGGCATTAGATTTAAATAATGGTGAAATGGTAAATTTTCTTTCCAAAGTAACGATTTTGGCAACAGGTGGTTTCAGTCAGATTTATCAAAACACTACCTCTTCAACTATTTGTACAGGTGATGGCACCGCTCTAGCCTTAAGGGCAGGGCTTGAATTGCAAGATATGGAATTTGTGCAATTTCATCCAACAGGAATTTATGGTTCGGGTTTTTTAATTACTGAAGCCAGTCGAGGAGAGGGTGGGTATTTACTTAATAAGTACCATAAAAGATTTATGCAAGATTATGACCCGCAAATGATGGAATTATCTTGTAGAGATTTAATTTCGCAAGCAATGGCGACCGAAATTGCCAAAGGCAATGGTGCTGGCGAAAATGGTGATTATTTATATCTAGACTTAAGGCATTTAAGTGCTTCAACCATGAAAAAAAAATTGCCATCGGTGCTAGAATTGGTTAATAAATTTTTAAAATTAGATGCTCGTCAAGATTTAATCCCAATTGCTCCAAGTGCTCATTATACTATGGGAGGAGTTCCAGCTGGTGTAGATTGTGTGGTGAGTCAGGGTTTGATGGCGGTTGGTGAGGTGGCTTGTCATTCTGTACATGGTGCCAATCGTCTGGGCTGCAATTCGCTACTTGATTTAATTGTTTTTGGAAAAATTGCGGGAGAAAATGCGGTTTTACAGGCAAAGCAACTAAAATTAAATAATAATATTCAATTAAATAACTCAAAAGAATTGCAAGAATTTAACAATATTTTTGCTAAAGATGTGAATCATAAAAATAGTTTTTCAATTGCAGAAATTAAGAAAAATTTACAAAAAAATAACGAAAAAACTCTTGGAGTATTTCGCAATCACGATCTAATTTTGGAAGGGATAAATTATAATTTAGAGCTTTATAAAAATTTACAAAACTATAAAATTATCAGTAAAAATTTGATTTGGAATGATGAATTAATTGCCTATTTAGAGTTAAAAAATCTGCTTTTAAATGCCTTGGCGGTCGGTTTTAGTGCTATTGCTAGAACCGAAAGTAGGGGCAGTCATTATCGAAGCGATTATAATTTTGAAGATAATGAAAATTTTTTGGCTCATAGTTTTGTTAGAATTCATCAACAAAATAATGATGAAATAAAAATGGAAATTAAATTTAAAAAAATTTATAATAACAAATTTACAAATTAAATTAAAAACTTATGCGATTTTCTGCCAATTTAAACATTATAATTAAAGCCATAGAAAAGGCTTCAATTCACATCTCAAGAGATTTTGTGGAGTTAGAAAATTTACAATCAAATCCTGCAAGCTGTGCTAAATTTGCAATTTCTTCTTATAACCGAGTTAAACAAATTTTAATTGATGATTTTGCTAAATTTCGTCATGATTTTAATATTTTTTTTAGCGATTCTGCCGAGGTAATCAATCAAAAAGATGCCGAATATAGCTTACTTATACATGCAATTGATGGCATTGAAAACTTCCACCGCTCATCACCAGATTTCACGGTAAGTGTTGCCTTAATTCATAAGAATTTGCAAGGTCAAAGCGAAACTATTTCATTGGCAATTTCTAAGGTTATTGGTGGCGAGCTATATTATTCTGAAAAAGGCTATGGAGCCTTTGTTAATAACCGCAGAATTCGCGTTTCAAAACGCCCAAAAAATCAAAAGTCGCAGATTATTACTGCAAGCGATAATTTAGGATTGTTGCAAGAATATTATCAAGGTGTTGAAGGTAATTTAATGTTTAGAAATATTGGTTGCAAAACCTTGGATATAGCTTATTTTGCAAGTGCTAGAGTTGATCAAATTATTTATCAAAAACTTGGAAATGATTTATATCATCCATTTTTTTTAATTGCTAAAGAAGCGGGTGGAAGAGTGAATATTGATAACAATAAATTTATTTTAAATAATTTCTAAAATGGTAAAAAATACTTCTTCAAATCCAATTTTAACTATCGCCATAACTACTTATAATAGTGGTCAACTAATAAAAAGTTCTTTGCAAAATATTGATCGAAATTTATTTAAAATTTTGGTAGTTGATAATGCTAGCTCTGATGATACCATCAAAATTATTGAAGAAAACTTTCCCGATATTGAGATTATTAAAAATTCTAAAAATATTGGATTTGGTCGTGCCAATAATATGATTTTAAATAAGGCTACAACCGACTTTGCTTTAGTTTTAAATGTTGATGCAATAATTACTAAAGACGATATTTTAAAAACCATCGAAATTTTGAAGAGTCATCCTGAAATTGCGTTGGCGGGCAATATTGTTCATAATGCCGATTATGAAAATTCTGAGATAAAAAATGTCCGTCCATGTCCAAAAAATCTTTTGCAACTTTCTGCAAACCAACAAAGTTTATTTTATGAAAATAAATTTATAACTGGTGCCGGAATGTTTATGAATATGGCTATAATGCGAAAAATTGGTTTTTTCGATGAAGGATTTTTTTTATATTGTGAAGATAATGAAATTTGCAAAAGAGTATTAAAAAAAGGCTTCAAAACTGCTATAATAAAGGATACAAAGTTAATTCACTTAGGGGCAAAATCATCGGTTTTAAATTCAGAAACTGCCAAAAAAATTTATTGGCATAAATTTGGCTGGTCAAAATTATATTATACCCAAAAAATTCACGGAAGATTTTTAGCAATTTTAAAAGCTATAAGAATGATTGTAAAATTATCGATAAAAATTTTACAAAATCGATTAATCGATAAAACCAAAAATCCATTAATTTCATTGGTAGAAACTCAAGGTCTAAAGGGTTGCATTGACTATTTAAGAGGCTTGAAAGCATTTGATGAAAATGACAATCCAAGGGGATAGTTTATTGAATTTATTATTAAAAATATTTATTTATGTCAAAATTTTTAAAAAATCCGCGAATTTTATTTCCTTTTTTTATGGCTCTTTTTATGGCATTTATTATGTCGGGTGCTCTTACTTTTTTGAATTTGGGTTTGATAGATGGCTTTATTCAGAAATGGCTAAAATCTTTTTTATTTGGATTTTCAATTGCCTTTCCAACCGCTTATTTTGTTAGTCCAATTGTTCACAAAATTGTTAAAAAAATTTGCCAATAATGCTTAAAAAAATTAATGAACGAGAAGCAAAAAATTAATTTTACAACCAATAAAAAAAACCTTAAACAGCTTTTATTTCTTAGATTCTTGGCGATAATTGTGGAAATTTTTACCATTTTTTTTGTCGATTTTTTTCTTAAAATTTCTTTACCTTTTTTCCTGATTTTTGGGATTATTTTTTTACAAATCTTTTGTTTTTCTTTTAGTTTTTATCGATATTTTAAATCATCAATTACTGATTTTAGTTTATTTTTAGAATTGGTAGTAGATGTTTTAATTTTTTCATTGTTGATATATTTTAGTAATGGCATTTCCAATCCATTTATTTCGTTATTTTTGTTGCAAATAATAATAGCAATAATTGTTCTAAAGCCTTTATTTTCTTGGCTTATTACCATTTTAACTTTTTTTAGCTATGTATTTTTAACAAAATTTTCTTATCAGATAAATTTTTTAAATTTACATAATAATCATCACCATTCCTACGGTCTTCACCTGCAAGGAATGCTTATAAATTATGTTATTTTAGCAATTTTGTTAATGATTTTTATTGGAAATATTATTAAAAATATTCGCCTTGGACAAAATGAAATTCATAAATTGCAACAGCAATCTTTAAAGTTAAAGCAAATTGAAGAAATGGCTCTATTCACCACTAACTCCGCTCATCGACTTGGTTCGCCTCTTACGACAATTGCAATAATTTTGGCCGATTTAAAAATTTCATTAAAATCAAAAGAGCATATTTTGCAAAACAAAAATATTATCGATGAAATTGTATTGATGGAAAAACAAATTGGTAATTGTAAGGATATTTTGTCGGAAATTTTGAATAGTAGTGGGGCTTTTCGATTAGAAGAAATGCCAGTTGAAGACATAAAAATCGCTTCACAAAATTTAATTAAAAAATGGCAAAATGAAAAAAACTTTTATGATTTTGAGGTTAGATATGACTTGTCTAATAATGTGAATTTTATTTTTGATGAAGCCCTTGTTTTGGCGATTTACAATGTGTTTGACAATGCTTTTAATGCTAAGAAAAAAAACATAAAAATTAATTTTTTTAATGAAAAAAATATTTTGAAAATTGAAGTTTATGATGATGGTGTAGGATTTAGTAAGGAAATGTTAAAAAGAATTGGAAATTTTAAGATTCCATCGAAAACTGGAAATGGATTTGGTCTATATTTAACGATTTTAACAATTGAAAAAATTGGTGGCAATTTGATAATTGAAAATCTAAAAAATCAGGGTGCCAAAGTAACAATTTTTATTCCTTTAAATTATGCTTAAAAATTTATTAATTGTTGAAGATGACGAAGATTTGGCGGGGGTTTTGAAGCGCTCACTTGAAAAACATAATTTTGATATTGAGCTTGCCGATGGTTTTAAAAATATGGAAATTATTTTAAAAAATTTTCATCCTAATTATGCGATTATTGATTTAAAAATTGCCGATAAAACTGGCATTGATGTGATTAAATTTTTGCATAATTTTGATACAAATATGAAAATAATTATGCTTACTGGCTATGCCAGTATTACCTCAACTATTAGTGCTATTAAATCTGGTGCTTGCTATTATTTGGCAAAACCTGCAAATACCGAAATGATATTGAGGGCTTTTGATTTAAAAAATGATGAAGAAATTGTGGCGAAGAGTAAAAAAACTAGTCTTAAAAATTTAGAATGGGAGCATATTCATCAAACTCTATTAGAGCATGATTTTAACATCTCCCAAACCGCAAGGTCACTAAATATGCACCGCAAAACCTTGAGTAGAAAATTACAAAAAAACCAATATTAGTTTTTTGATCTAAATCTTCTGCGGTCATTTAAACCGTGTTTATGATGAGGCTTTTTGTTGAATGATAATTTGCGACTAAAAGACAATAATCCAAAGCTACCTAGAATAACTATGGCATTTATTAGGATAACTTTTATAGCCAAAGATTTTTGTCCAGATTCTACTAAATAATAAGCAAAATAAAGTAATGCTAGATTATATAAAAAACCAAAAAACATACCAAAAAAATAAGAAATATTATTGGCTTTTTGTTGCTTTTCTTGAAGCTGATGGCGATGATCTTGCTCTTTTTGAGTAAGTTCAATTAAGGCTTGTTTGTCGTGATTGCTTTCGCTTCTGTGTTCATGGCGATCGCGAGAAGATTTATATTCATTCATTGTTATTTTTTAATTTATTGTTGGCAATATTTTTGTCTCTGGTTATGGCAAGAAAATCTTTTTCAAGAGCAATTTTTGCTTCAGTGAATGAGTGTTTTCTGAGTTTTACAAAGGTTAGCGTTGATGATGAAACAAAGCCAGCAACGAAGCTTTTTAATAGAGAGATATTGAACATTTGTTATTATATTGATTTTAAATGTTATATAAATTTATTTTAATAAATTGATAAATGTCAAGTGATGATGAAAATTTATTAACAAAATTTAATTAACTTTATAATAATTGATGTTTTTATTTTATAAATCAATTTAATTTTTTAATTTTTTTAAAGCGGTTTTAAATTTATTTTTTTGGTTTGATTAGCTCGATATTTTTGCAATTTCTTAGAAAGATTTTTGTCTTGTAAAGACAAAATTGCAATTGCTAAAAGAGCTGAATTTTTAGCTCCTGCTTCGCCAATTGCTAAAGTTCCAACTGGAATTCCTGCTGGCATTTGTGCTATTGACAAAAGCGAGTCAATCCCTTTTAGGCTTTTGCTTTGAATTGGCACACCAAGCACTGGAATACATACCATTGAGGCAACCATTCCAGGTAAATGGGCGGCTCCGCCAGCGCCAGCAATAATAATTTGATAATTTTGGTCCGCTGTTTTGCAGAATTCATAAAGTCTTTTGGGGGTTCGATGTGCAGAAATTATTTTGGTTTCAAAACTAACATCAAATTCCTGTAAAATTATTTCAGCATTTTGTAGAGTTTGGTAATCGGATTGACTACCCATAATTATTGCGATTTTAGTCATAATTTTTAATTAAGGATTAAATTTTTATAAAATAATTTTCTATAAATTAAATGTCAACCCATTTGAAAAATTAAACTTTTTTACTTTTGATAGATTGTTTTTTTAAAAAAAATTAATAATTTGAAAAATTCAAATTAAGTTTCATATTTTTTTGCTAAAAATCTTAAAAATATTTTAAGCTAATGGTCATAAGGTTTAGTTTTTTGTGGATTTAAAAATTGCCGATAAAAACTACGGGTTCAGTATATTCTACTGGTGCTGGACAGGTTTTAGCACTTGTAATATTTTTATTTTGAGCATCATTGTATGATGAAGTTCGTTCCCCTAAATATTTTTCAGCTGGAGCGCTAACTTCATCTGGATCGTTATGATTTATTCTTGTCAAATCACTTCCAATATATCCATCAGATCCAGAGCAAGATTTTCTGTTGTTAGTATCGTTAAAATCCCACGTTACAGTAAGATAACCATCATTGCAACTTGCTGAAGATAAATATTTACGCCAATATTCCCATTGGTTATTTGAGGCAAGACCAAAAGAGTTTTTAGACCAATTAACATAATATGCACATCTGCCATATTGATTGATATCGCAACTTGAATCTTTTTCAATATTAATAGTTTTTCCATTTACTAAATAATTAAGAGAACTTAAAATTAATTTTTCGCTTGAATAAATAAATGAATTTAAAGGAAACCACCAGCTATCATTATCGGATGAATTTTTCCATCTTGAAATTTTTGATTGACTGCTAGATTCAGCATGATGTCTAATGCCATGATATTTGCTTATTAGGCATTTTTCAGCAATTCTGCAATCTGTTCCAGCTTTTACATCTGAAGACCAAGTTACATTGTCTCTGCTGATTGCAACGCATTCGTGCATTGGTAAAATTGGGTTGTCCAAAACTTTCATAAAACTGGTTTGCTTTCTATCTATTAAAACCGCATCTTCATCAAAATATTGTCTAACATTTTGAAGAACTGAACGGTTTTTGGCATAGTATCCCATAATATCTCGATAATAAGTTACCCCATTAATTTCCACTGTATTAAAAGAAGTTGTTGGCGATGGCAATGATGAATCTGTGTAATTTAGAAATGCAAGTTGATCAATACATTTGATATGATTATCGTTAATATTGTTAATCAAAATATCACTTGATAATATGCTTGACCTAACCATTCCATTTTCGGTAAAATTAAATCTACAATTATCCCAATCAATATTATAAATTTTGTTAATTCTATTTATTTCGTCATAAAGATAGTTCGGTCTTATATATTGACGAGCATAGGTGTGAGTCGATTTACAATCTAAGCTAATACTATGCCCTGGCTTCAATAACGTTTCATTATTATATGGATAAGTATTGTCGCTATTTTTTATACCTCTTTTTTCGATTCCATCATTTACCGTTAAATTTTCAAATTTGCAATATTTAATACAATCAAATCCACCTGAAGATTCTAGATAGGTTAAATCTTCATATCTTTTTAAGTTGGAGCTATATGATTTGCAAATAAATGTAAGTTTGGATTTTAAATTTATATCAGAATTTGTAAATATTCCAATACCATCTAATGTGCTTCTTTTGTATCCATCCAAGCATTCTCCAATTGAATAGCTGGATGGATCATCTGCCTTTATATATCTTTCTTTGGTAGTGTTGTTATTATATATTATATCTGAATGCGAACTGTGATCTAAAAAAACTCTAGTATCGTTAAAATTACCAATATATGAATCAGTGTTTAATCCTCCTCCTGTTGCACATAAAGGCTTGGGATCTTCCCATATTCCATCAGATCCACATTTTCTCTCAAGAACAAAAACACCGCTACCAATTTGATTTGGAATTTCTTTTTCAAAGTTTTTTGCCTTAAATTTATCTGAATGTCGTTGAAATACCTTATACCCCTTATGGCTTAACCCAGTTTCTTCGATATTTGCGGTAGACATTTTTAAGATTTGAGTACTTCCAGCTGGAGCTTCGTCCCAATAAACAATTCCTCCATCAATTAAATTTGAAGTGTAATGTAATGTTGCTCCCGCTCCCAATCTATCATCTCCCGTTTTGGTGACTGGATCGTAACCAGGGCACTTATTGGAACATACAGAGTTTGCTGGGCTCCATATAGTTCCAAGCATACCAAATTTAGATACCTGAGTGGTCATGCAGGTTCTTTTTGGAAGAGAGCGATCGCTCATTTGAAGGGCTGTGGCGCTAACATTGGTTTGCTCACGAATTTCCCAGAAAATATCATCGGTATTGATGACATTTAATCTTAAAATATAATAAATATTTTCTTTAATGTAGCCCTTTGATATCGGAACAGCTTCATTGTTTACAATTTTTTTAATTTTGTAGAAACTGCCTAAATCATTTGTGGTTGAGCCTGAAACATAAGTTAATTTTAATTTGGGTTCAAGAGTATTGTTGGTTCTGTGAAATTTAATTTTAAGTGGAGTGTCTATTGGGTCAATATTAGTTGATATTTTAGCAATGAATTCATCATCCCAATATTCATTTTTTATCCAAAAAGTTTCATAATCCAAGAAGCTATAAACTTTATTATTTTGAAGAATAGCGGGATTAAAGGTCATTGTTAAGGTATTGATTTCTTTAATTGGCTTTGTAAGTCCATTTATTGTAAGTGAGGATTCTTTAAAGGTGTATCCAGCTAATACCGCCCATTTTATTGATGCTGGAGTTGGGGTGCAGGTTGCTCCAAAATCTAAATCATTGATATCAGGTTGTGAGCAAGTTTCTCTGCCTTGACAATTAGTCTGGGCCAGCCTTAATGAGTTGGTTGAATGACAAGTATTGTATTTAACACTAAATGAACTTGGAACTGAATTTGGACTTACAGCATCTCTTGTGCTCGCTTGCGGATTTCCAAGCGAAGAGAAATATATATCGCTTATAACCATACCAAGTGGAGTGCTAAGACTAAAATTGTTAGATGAGTCACTTAATCCATAAACTAATCCACCAGTTTTTGTTTGATCCGAATTTTGTATTGGTAAGGTTTGCATTTTAGCAATTAAATAAGAGCCAAGAAAATTTGAATATAATTTAGAATCTGCGACTGGACTTAAATTTAAAGTTGGCGAGTTTATTGGCGATGATCCGCCACCATTTCCACCGCCACCTCCACCCGCGATTGCTATAATTCTACCTTCAGAAGTTTCGATAAATGATGCAGAGCCACCGCCACCGCCTCCACCCGTAGTATATGAAGATGACGAATTGCCACCAGTACCACCTTTAAAATAAGATGATGATAAAATTTTTCCACTAATACCACCTATATTTTGTCCGCTTTTTACATAGTTAGCAAAAGTAGTTGGATTATTTGATGTTAAATTACAAGAGCGAACTATACAACTATTACTAATTTCTGTAAATGTTCCCGGATTTGAAGTTCCAGTGCAATTATAGCTAAAAAAGCCAGAATAGCCGATTTTACTGCATGGAATTTGAACTGAAGAACCCCAAGATAATGGAATTAAACTATTTATTCCAAAAGTACTTGCTGGTGGATTGCAAGTAATCGGCTCGCAAGAATTTCTTGCACTATAATTCGCTGAAGATCCGGAGCTATTACAAATATATTGTGGCGGATTGGATAAATCCCTTGAATAAAATCCACTTTTACAAGAAGTAGTTATGTATGTATCGCCCGACCAATTAACGGTTGTTGAATCAATAACTGAATTTAAAAAATTACTTGCAATACAAGTGCTTTGAATGCAAGGTTTTCCTGAAAATTCTACAACTCCAGTAGTTGGAGTTGTCGTTATGGTTGGGTCGTATATACATCTTGCCTTTGGTCTTCCGCAATTTGTAGTTACTCCTTCTGGACAATTTTCGTAATAGTGGCTTTGTTTGCAATTTAAATCATTAAAATAGCTGTTAAATCTAATTCTAGTTCCATCTTCGAGAGTGTTTTGAACGTTGGTAGGACAAGTTCCTGATGAGCAGGAAGGGAGTTGACAAGTTATACGATCACAAGCTTGAATTAAAGATATCGAACCATTTTGATCGCAAATAAAAATTGCAGTTCCCATTAATCCCTGAGTTGGATCGCAAGCAACCACCTGTCTATTACCATTGTTATATCCAAATGTTCCATAACCAGGAATTGTGCAGGTGACCTCAACACAGGCATTTCTGATTGAGATTATGGATGGATTTGCACCATCTGGGTCAGTTTCACACTTATATTCTGGATATAAATAAGAGCTAGTTAATAGATCAAAACCTGGTTTGTATCCGGTTGTGCATGAATAAGATGTCCATCTGTTTGCGGTATAATCAAGGGTAGGTGTTGAGGCATAAGCTGATTCGGGTGGATTGCAGGTAATTCTTGTACAATTATGGGTAACTGTTGCATTTGCATTGCCTGCATTGCAAACCCAATTAACCGTTCCATAATATCCTTCATCGCAAGCATATGAACCACTAATTTTTTGGTTATTTTTTCCAGCATATCCAATTCCACTAATAACATTACATTGATTTTCTGTGCAACTTGTTGTAACTACAGCGCTACCAGAATCGTTACAATAGAACTCTAGAGTTCCAGAATATCCTGGGGTGTTGCATGCAACTGAAGATATCCCGCTTTTTCCAGTAATAGTTCCGATAACACCAGGATTTGTAAAATCTGAACATATATTTTTATAACATTTTGCTGAAGTTGTGGTTGCGGTTAAATTGGAAGTGCAAGAATAATATTTGGTTCCGCTGTAACCATTTGCATCGCAATCAAATGAACCGCTGGCAATTAACCCTGTTCTTGGCAGAAAGCCAATGCCATGAGTTCCAGTTTCTGTGTCCGGAGATATATTGCAAATATTTGCAGTACAAGACTGAACTCGAGTATGAATTCCAAGTGGGTTGCAATAATATTTATAAGTTCCTGAATATCCGAGGTTAGATTCGCAAGTCAATTCGTTTGCTCCAGTTCCACCCGAGACATTACCAGAAATTCCTGGAACTGCTATAGAATCCGTGCATGCATTTTCAGGGCATGGAGAAGTTACCGTGTATGAAGGTGATGATGAGCCGCCAACTGTTACTGTGGTGCAATAATAACTTATATTTCCACTATAACCACTGGCATCGCAGGCTTGGGTATTTTGTCCAGTTTTAGCAATTAATGCGGTCGTTACCCCCTCAAGGTTGAATGATGATGGGCAACCAATTTTAATACAAGCTGTTGAAACCGATGCAGTTCCGCTTGAATTGCAATTTACTGTAATATTTCCAGATATGAACCCACTACTTGTGCAAGCTCTAGTGTTAGTTCCTTCATAAACTGTATAGCCTGTCGCTCCCGTTCCCCAGGTATTAGAATCCGAAGCTGAAACTGAGCATTCTTTGAAACAAGTTCCAGAATTAGTTTGACCAGTTGTTGAGTAATAATAATTAATTTCGCTTCCAGCGGTGCTTACATTTGCTGGTTTAGTATGAGAAGCTGTTGAGGCTAATTTGCTGTATCCTGAAGCACACGGACAGCCACTTGAAATTGATGGATTTCCTGAAGAATCGCAGGATATTGATAAGGTATTAGCAGGAGTAGGTGTGGCATATCTTATACCTGAGCAGTTAATACTATTGGTGCCTTCATAAACATTAAATTGAGTAGTTCCAACCCCCCATCCACTTGCATTTCCTGCGGTAATATTGCAAATTCTATAACATGAACCATTTGCTCCCGTTGAATAAGTTATGCTTGCAGTATTTGCTGGAGGGGTATGAGTTGAGAAATTGCTTTTTATATAATTAGTGGCACAAGAACAAGGCTCAGATACTGTATTGCTTCCGGCAGAATTACATGAAATAGTGGCGGTATCGGTAGTTAAATAACCAGTACCTAAACAGCTTTTAGTTGTTGTACCTTCAAGGGTGGTATATGTTGATGAACCAGTTCCATAGCCCGAGGATTGAGATGCACTAACCGAACATTGTCTAAAACAGCTTGTTTTTTTATTCCAGCTACTAGATGAAGGTGATGTTGGAACTGTATGATTACTGTCAGCAGAATGAGCATACCCGCTAGAACAGCTACAAACATTCGCATCTGCAATGCTTGAGGTTCCAGCTGAATCACAATCAATAGTTGTATTACCCAAAGCATAGCCAGCTCCTGTGCAAGCTTTGGTGGTTGTGCCCTGAAGGATTATATAGGCGGTGGCTCCAGTTCCATAGCTTTGAGAGGTATTTGTCGAAATTGAACATTGCCTAAAACAGCTATTCGCTTTTTCCCAACTTGAGCTTGGAACTGAGTGATTTGGGTAATTGGTGGTATCACTATGAGCATAGTTAGTTGAGCAGTTGCAATTAGTGGTAAGTGAATATGTTGAACCAGATCCCGATGCACTACAAGAAATAACTGCAGTATTGCCTGAATATCCGCCTGAATTTTGACAGGTTATTGAAGTTGATGATGATGACAAAGCTTTTGGAGTTGTTGAAGGAAGCCCCCATTTTAATAAATCATTGTCAGTCATATTGCAAATCGATATACAACTATTGCTCGATGTTGGTGTGGTTACCAATTTAAAATAATTAGTAGTACATCCACATGTTCCGCTCACAAGGGTTAAAACTTTGCCATTTGAATCACAATTATTGTAGGTTAGTGTAGTGGTGGTATTGTAATTTGCTTTATTGCAATTAACTGTATTATTGGTTGTTCCGCTATAATCTATGGTTGTACTGCCACTATATCCATCTGTGTCATTTATAGTACATTTTATTCTCTCGCAAGTAGCGGTTGACCCAGAGCCACTCAAGACATAACCAGCATTGCAACTACAAG
>CAZDGN010000010.1:20165-51690 GCA_964505265.1 uncultured Rickettsia sp.
ATAGCCAGTTTGAGCAGGAGCGGTACATTTTATTCTATTACAAGTAGCGGTTGACCCAGAGCCACTCAAGACATAACCAGCATTGCAACTACAAGATCCAGATACAACACCTAACGATGAGCCATTTACAGTACAGGAACCGAAGGTTATTTGATTTGAAGTATTAAAATTTGTACCATTACAACTAACTACATTATTAGTTGTTGAATAGTCTATTGCATTTGTTCCACTTCCACTATAGCCAGTTTGAGCAGGAGCGGTACATTTTATTCTATTACAAGTAGCGGTTGACGACCCAGAGCCGCTCAAGACATATCCTGTATTACATGTGCAGGTTCCTGCTGGACTTGTGGTTGATTTTGAAGCTCCATTTGAATCACAAACAGGAAATGATAAGTCTATGGTATTGTTAAAATTAGTGCCATTGCATTTTCTTGTTGTTGCACCTCCAGAATAGCTTTCGCCACCACTATAACCTTGAGTTGCTGATGTAGTGCAAGCATTGATAGAGCAATTTGTGCCATCCGCTCTGTAGCCAGAATTGCAACCACAACCATTTCTTGTAATTGTAGCTTGACCACCATTTGAACCACATGTCCAATCAAAGGTTCCGTTTGAATTGGCCTTATTACAACTAGTAGTTCCATAACCATAATAACCCCATTGCGATGTTATTCCCAAAGCATCTGGTGTGTAGCAATGGTTCCAAGTACAAGATGAGCCATTCCAATATCTATTTGCATTACAACCGCAGTTATTACTGGCTTCATAATGTCCAGAATTACCGCATTCTCTGTATCCATCAACTTTAATTGCATCAATCCCATCGCAAAGATCCTCAGAACCATTTTGTGTAGCACAAATAATCTGCGACCACATATTGCTATAATTCCAAGCAAGACCGGGATTGGACTCAGATGTTCCAGATGAAGAATAAACCCAAGTATTATTCCAATATTGTCGATTAGTATTACCAGATTCCCACCAACATGAAAATTTAACCCTCATATGACCCCACATTTTAAGAGAACACCATTTATCTTTCCAACCATTCCAACTATATTGACCCCAATAAGAGGTTTCCCAATTTACAAAATCAGTTTCTCCATCATAGTTTCCACCATCATATAATTTTATTCCAAAAGAAGTTGCGGGGCAACTACAATAAATTTCTCTTGTTCCATAATCATAACCACTGCAACTATCAGACCTTACTTTACTTCCACTATTTATACCATTGCACCCGTAATAAGTATCGGAATAGGCATTGGATATAAAGAATTCTTTTGAAATTTTTTGCAAAATATCTTTAATTGAATTTTTTGTACCTTGATAATTTTCTGAAAGAGTAGCTTTACTATAATAAAATTTGTCATCAAAAATTAGGCGATTAGTATTCTTGGCAAGAATTATGTCGTAAATTTTTTCAGTGGTTTTGTTATACCCTTTGGTGGGTTTTTTGATATTGTTTGTAGCAAAAATTTTAACATCTTTTTTAGCAAATGGTTTTGAACCAAGTTTTTGAGCAAAATTTTGGTCTTTGATTAATTCAAATTTTATAGTTGGTAAATTTTTAAAGTTGATGCTACTTGTTGTTCCTGTGCTAGAGGAAGCTGTCCCAAAGCATCCTGTTTTTCCAGCTTTGCCACCTCCACCAACATGTACCTTGAAACTTTTACCAGCTTCGATGCGAAATTTTCCACGAACTCTTGAGCCTGCATTACCATCGGTGCCAGGTGCAATAGCTTCTCCACCACCGCCACCTCCGCCACCAATAATATCGTAATCGACATAGAAATAAATATCGGTTTTACCAATTACTGAAGATAAGGTTGGGATATTTATTGTGTAAACTCCTGGGGTGTTATAGGTGTAAACTGTTTTACTTGCTTCAGCAGTGTTATTTTCGGGTGCTACTTTGATTACAGCAGAACCGCTTTGTCCATCAAATAATCCAGTGTCATTTTCTGTGATATTGACTTTTCTTCCCGCATTTGCTCCAAGAGAAACTTCGCAAATGCTAAGGTGTAAATTTTGATCACAAAAAGATTTGCCATTTTGAGCTGGGGTAAATGCATAATTATTTACACCATTAACCGTGGTTACAAAAATTGAACCTTGGGATGCATTTGAGTTGCCACCTCCACCTCCACCTGTGCCGCCAATTTCTTCAATCGAAGCCTCGTTGCCATCTTGACCATTTCCAAGATTTTGTTGGCAAGTTGCAGGCATATAACTGTCATAATTTAGAAAATCAGATAATGAAATATTGCAAGAATTTTTACCTACACATTTTAGAGCTAAAACTAATTTTGAATATAAGAAATCACAATTATTGGTAGAGTCAATTTTTAAATCATATTCCGATGAATAATCTGGAGTTCCATAGCTGGCAAATGTTACTTTGCTCCAAATTGAATTTGTTGGAGCATTTAAAGTTAGAGTATTTGAATTGAATAATGAAATTATTTCTTCAGATGAATCTGAAGAAATGGATGAGACAGAGGAGCCATAATTCTGTTGAATTTTGAAAGAATATTCTTTGCCTTGCTGGTTGTAAACCGATGCAGCTGGAAGAGGATTTGAAGATGAAACAGTGTAATCTGCTCCATTTGAGGTTTCGATTATGCTATCAAAATTATCGACAGTTATCCCAACATCATAGCTTCCAATACCAAAATCTTTTTTAGTTCCCTCATCATCATTAATTGGTTCATACGGATATGCAAAGCTGGATGATCCAATGCAAGATTGTGCGGTTGAGACTACTGATTGCCCAATTCTTGGAGTTGATTTTGCCCATATTGCAAAGCCATGACCAGGATCGTTACCTACAATTCCATTTACCGCACTACAATCTGAAACACATCCATTATTTAGGTTGGTCCAGTTACCAAGATGATTGCAAACCATTGATGGGCTTGCACCCAATGATAAATATCCTAACTCATTATTGCATGTTCCATATACAATATGTTGATCAGGAGCATCTTCAGCATTTGGGGTGTATAAATAATTTTTGCTTCTAAGTGCATATCCAGTCGCAAAACTTGCCCCACCAGATTTTGCCCATAATTCTTTTAAGTAAGAATCATTTGAGTTATCAAGTTGAACATATCTTTGGCTTGATGAGTTAAAAGAAAAAGCATAGATTTTATCCTTTATTATGTTTGATATTGGATTCCCGCTGTTGTCGTATAATGGATAAGGAGTAAGATTAGTTGTGTAAACTACATTGATCAAGCTTCCACCACTAATTGTTTCTGTAGATGTAAATGAAATTTTTTGTGCTGGGCTTGTGGCGATTATTTCAGCGGTTCTAATTGTTGAGGTGCTACCTGATTTTTCAATGATTATGCCAAAACTATTTAGATTATAAGATCCTGCATCTGATGGTAATTCAAAATTTATTGCTGGACAAGTTATTCTTTGGCAAGGATTTGAAACTTCTTCCCAAATTCCAATTTGGTTGCATTTTCTGGAAGGGGTAATGCCATCGGCATATGAGGTGGAATTAATTTTTCCAAAAATTGACATAATAACCCGTTCCTTTTCTTTATCACTTGGAGATGATGAAGAAGAGAGTGAGCTAATGTATGAACGAAGTTCGGGCGATCCTTCTCTAGAGTTGATTGGAAAGTAATTAGGGGTAGAATTTTCTTTTTTGAAACCAACATTGCAGGATATAAATGTTCCGTTCATTTTATTAACACCATTTATATTTTGTTGATTCCAAGATGCATATCCGTGAACCTTACCATTAAAGGATTTAAAAAATTTTGGTGGGTCATAAATTGGTGAATATTCACCTAAATCATTAGCCCCATTAGAAGGGGTTATTAAAACAGGACAGCTAAATTGTATACATGAGTTTCTAAATTGTGTCCAGTTTCCAGAACTACAGGTGGCGATTGGAACAAGCGAACCATTATTTTGATAAAAACCATTACATGTTCCTTCGATTGAATTTCCTTCAAATGCGGTATTGAATTCGCCATGTCCATTAGTATCGTTGAAGCGTTCTGTATGAGAAATGTCTGGTACATCTAATTCAAGCAAATAGAATGGATCGGATCTGTTTGGATTTGGGGTTCTAACAAACGAAATCGGTGGACAGCTTTGTAAAAATTTAGTGTATTCAAAACATAATGTTGTACCTAGTTCTTTTGGTTTTGCTTCTCTGATTCTTTGATTTTCTGAGAGGATTAATGCTTGCGAATCTAAAAAACTGTATAATGTACAATTTGGGAATCCTACACATTTTCCATCATAACTTGGCTCGCTTGGAATATTTTCAACAACATATTTTTTTATAGAAGGATCATCAAGAATATCTATTCCGCTTACAATACAAGCTTCATTATACCAGCCGTAAAAATTTCCAATTGCCGGGGCATTAAATCCATTTAAATTACTTGTATTGAGTTTGGAATTGGTTGAAGTATAAGGTAGACCTTTAAGTTTATTGCATTTAGGAAGTAAAACCTGATCGCAATATTTGCTGATTTTTTGCAAACTCAAAATTAATACTTCGTTTCTTGGATTTCTACTTATTTCATTTATAAGACTTTTTTCATTTTCAACACACTCAAAATTCAAAATTGTGCATTCGTGCCTTTCAATGCATATTGGGTATCCTTGATTTGATATATTTCCGAGGCATTTTTTTAATTCAAATGTATTTTCTAAATTTGTCAATTTTGGTATGTTAATAGAATTTGTTGTAAATGTTGGGTAATTTGGATGATAAAATTTAACACTAAAATCAGTCTGGTTGTATAAAGTTTGATTTGCAGGGGTTGCTGGGTCAATTGATCCAATATATGCACCATTTGCTCTTTTTCTTGGAAAGCATCCAATTAAACTTTCTTTGGGATTTTGTCCTGTGATTATTTCTTTTTCAAATAGGCATACATTTGGTACTTTTTCAATATCGAATGATTTTTTCAGAAAAACAGTTTTTTCAATACCAGTGTAATCATTTAAACCCGCATTACGTAAATATATTTTGTAATCTGGACTAACCTCGCTATCATAGTTGACTTTTATAATTTTATAATTTGTAACCGATGTTGGAGTGTCTTGAAGTGGATAGGAAGAGGATTTATTGCCCCAAACTATTTTGATTGCAGGATTATAGAAATCTGTTTCGATTGCAGGATCGCAATTCACAGTGCCAGCACTTCCATCCCCAGTTCTGCATATTTCATCAATAAGCAAACTTGGTATAAAAAGTGATGGAGCCGTTCTTCGGTTTTCAACGGGATTATAAATTGGCGATGAATGTCTCAAGGAAAATTTAATGCAATCGGAGGTTTCATATTTTATTTTTTTGTTGTAATCGAAGCGATGAATTGACATATTTGGTTTTAATGGCGATCTAGATGGTGTAATATCTGATGGAGAGCCAAATTGGTCATAATAATCCATACCGTCATCATTCAGATAAAAATAACCTGAAGATTCGTCTCTTGTTAGACTCATATCCCAGCCACCATTTGCATTTGGTGGTTGCAATATATGTCTAATAACTTTTGAAGTTCTCCAAACATCTGTTTCGATATCTTCGTCATTTGTATTAAAACCATTCGTGCAATTTCCAGTTGATTCATCATATACACCGCTAACACAAATTTTTTTAAATAATGTTTTAGTTATTGGTGTTTGAACTCCATTAATAGTTCTGGTAAGATTTATATAAGTGCCAGTAGGAATGATAAAAAATTCATCGCCGTCAAAATAGCTCGGCGAAAAATGTCTTGTTGTGACCCCCTTAAATTCTAAAACCGAACAAATGTAATTATTTCCAGGATCTGGAATGAAGGATCTAATTCTAGCATTTTCTAAAGCACTTCCATTATCAGCTAGAGGCACTGCACATTTGGGAAAAATTTTTGTAAAACAGGAAGCCGAACCTCTGGAGCCACATCCAGCTGTAATTTTTAATGGATATATTTCTTTAAAACTTTTTTTGTCTGATAAACAATCTTCCGTCATTGCTCCGCTTTCATCTGTAATAACCTGAATTTCTTTACAAATATCAACGCCACAATTTTTAGTGCATATTTCAAAAATAGAATTTATTGCGGAGCAGTTTGCTCTGCATCTTCTTCTTCCGCAAGATTCACCTGCGATTGCCCCTGTGGACATTAATCTTGCGCAGATTTCAAATTTATGAATTATTTTTGAATCTAAACCATAATAAGATGTGACATTTGTTTTGTAATATAAAGAATCTTCTGATGGACTTCCTCTTATATCATTGTTCATTCCGCATATATATTCTGGTGAAATAGGTGCTTGACCAAGATCGGCAGAGACATCGATACCTGGTGAAGTTGGGGTCCATATAGCCTCTAAAAAACTATTGAAGTTATTTTTTAAATAATCTTTAGACATTAAAATATTATCGTTAGGAGTCGACAACTCAGTTGTAGTCAAGGTTGATTTAAATGGCATATAATCATTATAATTGCTTATGTTAAATAATTTTTTAACACCAGATGATTCTCGAATTGCCAAAGGATCAAGTGCGGGTTTAAAAAACCATGAAACACTGGAATCAGGAATTGGTATCGAAGCTACAGAATTTAAGGTGTTGCAAATTGGGTAAATTTGATTACTGGATTTGTTGCAATTAATTCCTGTTTTATAGCAATGTGTTTGAGTTGGGGTGTTGCAATAACAACTTGAGCCAGAATTGCAAGTTTGAAGAGGACTGGGGGGAGTAAAGCCATTAGAATTACAGTCGTTTGGAGGTAATGCTGACCTTTTAAATTGTTGGCATGAAATTTTTTGAGAAACATTGTTGAATTTACATAATGAGTTTTGTTCGAAAATCAAAGATATCAAGAAATTAGAATGAGTAGGTGTATGCTGATCTATTGCATTTTGATTGCCTGATAAATTATTTATATCTAAGGAGTTTTCAATTATTTTTTGTAAAAAAGGATAATTGCCGGTTGCTGATGGATTATAATATTGCGAGCCTAAAACCTTTATGATGGTTTCGGTATCAAGATAATCTGGAGATTGGCATGGTTTATTTGCTAAAAAGTAATTGATGGAATGGTTGTTAAAGTTGGCGCTATTAAGTTGCTTGTAACTAAACTTAGTATAATCAGACACTTCACAAGCTTTTTGATCCGATTTAATTCCATTGTCACCATCAACCAATGTATTTTTTATTTCATTTCCAGAATTTTTTAACTCATTTGCTGATAATTGATCGCATCTATATTTTTTACAACCAGCTGTATTAAAATTATAATGACAAAATGAGTTTTTATAATCTGGTGGAATACAATTTAAATCGGCGCCAGGGCTAGTAGGGAGTGGACAGGTAAATGCACATTTTTTTAAAGCATCAGTTTCACCAGCAACACATATTGGGAGGTCATGAAAATCAAGACAATTTTCTCGAATTTTTTTGATTGAAGAGGATGTAAGATTATAAAATTTTATGCTTTCACCACTTGGAGTCCTAGGGTTATTGCAAAATGGCATTACATAATCGTTAAATTCGTAAACACAATTATTTCCTGCTATGGGAGATGGAGTTGTTGAACATGATTTTAAACAATTAAATCCTTCCATAAAAAATTGATTTTCCTTAATTGATCTTCCTGCATTTTCATTGCAATCTGCCATACAATTTACCCCGGGACGTCTAAAGGTGGTATTTGGTATAAGATTACAAGGAGGTAATTTGCAATTTATTCCAAGAATTGGATTGCCACTGGATAATTCATGACAATATGGCTTGTTGGTTGATAAGCAATTTATGCCATCGGTTTTTCCTATACACTCAATTGGATCTAAATTTTTAGAAACAGTATTATTAAAAACATTGGAGTAATTTAGACAAGTTACTCCTGTTATCGATGATGGGCATGGAGGCGGAATTGCTATCATACAATCTAACCCAATGAGGTTTAGGGTAATGGCGGTCGGAGTTTGACAACTTTCCAAATTACTCTCAACAGTATTGTCGTTGTTATAAGAGCCTTTTGGCGGTAAATAATTGGTATAAAAATAAGATGTTACCCCACCTTTTACATATTTAATATAATGTTGTTTTTCACTTGTATTATAGGATGCAATACCATCAAATGGGATTGAAGTGCAGTAAGAATTCTTAGGAGATATTAAGAAAATTAAGAAAAGAAAAAGAGTTAGGTATTTAGTTAAAAAAAATAAATTTGTGTTTAGGTTTTTATTTATTTTCATTTACTAATTTGCAAAAAAAATCCCCCCTTTCCTCAAAATTTTTCCATTGATCAAGTGAGGCACAAGCCGGTGAAAGTAAAATATTTTTATTTAATGATTTGTTAGATTTGCAATCTTTTAAAGCAATCTCAAAGGCATTTTTTAGATTATCGCATTTTTGATAATTAACATTATTTTGCTGAAAAAATTCAGCAAAATTATCTGAGGATTCACCGATCAAATAAGCTTTGGTAATTTTGGAAAAATATGGTTTTAAGCTAGTTATTCCCGCTTCTTTTGCTCGACCCCCAACAATCCAAAAAATATTATCATAAGATTTTAGAGCATTTTCAGTTGATTCTGCATTGGTGGCCTTGCTATCGTTTATAAAGGTTATATCGTTGCTAGCATCAACTAATTGCATACGATGTTTAAGACCTGTAAAAGATTCAATAATTTTTATAATTTTTGCTATATTTTCGTTATTAAAAATATTGTTCTGATGAAGATAAGAGCATGCAATTGCTAGTGAGCATGCAATATTTTGCATATTATGATCACCTTTTAAAATTGGATTAAAATTAAAGCTAATTTTACTAGAAAAGATATTTATATAAATTTGGTTATTTGCAATTGAAATTCCTTCATCTAAAATTTGTTGGTTGGAGATAGGAATTAACTTGGCTTTAAAATTTATATCTAACTTGAAGTCGTTGAAGATTTTATTAGTAATATGGTTGTCATAGCCAATAATTGCATAATCTGAAGAAGTTTGATTTTGGAAAATTCTTTTTTTGGAGTTAATATAATTTTCTAATGAGCCATGACGATCGATGTGGTCAGGAGTAATGTTTAAAAGAGCTGATATATTAAATTTAATATCATTGATTAGGTCGAGTTGAAATGAAGATGTTTCAAAAATATAATTAAAATTTTCTTGATTTTGCGGTAAATCAAATACAGGAATTCCAATATTGCCCCCAATTTCACTTGGTAATTTAAGTTGTTTAAAAATATAACCAACTAGTGCAGTGGTGGTCGATTTTCCATTGGTTCCAGTGATACCAACAAAAAAATTGTTGCACTTATTAAGATTATAAAAAATTTCTAAATCGCAGGATAATTTACAGTTATATTTTTTTATTATTTCTAAAATTTGATGAGGTTTTGGATAAAATAATGGAATTCCTGGGGCAAAAGAGATTATAGAATTTTCGTTATAACTAATTTTTTGAGGATTTTTTATGCTAATTTTTGGGTAATTAATTGAATTAATTTTTATAGAATTTGGATTATCATCGGTTGCAACAATTTCATAATTTTTGTTTTGTAAAAATTTAGCGATTGAAATTCCTGAAATCCCGAGTCCGTAGACAATAAAATTATGCATAGAAATATTGTAATTTTTAATATAAATTATTCTTCAAATTTTAATTTTTTAATAATTAAAAACAAGAAAGTTTTTGTTATTAAAAATTATTATTTATTTAAATAAAAAATTGTTAAATTTTATTTTGATTTTTTTATTTAAATTTTTAAAATTATTTAAAATTTTTTAACTTATTAAATATTGCCAATGAAATCGGTCGAAATTACACCAAAATTAATAAAAGATCATAATCTTACTGACGAAGAATATGCTAAAATAATTGAAATTTTGCAAAGAACCCCAACTATTACTGAGCTCGGAATTTTTTCAGCAATGTGGAGCGAGCATTGTTCGTATAAATCAACAAAAAAATGGCTTAAAAC
Organism: uncultured Rickettsia sp.; assembly: GCA_964505265.1. Classification (GTDB taxonomy): domain Bacteria; phylum Pseudomonadota; class Alphaproteobacteria; order Rickettsiales; family UBA1997; genus CAILUF01. Next base: position 30,126 of record CAZDGN010000010.1, read on the forward strand.
TATGCATACCTCTGCACCTTGGGTTATATGTGGTCCTGGTGAAAATGCTGGTGTTATTGATATTGGAGATGGGCAAGCGGTAATTTTTAAAATGGAAAGTCACAATCACCCTTCTTTTATCGAGCCATATCAAGGTGCTGCAACTGGCGTTGGCGGAATTTTACGCGATGTTTTTACAATGGGAGCAAGACCAATTGCTAATTTAAATGCACTTAGATTTGGTGAGGTTGACCATCCAAAAACTAAACACTTAGTAAATGGTGTTGTTTCTGGAATTGGTGGATATGGCAACTGCGTTGGGGTTCCAACTGTTGGTGGCGAAATTACTTTTGATAAAAGCTACAACGGAAACATTATTGTTAATGCTATGACAGTTGGTTTGGCAGATAAAGATAAAATCTTTTATTCATCGGCAAGTAATGTTGGGGCAAGTGTGGTTTATGTTGGTTCTAAAACTGGTCGAGATGGAATCAATGGTGCCGTAATGGCATCTGATGAGTTTAAAGAGGGTGATGAAGATAAAAGACCAACTGTTCAGGTTGGCGATCCTTTTGCTGAAAAATTGTTGCTTGAAGCATGCTTGGAACTAATGCAATCTGATTGTATTTTATCTATTCAGGATATGGGGGCTGCTGGGCTTACTTCTTCATCTTTTGAGATGTCGGGTAAAGGCGGAACGGGGATTGAGTTACATCTTGAAAATGTTCCAATGCGTGAAAAAAATATGACACCATATGAGATAATGCTATCGGAAAGCCAAGAAAGAATGTTAATGATTATTAAGCCCGAAAAAACTGATTTTGCCAAGCAAATATTTGATAAATGGGGACTAGATTTTGCTGTAATAGGGGTAGTAACTGACAGTGGAAGAGTTGTCATTAAAATGAATGGAGAAATATATGCAGATATCCCGTCTTTACCGCTTTCGCAAAATTCTCCAGAATATGAAAGACCATATATTTAAGTATTTTTTAAAAATTTTTTTTGTTTTTTTGTTAGCATTATTTTTTTTTGAAACAAATAGTGCTTGTGCAGAAATTAAAATCACTAATTGGTCGGAAACATCAAAGCTCAATAATAATGGTCGGCAGTCAGATTTTAAAATTTCCATTCAAATTGTTGATATTCCTACAAATTCTGGAATTTCATCTTTTATAATTTCAAGTTCAGCTCCTAGAAATTTTCAAGTTGATGAGGTAAAAATTAATGGTGTTAGTAGTAAATATAACATTAAAAATAATCAAGCTATTGAATTTATTTTTGATAAAATTTTAACCAACAACCAAACTGCAGAAATTCAGTATAGAGAAACAGTTGTTTATGAAAAAGTTAGTAAATATTTGAGGCAAGAGCAGGTTTATATTCCAAATTTTGCTAGTGGTGCTAAGGCCAAAGTTATGATTGATATTGGCGAGGATTTTGAATTAATTTCTTCTCATCCAAATCTAAAACAATATAATAATAAAATAATTTTTGATGGAATTATTTCGCAAAATGGCTATTTGGAAATGTTAAAATTAACCAATTCTGGTGCCATTTGGGATGTTAAAATTAAAAGTAAAATTCTTTTAAATAACTCTAAGGGAATTTTGGAAATTACTGTTCCATATTTATTTCGTGGGGGTGCTCAGAAAGTCGAGAAACAATTTATTGGAGCAAATGTAATTCCAAAATCACATTTAACCACCAAAGATAATGATATTATGAACTTTGAAACAACTCCAGAAATGAAGCAAATTGATATTTTTCATCAAGCAAATATTTACACTGGCAAAAAATATCGATTGGAAAATTTTCGATCACCGCAAAATTATCTAGAAATTTCTGAAAATGATAAAATTTTGTTAAAACCACTGCTTGAATTTGCTTTAAATAGTCCAGAAAATAAAGATTTGCCAAATTATGTAAAAATTTTAAAATTTGTGCATCAATATATCAAATATGATTTAAGTTTTTATGCAAAATTATTGAATATTGAGCAAATAATTCAAAGTAAGGCGGGTGTTTGCAGTGAATTTGCGACCTTATTTAATGCTATGGCAAGATTGGCTCAAATACCATCTTCAATAGTTCATGGCTTTGCTTTGGGTGAATATGATAAATTTGAAAGCCATGCTTGGAATATGATTTATGTCAATAATAAATGGATTCATGTTGATCCAACTTGGAATTTAAGTAAAGGCATCGTTTCTTCTTCTCACATTTATCTTAAGGATAATCGTAAAGAAGATATTTTGGTAAAATATCGTGGACAAAATTCAGAAATCAATATCGATAAAGAATATACAATTAAAGAAATTAATAACTTAAAATAAAATGATAAATTACTTTTTCAAATTACAAAATTTTGATAAATTTTTTAATATTTTTACGAAAATTTTACCTTTTTTGATAATTTTATTGTCAATAATTGCAGGTTATAAAATTTATTATTCACCAAATGATTATCAGCAATCTAATGCAGTTAAAATAATGTATATTCATGTTCCATCAGCTTGGATGTCATTATTGATTTATAGCATAATGGCAATATTTAATGTTAGTGCTTTTATTTGGAAAAACCGCTTTTATTATTTGATTGCAAGAGCAATTGCCGAAGTTGGTGCGGTTTTTACTTTAATTACTTTGGTTACGGGGGCAATTTGGGGTAAGCCGATTTGGGGAACTTGGTGGGCTTTTGACGCAAGACTTACATCGGTATTATTATTATTTTTTTTGTATTTAGCCTATATTGTTATTTACGATAATATTGACGATAGGGTTAAGGCAGAAAAAATATCGGCAATTATTGCTATTGTTGGTTTTGTAAATATTCCGTTGATTAAATTTTCAGTTGAATATTGGAACTCATTACATCAAAAAGCCAGCATTTTAAGAAGTGGAGGTGTGGCAATTCACACAGCTTTTTTAACTCCTTTGTTATTAACTTTTGCGGTTTATTTTTTTATTTTCATTTTATTTTCACTGATTAGAATTAAAACAATTTTGAATTTATATAAAATTAATTCTTTAACAATTAATAATTTTTTCTAATGACCTACGTTGTTACCGATAATTGTGTTCGATGCAAATATACCGATTGTGTTAGTGTTTGCCCAGTTGATTGCTTTTACGAGGGTGAAAATATGTTAGTAATTGACCCAGATCAGTGCATTGATTGTGGAGTTTGTGTTCCAGAATGTCCTGCGGAAGCAATATCACCAGAGTCTACTGACCTAGTGAAGTGGGTAGAGATTAATCGTGAATATGCCAAAAAATGGCCAAATATTGCTAAGAAAAAAGATGCCTTACCAGAAGCTAAAGAAATGGATGGAATGAAAAATAAATTTGAAAAATTCTTTGATCCAAGACCTGCAAAAATTCAAAAATAATTTAAAATGCAAAAATATCAAATTAATCGACAAAATTTTCAAAAATTGAATAAACCTGATGCAATCATTTTTGATTGGGATAATACTTTGGTTGATACTTGGCCCCTAATTCATAATTCAATAAATCGAACGATGGAGGCAATGAAAAAGCCAATTTGGAGTTTTGAAAAAGTCAAAAATACCGTGCATAAGTCAATGAGAGAATCTTTTCCTGAAATATTTGGAAGTAATTGGCAGGAAGCTGGAGATATTTACAAAAAATCTTATCAAGAAGTTCATTTTGATAAGATTTGCTTATTACCAAATTCATTAAATTTATTAGAATTTTTATTACAAAATAACATAAAAGTTTTTTTAGTGAGCAATAAAATTGGCACTACTTTACGCAAAGAAGTTAAAAAATTAAATTTAGAAAAATATTTTTTTTCGATAGTTGGGGCACATGATGCTGATTTTGATAAGCCAAAGGTTGAACCAGTTAATCTGGCATTGATGACATCGGAAATTGATTTAGAAAAAAATTATATTTGGTTTATTGGAGATACTATTGCCGATGTTGAGTGTGCTCATAATTGTAAAGTTGAGCCGATAATTTATGGCTCAGATGTCGATGAAGTTTCGATTACAATTTCTTCAGATATTTTAGCCAATGGATTTTGCAAAACGAAGGCACCAGCTCTGTATTTTGACCATCAGGAAGTTATAGATTTACTTGGAAAATAATCTGATTATTAAATTATGGTTTCAATTTTGTGAATTAGATTTTTTAAATCTTGCGAAGTTTTTTTGCAAGATTCTTCTAAACTGGAAATGGTTTTGTGTGAGTGAATTACGGTAGCATGATTTTTTTGAAATTTTTCGGCAATATTTTTTAAGCTTTCATTGGTGTATTTTTTACATAAATACATCGCAATTTGACGGGCTTGAGCAATATTTTTAGAGCGGTTCACAGCTGTAAGGTCGCTCACTTTGAAATTAAAATAATCGGCAACGATTTTGGTAATTTGGTCGATATTGCATTTATTGTCATCGGTTTTTTTGAAATAATTTCCAAGAATATTGCGAATATTTGAATAATTAAGTTCGGCGTCGGCAAATAAAAATTCAGCATATAATTTTTTTAAAGCTCCTTCTAAATCACGTAGTGAACCTTTGATATTTTGAGCGATGTAATTGATAATTTCGTCGCTGATTTCGAATTTTAATTGTAAAGTTTTGCCTTTTAAAAAGCTAATGCGATCAGATAAGTCTGGGCTTTTGAAGTTAACAATCATTCCGCCAGCAATTCTTGATTTAAGTTTTTCATCAATATTTTCTAAGTCCATAGGGCATCTATCGCAAACTAAGACCACTTGTTTGTTGTCTTCAACCAGCGCATTGAAGCAATTCATAAATTCTTGTTGGGTAGAATCTTTGCCAGCGATAAATTGGACATCATCAACAATAAGTACATCAATTGAACGCATTTTTTCTTTGAATGGCATTACATCATTATTTCTAATTGATTGCACGAAATGAAACATAAATTTTTCTGCCGATAAATAAACAACCTTTTTGCAAGGATTATTTTCTTTAATGCTCCAAGCAATTGCTTGAGCCAAATGAGTTTTGCCCATACCAACATTGCCATGAATGTAAAGGGGAATTTTGTCATTAAATAGGCTATTATTTTCGACACCGCTAGCAATTTTTGCCATAGTGACTGCAGTTTTATTATGTTTGCCGATGATATAATTTTCAAAGGTAAATTTATTATTCAATTCAGTTCCGTAAGCGAAAACATTATCGTGTTTAGACAAATTAACAATATTATTATTTTCACTTTGAAATGATTCGTTATTGATGATTTTATTTTCAAAATTTTGATTTTGATTCAAACAAATTGCTGAAATTTTCAATAATTTTGGATAAAATTTTCTTAAATTTTCATTAAAAATTTTTTTAGAAAAATATTCTCTGTTAATCCAATCTCGATTTAATTTATGAGGGCAATTGACGATAATTTCGTGAGCATTTTGAGATATTATTTCAATATTTTTGAACCATTTATTTGCAACTTCCTCGCCAATAATTTGCGAAATGTTATTTTGTAAATCCAGAGTTTGATCTGGTTCACTTTGAAATGATAATGTGAGGGTTTTGCTGTTCATTATCTTTGTCTCCATGGAAGATTTGAGGCTTTCCAGCCATTAATTTTTCCTCTTTGGGCATCTTGATTTAAATCCCCTTCAAAACCATTTACTATATTGAAGCAATTTTGATAACCTAGACTTAAAGCAAATTCAGCGCTTTGTCCAGATCTTCCACCGGTTTTACAAAGGAAAAATAATGTGGAATCGGTTGGGATTCTTGAAGTTAAGATATTTGCAAAATCTGGGTTTAATTGCATTTGTGGTAAAGTTTGCCATGGATTTAATAGCATTCTATTTTCAAATGCACTAGCATCAACTGTTCCAACGAAATTAAATTCTTCGTTAGTTCTAACATCAACCAAAAAACTATTTTTTTGGCTTTTCAACATTTCAAAGGCATCTTTTGGATTTATTAATTTAATATTCATTGAAATTTTTTTGTTAATTTTTTTCTTTTTTTGCTTATATTTTGTACAAATATAATCTACTAAAATTTTCTTTAGGTAAAGAAAAAAATTTCTTTAAATTTAAAATAAATCTCTTGACAGTCGGTTAGTCTAATTAAAATAATTAATTAGCAGTGTGTTATTTTCTGGGATACTGTAAAAGCTGGTACCGAAGAGTATTTTAGGTGTTAATCATTGCAAAATAAGGTGTCAAAATAAAAGCAAGTTTTTTTTAAATTATTTTTAAAAAAAAATCACGGTGATTATAATTAGAAATAATAACTATTAATGATAATTATTGCTAAAATATTTTTATTTTTTCTTTGCTGTAAATGTTAAGAAAATTCCGAAAATTATAATTGGTAACGACAAGATTTGTCCCATAGAAAAAATTTCTAAAATTAATCCAATTTGCGGATCTGGTTGTCGAAAAAATTCTACAATAAAGCGAGAAATGCCATAACCAGTTAAAAAAACCCCAGATAATTTTTTGGGTTTTTTATAAAAATCGGTTTTAAAATATAGAAATGTTAATATTAGAAATAATACTAGCCCCTCTAAGCTGGCTTGATATAGTTGACTTGGGTGCCTTGGAACTAAATCAGAATTAGGGAAAATAAATCCAAAATTTCCAGAAGTCGGTCTACCATATAATTCAAGATTTATAAAATTAGCAATACGCCCAAGCATTAATGCAAAAGGAGTGCTTACTGCTAAATTATCTAAAATATTCCAAATATTTAAATTATATTTTTTACAAAAAAACCACATACCAATAATGGCTCCAATTAATCCGCCATGAAAGGACATTCCCCCGTGCCAAAATGCTAATATTTCTTGGGGATTTTCTTGAAAGTAAGAAAAATTATAAAATAGAACATAACCAATTCTTCCACCAATTAAGATTGATAAAATTGCATAGAGCATCCAATCATCAAGTGCCTTAATTGATATAAAATTGTATTTCTTATTAGAAAATTTTAGAAACTGATATGAATATAATATTCCAAAAATATAGGCGAGTGAATACCATCTAATATCAATTATTGATAAAGAAAAAGCTACGGGGTTGAAGTTTGGAACATTTATTATCAATTTAACTCCTTGCTAAATAGTTATACGAGTTGTTTTCTTTGATGAAAATATTTTTTGGTAAAGTGCCATTTTCAAAAAAGATATCAATTGGAATTCCTCCTCTTGGATACCAAAAGCCAGAAATCCTAAGCCATTTTGGCTTGATGCAATTTATAATATCCTTAGCGATTTGAATTGTGCAATCCTCGTGAAATGCACCGTGGTTGCGATAAGAAAATAGATATAGTTTTAAGGACTTACTTTCGATTATTTTTTGATTTGGAACATAATCGATAATTATGTGAGCAAAATCAGGTTGAGAAGTTATAGGGCAAATTGATGTAAATTCTGGGCAGGTAAATTTAATTGAATAGTCAATATCAGTATGTGGATTTTTAACACCCTCCAAAATGTTTAGGTGAGGATTTGATAAATTATATTTGGTTTTTTGTCCAAGAAAATTTTCTTTATTTTGCTTGTTGGAAATTTTTTTTGTCATTGTCTAATTTGATGATTGCAGTTTTATAAATTAAATTTAAGATATTCAAATTATGATAATTCATTTAATTTTAAATTAAATAAAAATTAGAATTATTAATCAAGTTTACAATTTTAAAATTTCGCAAATATGGAAAATTCAAAGGCTTTTCCTTCAAAAGTTTGTAATTTAGAGGGTCATTACAATAAAAGCAAGGATGCGGTTTTAATTTTTGCCGATGGCACCAGATTTTTTGGTTATGGTATCGGTAACTACGGCGAAGTTATTGCCGAAATTTGTTTTAATACCTCAATTACCGGATATCAAGAAATCCTTACTGACCCATCTTATTTTGGTCAAATAATTAATTTCACTTTTCCGCATATCGGTAATATTGGTGTAAACCCCAATGATATTGAGGCAAAAAAGGTAAGGGCTTCGGGATTAATAATTCGCGAGGAAATCACTAATCCTTCAAATTATCGTTCAAACAATCATTTTAATAACTGGCTTACAGAAAATAAATTGACGGGCATTTGCGGGGTTGATACTCGCTTAATAACTCAAAAAATTCGTCAAGATGGGGCTAAAAATGTGGCAATAATTTATCAGCAAAATCTTGATGAAAAATTAATTGAAAAAGTTTTTGACAAAATTAAAAATACTAATGACCTAAATGGTGTTGAGTTAGCTTTAAAAGCTAGTGAAAATCATCATTACAATTGGAACAATGAAGCTAAATGGGTGCAAAATCAAAATCTTTATAGTCAAAATAATTTAAAAAAATATAAGGTTGTAGCAATTGATTATGGTGCTAAATTAAACATCCTAAGGTGTTTAAATGAAGTTGGATGTGATGTCCAAATCGTTCCTGCCAATGCGTCCTTTGAAGATATCCTGAAATATCAACCCGATGGCGTATTTTTGTCTAACGGCCCTGGGGATCCAGCCGAAACTGGAAAATATGCGATAATAACGATTAAAAAAATTTTAGAACAAAAAATTCCATTATTTGGAATATGTTTAGGTCATCAACTTTTGGCACTTGCTTGTGGAGCTAAAACCAAAAAAATGCCTCAAGGTCATCGAGGAGCTAATCATCCCGTACAAAATCTAAAAAATTCTAAAGTAGAAATTACCAGTCAAAATCATGGATTTTGTGTTGACAAAAATTCTTTGCCAAAAAATATCGAAATAACTCATATTTCTCTATTTGATGGCTCAATTGAGGGAATAAAACTAAATGATAGTCCAGCTTTTTCAGTTCAATATCACCCAGAGAGCTCGCCAGGTCCAAGCGATAGTTTTTATTTATTTAAAGAATTCGTTGAATTAATTGTTAATTCAAAATAAATCATAAATTTTAACTAAATTTAATGGAAATCGGTGTAGTTTCAAACATTTATTTATTGATTTTCCTTCCTTTATTTACTTCTCTAACTTGTCAGATTTTTCCAAATAGAAATTTTTGTTTTAATATCACCATCTTTAGTTTTCTTTTAATTTTTGCATTAATTTTAAAAATTTTTCCAGATGTATTAATTTATGAAAAAATCGCTAGCGATTTTGAATTATCAATTGTTTCATTAGCATTAGAATTTTCGCTGGATTTGCTTGGAATAATTATTTTATCAATTATTGTTTTTTTAGAATTTTTGGTAATTATATTTTTTAAAAAAGATGTCGAGCTCATTTTAAATCCAAGGCATCAAGCTAATTTTTATTCTGTTTTTTTACTAAAAATTTTTAGTCTTATATCTTTAATTTTAGCAAATAATCTTTTTAATCTATTCTTCTTTATTGAAATTTACAGCTTTGCCTTTTTTTCTATTGCTACAATTACTTTTAATAAAAAATTACTAAATATTTCTTTTCAAAACTTCTGTTTAAGTAGTTGCTCGTCCTTACTTATTTTAATATGTTTTTTTTCAATTTATTTAATTTTTGGCGAATTAAATTTTGAAAAAATAGCCGATAATTTATTTTTATTACCTGCAACTAATTTTTGGATTATGATTGATATTTTAATTTTGATATCAATTGCAATGATCTTTAAATTTTTTCCAATTTGGCAATATTTTCAAAAAATTAGAAGTTCTAGTGTTGTCGCTAGTTTGATTATAATCGATGCTTTCTTTATCAATATTTTGCTTGGCATTTATTTGGTCATCAAGTTTATCTATTTTTTCTTTGGTCATAATTTTTTATTTTCTCAATATCAATTTGCCAATTTAATGATTTTTTCGGGTTTTGTTTTAATAATTTACAGCTCCTTAAAACTTTTAAAAGAACATCATTTAAAGGTTATTTGTGCTTATTTTTCGATAAATAATCTAGGATTTATTATTTCGGCAATTGGTATGCAGACTATTGAGTCAATGCAAGCATTGTTTTTCTTTTTATTAAATTTCTCTTTAGTTAATTTCTTTATTTTTTTATATGCCAGCTATCAAAAAAACATTTTCAAGACTTCTTCTTTAAAAGTGTTATATTTTATTATTAAAAATAATTCGTTGGTAGCCATTCCTATCAAATTCGTGGTATTTTTTATCGCTGGTTTGCCTTTTACGTTTTTATTTTTTGGATATTTTTATATTGGATTAGCTTCATTTAAAATTGGTATTAATTTAATGATGATTTTAGCATTAATTTTTTCAAATTTTGTTCATTTTAAAATAGCTGTTAGAATTATAAATTCCTTCGGAAATAAAACATTAATAAAACCAAATAATCCAGTTGTAATTAAAAACAATTTTTACCAAATATTTGTGTTTTGGATACTTATATTAGTGGTTTATGTTAATGTGTTTTCGGCTGGTGCGGTTAATAATCTTGCATCCAGATTTGCAGTATTTTTGTTATCCAATTCAATTTAAAATTTATGAATCAAGGTCAATTTTTCTTGTTTATTTTGGCTTTCTTTCCTTTGATATCGTGGTTTGCTTTACGTTTTTTTGCTGAATTTAAAAAATTTTATGATTTTTGTTTTTGTTTATTTCCAATTTTATTTTTTATCAATCTAATTGAGTCAACGAAAATTTTATCAAATAATGATTACGAGATTGTGATATCAGAGGCAATTAGATTCGTATCTTTATCGATATATGCCGACAAAATAAGTATTATTTTTTTATATTTACTGGCTTTTATATGGATAATTTTATCTTTCTATCTTAGTGCTTATCTTAAAATTTCATATATCGAAAACAAAAATGATTTTAAAGAATTTGTAATTCTAATTATTGCCACAATTAATTTGCTTATTTTAAGTAGAAATCTGTTCACGATTTTGTTTTTTTATATATGTTTAATTTTAGAGTGTAATTTTTTTAGTCAAAAATTTTTGAATTTTGAAGAGTCGAAATTAACAAAATTTTTCTCTTTTTCACTCTATATTGAGAGTTTCTTGATATTTCTGGCTATGATTTTAACTTTTAAAACCAACTCTCAGCTCGAATTTGTAGAAAATATTATTGTTCCTCTAAATTACAATGAAAATCTATTTGGATTTATATTTCTATTGTTTTTTTTTGGATTATTTTTATCGATTTTATTGCCATATTATTTATTTTTTAAAAATCTAAAATTTAATAGTATCGTTCTTTTAATTTTATTCTTACTAACTTATTGTTTTGCCAGTAGTTTTGTATTTTTAAAAATAATTAACTATATTTTTGGAATTAAAGGGTTTGGTTTATTATCTAAAAAATTTGGTCTAATTTTTTTTGAAATTATCATCTTAACAAATATGATGATTACAAGTTTTATATTACTTAAAAAAAATGATTTAAAAACCTCTTCTCACCTTCTTTTGGTAAATCAATTTAGTTTTTATCTGTTAAATATTTTGGTGCAGTTGGCTAATAAATTTAATTATTCTTTTATTGCTACAATTTCATTTACCATAAATTTTGTTATGATTTTTTTATGTTTTGCCAATTTTGAACTTTTTTTTGAAAAATCGGCAATTAAAAATCATAAATCTATATTTAAATTTATGCCAATTACCTGTCTTTTGCTATTTTTTTCTTTATTTTCACTAATTGGTTTGGCTCCAGCATTATCAATAGTAGATAAATATTATTTAATTAAATCAATCTGGTTAAAAAAAGATTATTTAGCACTTATTATTTTTGTTTTAAATTTTATTTTTTTAACATATTATTCTTATAAGATTTTTAGCTTATTTAATGCCAAGGTCTCTGAGAATTTTGAAATAAAAAATCTGGAAAATGTAAAAAATCAAGCTAAAGCTGTTGATTTTAATCCAAATTTAATTTTAACAATCTTGACTCTTGCAATTATTTCAATGATTGGAATCATATTCTTCTCAAACTTAATTAAATATTTATCCTTTTTATGAATAACAAAAAACAAATATTAAAAATTTGTACAGGTTCAAAAATTGCCTCAAAATCAATATCCTTGGCATCAAGCGAGGTTAAGAATAATATTTTAAAAATGGTTTGCAGTCTTCTTGATAAAAATCGAGAAAATATTATTGGTGAAAATAAAATTGATGTAGAAAATGCTTTAAAATCAGGTTTAAATTCTGCTAAAATAGATAGACTTCATCTAAATAATATTCGAATTGATGGCATTATTAAATCGATTGATGATTTAATTTTGTTGCCAGATCCAGTTGGAAAAATTTTGTATGAAACAAATCTTAAAAATGGACTGAATATTAAAAGAGTTTCAACGCCAATAGGGGTTTTATTGGCTATTTATGAATCTAGACCAAATGTAACTTCAGATATTTCAGCATTGGCCATTAAATCTGGAAATTCAGTAATTTTAAGGGCTGGCTCTGATTCGATTTTAACCTCTAAAGCAATTGCTAGAATTTATCAGGAGGCCATCAATCATTTTTCTCTAGACATCAATATTGTCAACTTTATTGAAAATAATGATAGAAATTTTTTAAAACAACTTTTGCAACAAGATAATTTAATTGATGTAGTGATTCCAAGGGGCGGAAAAGATTTGATAAATGCCATTTCCAAACAAACCAAAATTCCGATTTTTAAGCATTTAGATGGTAATTGTCATACTTATATTCATCAAGATGCAAATCTGGAAAAGGCTAAAAAAATTTTGTTTAATGCCAAGCTAAGAAGGGTTGGAATTTGCGGAGCAACTGAGTCATTGTTGATTGATAAAAAAATTGCTAAAGAATTTTTGCCCAAAATATTAAATGATTTATTTGCCTGCGATTGCGAAATTCGCGGTTCCAAAGATGTAATAAAAATAGATTCAAGAATTAAATTAGCAAAAGAAAAGGATTATTATACTGAATATTTGGATAAAATTTTGTCGGTAAAAATTGTAAAAAATATAGAAGAGGCAATTGAGCATATCTCTAAATATGGTTCATCTCATACAGAGTCGATTATTACTGAAAATAAATATATGGCACAAAAATTTCAAAATGAAGTTGACTCTGCAATAGTGATGCATAATGCCTCAACACAATTTGCTGATGGAAATGAATTTGGTCTCGGAGGTGAGGTCGGAATTGCTACCGGAAAGCTTCATGCTAGAGGTCCAGTTGGATTAGAACAACTCACTACATTTAAATATAAAGTTTATGCTGATTGCGGCTTAAGAAAATAAATTAAAAATGAAAAATAATATCATCGAAAATTTAACAAAAATTATAGCTAAATTGCCTTCAATGGGGCCTAGAATTGCTAAAAAAATTATTCTACATTTAGCTTTAAATAAAGAAAAAATTTTAATTCCGCTAATAAATTTGCTAAATGATTTAAACAATAAAATAAAAAATTGCCAAATATGTGGAAATATTGATGAAGGCGATGTTTGTTCAATTTGTCAAGATGATTTTAGGCAAAAAGATTTGCTTTGTGTGGTTGAGGGGGTTGAGGATTTATGGGCAATTGAAAAATCAAAAACATTTAAAGGAAAATATCATATTTTGGGTGGAAATTTATCAGCAATTAATGGCAAAACTATTGAAGATTTGAATATAAATTCATTAATTTCTAGAGTAAGAAATCATAATTTTTCTGAAATTATTATTGCCACATCCGCAACTATTGATGGTCAAAATACCGCTCATTATTTAGTAGATTTATTGCAAGAATTTAAAGTAAAAATTTCTCACCTAGGTTATGGTATTCCAATCGGAAGCGAGCTTGATTATCTTGATGAAGGAACCATATCTATTGCTTTAAAAAATCGCTCTTTTTATTAGAAATCCTATTTTGGTATTATTAAAAAAAACTATAAAAAAATATTAGGTTTTGTTTGGTATAATATTTTATCTAACTAAACTGATTTTAGAAAAATTTTTTAACAGGTAACATTTTTAAAGTTAAAGTTAAAAAACATAAGTGTTTTAAACGCTTAAAATCATAGTTTTGATAAAAATAAATTATGATTTAAAGGAAACTATAAATTTTAATTAGTTTGATTTGATTGTTTATATATCAAGGTATGAGTATGTGGTGGAGATAAGGAGGCTCGAACTCCTGACCCTCTGCTTGCAAAGCAGATGCTCTACCAACTGAGCTATATCCCCAAAGAAAATTATTTACGATATTTATAAAATTTAACAATTTAATATAATTTGTCAACATATTATGAATTTTAATTTCATAAATATTTTAAATTTTATAAAAAACAAATTTTTGGCAAAGCAAAATAAAAAGGGATTTAGTTTTAACGATATCTCGGTTTTAATTTCAACTGCCCTAGTTGTTGCTACCACTTCGATAGCTATATCTGAAATTCAAAATAGTGCTTCAAATGCTGAATCCGATGCTCAAAAAGTAGAAGTAGTTTATAAGGCTATGGGGCGATTTATGCTTCAAAATAAAAGATTGCCTTGTCCTGCTAAAATTACCAAACAAAAAGGAGTTGATTCTGACTATGGAAGGGAATCTATCTCCTCGGGAAATTGTTTGATTGGTTCCGGTGTTTTTGAATTAAATACTAACTCAAATATTTTATATGGAACTGTTCCAGTTCAAACTCTTGGACTATCTTCGGATTATATGGAGGATCAGTATCGAACAAAATTTGTATATGTAATTGACAAAAGGGCAACAGTTTTTGCCGACATAGCAAATACCTCGACGATAAATTTAGGAACATTGGTTGACGATGTTATTATTAATATTAAAGAAGATGCTAATATTGTTGATAGCAAGGCAATTTTTGTTATAATGGGGCTTGGTAAAAATAAGTTTGGAGGTTTCAGCACAAGCTCTTTAACTCCAGCAACTGCTCCTCCAGCTGGTTATATTGGGGATTTAGAAAATAGTTTTACTTCAATTTCTGGAAATACTATCATTGCTGATAATGTTTTTGTAAGATCTTTAAAAAATGATGAAAATTTTGATGATTATGTTTTTTCTAGAAATAAAGAAGAGTTAGTTAAGGATTATAATGCTGATTTTTTAGTTCCATGTATAAATTCTGGTGATTCTTACGGAAATGTTAATTCCTTATTTAATCAAATTGTTTATTCCACTTCAAATTGTCCAGAGCCAAATCAAAATATTCGATCTGCTAAAAGATGTGGAAAAAATGGGGTTTGGATATTTGAAAAATCCTGTCCTTGTAATGTTGTTTCTGCTGGAATACAATCAACTAATGTGGCAAATGGCGAGGGGTCTTTAAAGTGCTCTGAGCCTGGTTATAGTGGAGTAATGAAGTATAGATGTAACGATGATTCTTCTCTGCAAATTTTAGAAAGTTGTAAAAAATCATGTTTATTCTCGGCAACTGGTTTAACACAATTATCAATTCCTCATGGTTTTAATAATTTAAGTTGTAATCAAGCGAATTATGTTGGTGAGTTTGTTGTTAATTGCGAAAACGGAGTTGTTGTTTCAAGTGTTGGCGGGTGTATTGATTCAAGATGTACGGTAGGTGGATATTCCGGAATGAGACCGCAAACCGTAAATTCCTTTACCTCAAGTAATTTAGGTTTATGCGATATTGGCTTTGATGGATCTTATAGTTATAGCTGTGAAAAAGGTGTAGCTCAGGTAACGGATATGTGTTACGAAAATTGTCAGTTTTCTACTATTGGCATTTCACTTCGAACATTGAAAAATGGAAAGAATTCATTGCGGTGCGATGATGGTTATGCAGGTTCGGGTATTAATGTTAATTGTGTTGATGGTAAGGCTAAAATTGAATCTGGATTGTGCTATCTCGATGGAAATTGCTCAGTTGGAATTGGTATTGGAATGGAATCAAAAATTGTACCCTTTGGAACCGCTAAAAGAAGTGATGGAAAATGTTTAAATGGATATTCAGGAAGTTATAGTTACTCATGCTCTGTGGAAGGAGTAACCGAAGTTAATAATAATTGTAAAATTGCTAATTGTAAAGTTGGTGACGGCACAGGAATGATATCAAAAACAGTTGCTACAGGAACTAGTGGTATAGATGGAGAATGTGCTTCCTCCTATGGTGGTTATTATAGCTGGAATTGTTCTAATTCGGGTGCTGGAGTGGTTTTAGAAAATAATTGTGTTAACTTTTGTGATGTTGGAACTTCAGAGCAAGGTTTGGGTATGGTTAAAGCAAGAGTTGGTTTTGGAAAATCTGGAACTCAAGGAGTTTGCGATAGTGCAAGCGGGTATGTTGGAAATTATACTTGGTCTTGTAATCTTAATCAAATTACTGGAAAAGTTGAGGGTAAGGTTTTAGCTAATAATTGTAAAAATACTTGCGATGTAGGAACTTCAGTTCAGGGCATTGGCATGTTACAAAAAACAGTAATTATAAATAGTTCAGGAGTGGATGGTCAATGTATTACTGGATATGGAGGAAATTACTCTTGGAATTGTGATGCTAACGGTTTTGGAACGGTAAAATCAAATAAATGTGTAAATAAATGTATTGTTGGAGCATCTAATCCTGCATTAATTTCTAAAGAGGTTTCTCTTGCTACATCTGGAACTGATGGGGTTTGTAATTCAGCTCTTGGATATGCGGGAAGTTATTCCTGGAATTGCTCTTCTTCAGGTGTTCCAACTATAACCACAAATAATTGTGTTTTAAGAACCTGCAATGTTGGTGGAAAATCTGGAATGAAGCTCAAAACTGTTAATGCTGGAACTGAAGGATTTGACGGAGAATGCGAAACAAATTATTTTGGTTTTTTTAAATGGAATTGTAGCTATTTAGGGGCTTCTAGTGTTGTAAATAGCTGTTCTTTAACGAGGTGCGATGTTGGTAAAGTAATTAGCGGAGCCGATTGTGTTGATATTCAGTGCGATATTGAAGAGGATGAGGGGTACACTTCTAGGGTTGTTAATTACGGATCATCTTCTTTTAATTGTAATAAAGAAGGTTATCAAGGTTTGGTTACGTACAACTGTTCAGTTCCTGGAACTATTAAGCCATCTGGTGTTTGTTCAAAAATTAGCTGTAATGTTTTATCTGGTGTTGGATATTCTGCAAGAACTGTATTTAAGGGGTCGGGAAGCTTCAGTTGTAATTCTGATCATTCTGGAACTTTATCCTATAATTGTTTAACCGATGGCTCTAATATAAATGCAACTGGAACTTGTACACCGATAAAATGCAATATACCAGCTGGCAATGGCTATGCTGGTATTTTAGCAAATTATGGAACTGGAACAATAAATTGTGATTTATCTACTGGCTTCAAGGGTAAAGTTCTTTATGATTGCGGTGCGGGAGGTGTAGCAACTTTTGGAAGTTCATGTGTTCCAATTAAATGTGATATAGTTGATGGTGCTGGATATGCTGGGCGAACCGTTGGTTTCGGATCTTCTGTATTTTCTTGCGATTCTGGCTATAGCGGGCAGGTTAGTTATGATTGTCAATCTTCTGGATCGGCAAAAGTAATCAATAGCTGTTCAAAGTTAAAATGTAACATACCAGCCCAAACTGGTTATCTTGCTAGACAAGTTGATGTTGGGAGTGGAAGTTTTTCATGTGATGAAAATAATTACAGCGGAACGATATCCTATAGATGTGCTCAAAGTGGAAGCTCTGTCTCCTCAACTGTAAATGGGTTTTGCGAAAATATTGGCTTTAATTTAAATTGGAATTATTTAACTAACTTGCCAAACAACTCTTTTATTTCCCAATCTTCTAATAACTCTATAGAAATTGTTGGGCCAAATCTAAGCTCCTATTCTATCGCTCAATATGCCTATGCTATTACAAATCTTGATAGCACGGTCATCAAAATAACATTTGATTGGAAATATTTTAATAGTTTTGACACCGCTATAACTGATCAGCCAGGATATTTTTTAAATAATGTTTGGTATCCTTTGACATCTAATGGAGTTTCATCTGCATCGGGGTCTATAAGTATTAATTTAATTCCCGGTTCAAATACTTTCGGAGCAGGAATATATTCTACAAATTCAATGGGTTCCGCTGGAATTCTAACCTTATCAAACATTGTATTTACTAAAGCTAACACAGTTGTTTCAAGTTGTAAAATTGCATCAACTGAATCTTATGATGGAGTATCTGTGGCTATTGGAACTGGATCTTTACCTTGTGCAGATGGATATTCTGGTTCATTAAATTATGTTTGTGCAAATACTGGAGTGGCTGCCTTAACTAATTCTTGCAGTAAAATTTCTTGCACCATTAATGCTGGAGCTGGATATAGTGCAAGAACTGTAGATTTTGGTTCAGACTCTTTTGTTTGTGATGATCAAAGTTATACTGGAAAATTGAATTATTCTTGTGTTAATGCTGGAGTAATTACTCCTATTGGAGTTTGTAATAAAATTACCTGCCAAATTGCTGATAATGTTTTATATAAAGGAAGGACGGTTGAATATGGATCTGGAACTTTTGATTGTATCTCTGGATTTTCAGGGTTGGTGTCATATAATTGTATAAAAAGTGGATTAATAATACCTTCTTCAACTTGTTCATCTGTAAAATGTGATATAAGCGAAGGAGTTGGATATTTCGGTCGTCAGGTTTCGTTTGGTAAGGGAAAGCTTACTTGTGATAAAGCAAACTATAAAGGTGAATTATCTTATGATTGTACAACTGGTGGATTTATTTCACCAGTCGGCGTATGTACATTAAAATCTTGTGATATATCAAGCACGATCAGATATGATGGAAGATCGGTTGGTGTTAGCTCAGGAAGCTTCAAATGTAAAGCTGGATATGAAGGGACGGTTACTTACAGCTGTTCGGATCTCGAAGTTTTAACGGTTTCTGACAATTGTGCTCAAACGGTTTGCTCAACTAATGGTGTTAGTGGTTTTAACAATGGAAGTGTAATTTCATACTCCCCAAATGATGAGCCATATTACTGCAACGATATCACTTTTGACCAAACTAAAACAGCTTCATTTACATGTAATATTTCTAAAACCTTCACAAATCTAAATACCACAACTAATAATTGTTTAAAAATTATATGTACAATTCCATCTTCATTTAATTCTACCTCAACTGGTCAACAAGTTTTTATCGGAAATAATCAATCATTAATATGTTCTTCAGGATATTATGGTTTACCTAAATATAATTGTGTCGGAACCTTATATTCAAGAGATGATGGGGTTAATGTTGCGGGTAATCCCGGAATTATTACTCAAATAGGCACCGCCTGTGCCCAAGTCACTTGCTCTTTACCCGCTGGCACTGGTTATTCTGCAAAAACTGGATTGGCTTACACTAATAATACTTCAACTGGCTTAACAACCTCTTGCGACCAAACTGGATATACTGGTACCATCTCTTACACTTGCCAAGCAACCCCAACTTCAACTACAGCTACTGCTTCAATAATATCTGGCTCATCTTGTAATTGTGCTTCTGGTTACGCTAAAAATGCAACAACTGGAGTTTGTGAATCAATCGTCTGTTCCTCAGCTTCCTTGGTTAATGGCTTTATAACTGGTACTCAAATTCCATATAATACTTCATCTGCTAGCTTTTATTGCAATGCTGCCAACTATAATCAGACCAGCACTATTTCTTTTCCTGCTTGCACCACTCAAGGAGCTACATTAACCCCAACAGCTAATAATTGTAGCTTAATTACTTGTTCAATATCTTCTTCAACTCTTAATGTAAATGAATCTTCGGTAAATGTCGGAACTGGCAACTTAACTTGTAAGTCTGGTTTTTATTACTTAACTCAACCAACCTATACTTGCTCTACAGTTAATTCCACTAGGGCAGATGGACAATCAGTTCCAACTTCAGGAAGTGCTACTGTTAATAATTCTTGTTTATCGGTTTCTTGTGATGTACCTTCTGCAAACAACCTTAACCTTTCATCGGTAAATTATACATCATCAGCCACAGCTATAAATTGTGCTATTGGCTTTGCTTATGGAGCAACTCAACCGACCTACACTTGTATTAATACTGGCAATAATGCTAAGGGAACTTTCAGTATTACTAATGGTGCAACTTGCTCACCAATTACTTGTACAGTTCCTTCTGGAATCACTGGATTTACCTCTGGAACAACTGGGATTAACTTTGGAACTAATAATTATTATTGCAATGCTCCAAATTATTCGACATCTTCAACCGCATCATTTACTTGTTCAACTAATGGCAATTCAATAATTGGAGCCTTTACTCAAAATTCCAATAGTTGTTTATGTAATTCGGGATTCGCTAAAGATGTTAGCAATAACTGCACTCAAATTACTTGCACCATTCCTTCTAATATCAATGTGACTTCAGGTGGAAATACTGTAAATTACAACACTTCCGCTCAATCTTTAACTTGCAATACTGGCTTCTTTGGTTCACCAACTTATACTTGTACTGGAACTACGAACCCAGGAACTTTCACCGCAGGAGGCACCGCCTGTGCCCAAGTCACTTGCTCTTTACCCGCTGGCACTGGTTATTCTGCAAAAACTGGATTGGCTTACACTAATAATACTTCAACTGGCTTAACAACCTCTTGCGACCAAACTGGATATACTGGTACCATCTCTTACACTTGCCAAGCAACCCCAACTTCAACTACAGCTACTGCTTCAATAATATCTGGCTCATCTTGTAATTGTGCTTCTGGTTACACATTAGTTAATGGAGTTTGCATTGCAGTATGCTCAATTCCTGCTGGAACTGGTTATAATGCCAAATCATCTTTAACTGGTTCTGGAAATTTCGCTTGTGATGTATCTGGTTATACTGGAACTATAAGCTATAATTGCAGCACTCCAAATACACCAAATTTGAGTGGAAGTTGTGCTCAAATTACTTGCCCAGTTGGAACTATTGCTTCGGGATCTGTACCTGAAAATAGTACCTTAACTATAAATGCACCTCAATCAACAATAATAAATAACATATTATTTGCCAGCTACGGTCTTCCTAATACTAGTAGTTGGTCGACAACTTCTTGTCATTCTAACTCTTCGATGACAGTTGTTCAAAATTCTTGCCTTAATAAAAACTCATGTTCAATATCTGCAACGAACGGAGTTTTTGGAGATCCCTGTGTTGGCACTTTTAAATCACTTGCGGTTAGATATAGCTATTCCATACCCTCTGTATCATCTTCATCAGTTGTTTTTGGAAGTGGAAGTTTAAGTTGTGCACCAGGATATACTGGGTCATTAAGTTATAGCTGTTCAGGAACATCTAATCCTGGTACATTTACGGTGAATAGCAATAACTGCACTCAAATTACTTGCACCATTCCTTCTAATATCAATGTGACTTCAGGTGGAAATACTGTAAATTACAACACTTCCGCTCAATCTTTAACTTGCAATACTGGCTTCTTTGGTTCACCAACTTATACTTGTACTGGAACTACGAACCCAGGAACTTTCACCGCAGGAGGCACCGCCTGTGCCCAAGTCACTTGCTCTTTACCCGCTGGCACTGGTTATTCTGCAAAAACTGGATTGGCTTACACTAATAATACTTCAACTGGCTTAACAACCTCTTGCGACCAAACTGGATATACTGGTACCATCTCTTACACTTGCCAAGCAACCCCAACTTCAACTACAGCTACTGCTTCAATAATATCTGGCTCATCTTGTAATTGTGCTTCTGGTTACGCTAAAAATGCAACAACTGGAGTTTGTG